>NZ_CP102830.1:318636-637272 GCF_024730785.1 Pseudomonas sp. LS44
TTCGCCAGTCTGCTGCTCAAGCCGGTGGCAGCAGTCGCCGACAAGCGGGTGATCGCCAGCCTCGGCCCGCCGCGCGTGCGCCTGGGCGTGGAAGAGGGCGGCGAAGCCTGGGTGTATCCCGAGCAGGGCCTGACCCTGTATCTGCGTGATGGGCAATTACAGCTACTGCAGAACCTGCCGATCAAGCGCCGCTAGCGGCCGAACATGGCGGCCAGCCAAGCCGGATGGCCGGCCGGCAGTTGCAGCAGGTAATGCCCGTTGCCGAGCTGGCGCATCTGCTGGCGGATCCAGCTGGCACGGCGGTTGACGTAGGCATTGGGCCGACCGGCGTTCCAGCGGTGCGGATTGGGTAGCACCGCGGCGAGCAGGCTGGCCTGCTGGGCCGACAGGTACGGCGCGCCGATGCGGAAGTGGTGACGCGCCGCGGCCTCGGCGCCGAATATCCCATCGCCCCACTCGACGCTGTTCAGATACACCTCAAGAATCCGCTGCTTCGGCCAGAACAGCTCGATCAAGCCGGTGAACCAGGCCTCCAGGCCTTTGCGCAGCCAGCTGCGGCCGGACCACAGGAACAGATTCTTGGCCACCTGCTGGCTGAGCGTGCTGGCACCGCGCAGTGAGCCGCCGCGCTCGTTGTGCGCGAGCGCCTGGCGAATCGCGGTGAAGTCGAAGCCCCAGTGTTCGGCGAAGCGCTGATCTTCGCCGGCGATCACCGCCACCTTGAGGGTGTCCGGCAACTCCTTCCACGGCCGCCAGTCGCGCTGCAAGTCGATCGGCTCGCCATCCATCCAGGATTCGACCTTGCGCTCGACCATCAGCGCCGTGCCTGGCGGCGGCACCCAGCGCAGTATCAGGACCAGCGCGGCGCTGGCGGCCATGGCCCAGAGCAGGAATTTGACGAGACGACGAAGCAGACGTGGCATGGATGGCTTGGCCCGGGCGCGATAGGCGGCCATTATAACGACCGCGTGCCGTCTGTCTGGCACTGGCCCACGGAGAAGTGTCCATGTTGCGCCCCCTGTTGTTGCTCGCCGCGTTTTTCGGTTTCACCGCGGTGGCGCTCGGCGCTTTCGCCGCCCACGGCTTGAAGAGTCAACTGACCGCCGATTACCTGGCCGTGTTTCAGACCGGGGTGCATTACCAGATGGTCCATGCGCTGGCCTTGCTGGCCCTGGCGCTGCTTAGCCTGCATGTGCCGGGCCGCGCATTGGGCGTGGCTGGTGGCTTGTTCGTACTCGGCATCCTGCTGTTTTCCGGCAGCCTGTACTTGCTCAGCCTGACCGGCATCCGCAGTCTGGGCATCGTTACTCCGTTCGGCGGCCTGGCCTTTCTGGGCGGCTGGCTGAGCCTGGGTATCGCAGCCTGGAATCTGACTCGCTGACAACCTGACTCATGCGTCAGCTTCGAGACGAATGACCGGCAGTTTGCCTTGGTCGCCGGCCGGCGATGGCGCTAGAATGCCGGCCCCTCTCCAGTTGTGATCGCCCGTCATGCGCATTCAATTGAACGGTGAACCCTACGAGCTGCCCGATGGTAATACCCTCGGCGATCTGCTCGCACGTCTGGAACTGACCGGCAAACGCGTTGCGGTCGAACTCAATCTGGACATCGTGCCGCGTAGCCAGCACGTCGCCACCGCCCTGCGCGAAGGCGACCAGATCGAGGTAGTGCATGCCATCGGTGGTGGTTAGGGGAAAGCTACTGCGCTCGGCTATGCCGCGTTGAAATCAGCCTCGGAATGCTCATTTACAGTTGTAAACTCCGCTTCCTCGGCTGATTTATTCGCTGGCGCTCCCCCTTCGGGCCAGCCTTTGGCTGTTACTTCCGTTGGTCGTTGCGCCTTGCCTAGCCGTCGCTCGCTACGCTCCCCGGCAAGCTGCTCCGCCCCGTATATCCGTCAAGCAAGAGGTTTCTGATGAGCCAGATTCGCAGCGACAAGCCCTTTACCCTGGCCGGCCGTACCTACCAGTCGCGCCTGCTGGTCGGCACCGGTAAATACAAGGATCTCGACGAGACCCGCGCGGCCATCGAGGCATCCGGCGCCGAAATCGTCACCGTGGCGGTGCGCCGCACCAACATCGGCCAGAATCCCGGCGAGCCGAACCTGCTTGAGGTGATCTCGCCGGAGCGCTACACCATCCTGCCGAACACCGCCGGTTGCTATAACGCCGAGGAGGCGGTGCGCACCTGCCGCCTGGCGCGGGAGCTGCTGGACGGTCACAAGCTGGTCAAGCTGGAAGTGCTGGCCGACCAGAAGACCCTGTTCCCCAACGTCATCGAGACCCTCAAGGCCGCCGAAGTGTTGGTCAAGGATGGTTTCGACGTGATGGTGTACACCAGCGATGACCCGATCATCGCCCGCCAGCTGGCCGAGATGGGTTGCATCGCGGTGATGCCGCTGGCCGGCCTGATCGGCACCGGGCTGGGCATCTGCAACCCCTACAACCTGCGCATCATCCTCGAAGAAGCCACCGTGCCAGTGCTCGTCGATGCCGGTGTCGGCACCGCGTCGGATGCCACCATCGCCATGGAACTGGGTTGTGAGGCGGTGCTGATGAACAGCGCTATCGCCCATGCGCAGCAGCCGGTGCTGATGGCCCAGGCGATGAAGTACGCCATCGAAGCCGGACGTCTCGCCTATCTGGCCGGACGCATGCCGAAGAAACTCTACGCCAGCGCCTCGTCGCCGCTCGACGGCCTGATCCAGTAATCACCACCGCTTTCGTAGGAGCGAATTCATTCGCGAAAGGGTGTTGCCCCATCGCGAATGAATCCGCTCCTACCCATTGACACCGAGCCATCCTATGACCGACAGCCAGATCCCCGCTGAACCGCAACCGCACCTGCGCACCATCAAGAGTTTCGTGATGCGCGCCGGACGCATTACCGAAGGCCAGCAGCGCGCCATCGACGAAGGCTGGCCGAAGTTCGGCCTGGAACTGGAAGCGGGCGCGCCGGACTTCGACGCGGTGTTCGGCCGCCAGGCGCCGCGCACCTTCGAGATCGGTTTCGGCATGGGCCACTCCACCCTGGAGATGGCCAAGGCCGCGCCGGAGCAGGACTTCATCGGCGTCGAAGTGCACAAACCGGGGGTCGGTGCGCTGCTGATGGGCGTCCAGCAACTCGAATTGAGCAACTTGCGGGTGTACAGCTGCGACGCCCTCGACGTGTTGCGCCAGTGCGTCGCCGACGCCAGCCTCGACCGCGTGCTGCTGTTCTTTCCCGATCCCTGGCACAAGGCCCGCCATCACAAGCGGCGCATCGTCCAGCCGGCGTTCGCCGAGCTGATCCGCCAGAAACTCAAGGTTGGTGGCGTGTTGCACATGGCCACTGACTGGGAGCCCTACGCCGAGCACATGCTCGAGGTGATGAACGTGGCGCCCGGCTACCGCAATCTGGCCGCCGACGGGCGCTGCGTGGAGCGCCCGCAAGAGCGCCCGGTGACCAAGTTCGAGCGCCGCGGCGAGCGCCTCGGGCATGGCGTCTGGGACCTCAAGTTCGCCCGCATCGACTGACTGTTCGGTCATATTTGGCGACTGCGTATTGGCGACTGCGTAACTGTGCGCTGTGTCACAAGACAGTGTGCGGCGACTGCCCTACCATGCGCCCCGGCCGCTCGCCGGCCGCGCATGGATGCACCTCGACCGGCCGCTGCCGGGACTCGCCAGGCAGGCCTTCTGAGAGCAACCCACCAGCCCGCAGGTGCTGGAGCGACGTCGTCACGTCGCGGCGAGGAGAATCCGCTTTGAAATCGTTAGCAGTTCTATTGTTGGCGCTGGCAGCATTGCCGGCGCAGGCCAAGGTCGATAGCCAGCAGGCCGCTCGGCTCGGTGAGGATCTCACGCCGCTGGGCGGTGAGCGCGCCGGCAACGCTGCCGGCACCATCGGCGCCTGGGAGGGCGGTCTGGCCACGCCGATCGCCGGCTATCAGCCGGGCATGCATCATCCCGACCCATATGCCGCCGATGCTGTGCAATACGTGGTCAACCAGGCCAATCAGGCGCAGTACCAGGCGCTGCTAACGCCGGGCATGCAGCAGTTGCTGGCCAGTCATCCGGATTACTACCTGCGCGTCATGCCCAGCCACCGCAGCGCCGCGGCGCCGCAACGGATCTACGACGCGACGCGCTTCAACGCCCTGAATGCCGAGCTGATTTCCGGCGGCAACGGCGTCGAGGGTGCTGCCGCGGGGATTCCCTTCCCGCTGCCGAAGACCGGCCAGGAAGCGATCTGGAACCACGTGATGCGCTATCGCGGTGAGCAGATCCACCTGATCACCAACCAGGCGGCGGTGCTCGCCAACGGCAGCTACAACCTGCTCAAGCTGGATCGTGAGATCTACTTCGTCTACGGCCGCGACGGCATCACCCCCAAGGGCCTGGACAACACGCTGTTCTATTACAAGTACAAGATCGTCGCGCCGGCCAAGCTGGCCGGTTCGGCGCTGGTGGTGCAGGAAACCCTCGATCAGGTGCTGTCGATCCGCAAGGCCTGGCGCTTCAACCGTGGCGAGCGGCGCGTGCGCCGTCTGCCGATGCTGGCCTTCGATAGCCTGCAGCCGGACACCAACGGCATGGCCACCGCGGACATGGTCGATTCCTACAACGGCGCGCCGGACCGCTACGACTGGACGCTGCTCGGCAAGCGGGAAATGCTCGTGCCCTACAACAGCTACGCCGTGCACCAGCAGGGCATCGCCTACGAGACGATCCTCAAGCGCAAGACCGTCAATCCCGAGCTGCTGCGCTACGAGCCGCACCGCGTCTGGGTGGTCGAGGCGCAGCTGCGCACCGGCTTCAGCCATCCGTATGCCAAGCGGCGTTTCTATCTGGATGAAGACAGCTGGCAGATCCTCGCCGTCGATCTATACGACAAGCACGATGCGCTGGTCGGCCTGCAGGAAAGTCATCCGATCAGCTATTACGATGCGCCGATGTTCGGCAGCACCCTGGAAACCATCTACGACTTTCCGGGTGATCGTTACTTCGCCGACGGCTTGGACAACAACGAGCCGATGTACGACTTCCGGGCCCCGCTCAGCCCGCGCGACTTCACCCCGCAAGCGCTGCGCCGCGAAGGCAACTGAGTCTACCCCCCAAGAAAAAACCGCCTTCTGGCGGTTTTTTTATGCCTGCCTACCAGCAGCCTCGTGGGCAGACTCAATCGACCAGTTCGGCACCGACGATGGTCGGCTCCGGTAAGGCGATGGGTGCCGGGCTGATCTGCAGGTACTTGATGCTCTCGCGCGGGATCAGCAGCAAGTCGCCGTCCACTTCGATGCTCAGAAACGGCGACTCCAGCTGCCTGCGCAGGCCGCGCGCGATGGCTACTAAGTCTTCACTCTGCTGCGGAAAGCGCAGGGTCAGGTGCTGGCCGTCCTGGAAATACAGGTACAGGTGTTTGAGTGGCTTCATGACGCGCTCCTTGGCTGGCGACAGCCAAGGAGGGCCATCTACCTAGTTGCGATCGGCGATCACGCCGATCAGGAAGAAGACTAGTAGCAGCACCGGCGCCAGGGTGTAGTTGTTGAAATACCCCAGCCCTTTCGCCAGCCAGGGGGTCAGGTAGATCATCGCCAGGCCGTAGCCCACCGCGCAGATCAGCACGAACAGCAGGGTGCGGAAGATGAAGTTCAGGCCGCCGATGCGCTGCTGGATCCAGCTGTTGATGCCCGGACCGAACAGCACCAGCAGGGTGGCCATCACCGCGAGCGAGATGTCGTAGAGGTGCCCGCGGGTCCAGCGAGACAGGGTGGCGATCAGATCGAGTAGCAGGTCCATGTGCGTCCTTAGGGCAAGAAGAGTTGCAGCAGGTCGTTGAGAAACAGTTGGCCCTTGGCGCTGGCGACCAGACGTTCGGGATCGGCCAGCAGCAGCCCGCGGGCTTCGCCCTCGCGGCGCGCGGCATCAAGGCTGGCCAGCGGCAGGCCGGTGCGTTCGGCGAACAGCGCGGCCGGCGCACCCTGGCTGAGGCGCAGGATATTCATCAGGAATTCGAAGGGCAGCTCGTCGGCGCCCAGCTGGCGCTCGCCGGCCTGGAAGCGCTTGGCCGGGTCGAGATAGTCCTTGGGCAAGCGGGTCTTCCAGCTGCGCTGGATATGGCCATCCGGGCTGCTCAGCTTGGCGTGGGCGCCGGCGCCGATGCCGAGGAAGTCGCCGAAGCTCCAGTAATTCAGGTTATGCCGGGCCTGGCGACCCTCGCGGGCATAGGCCGAGACTTCGTACTGGGCATAGCCATGCTCGGCGAGCAGCGCCTGACCAGCTTCCTGAATGTCCCAGAGGATGTCGTCCTCTGGCAGCAGCGGCGGCTGGCTCCAGAACACCGTGTTCGGCTCCAGGGTCAGCTGGTACCAGGACAAATGGGTCGGCGCCTGGGCGATGGCGGTGCGCAGGTCGGCCAGGGCGTCCTCGACTGTCTGCCCCGGCAGGCCGTGCATCAGGTCAAGGTTGAAATTATCGAAGCCGGCGGCGCGCGCCATATCGGCGGCGCGGATCGCCTCGGCGCCATCGTGGATCCGTCCGAGCGCCTTGAGCTGGCTTTCCTGAAAGCTCTGGATGCCGATCGACAGGCGATTGATGCCCAGCGCCCGGTAGGCGCTGAACTTGGCCTGTTCAAAGGTGCCGGGGTTGGCTTCCAGGGTGATCTCGATGTCGCCGGCGAAGCGGATGCGTTGCTCGACGCCGGCCAGCAAACGGCCCAGCGCGTCGGCACTGAACAGGCTGGGCGTGCCGCCGCCAAAGAAAATCGAGGTCAGCTCCCGGCCATGCACGTGGCCCAGATCGGCATCCAGATCGGCGAGCAGGGCGTCGACATAGGCGGCTTCGGGTAGTTCGGGGCCGGCGGCGTGGGAATTGAAGTCGCAGTACGGGCATTTGCGCACGCACCAGGGAATGTGGATGTACAGCGACAACGGCGGCAACTGGAAGCCGTTGGGCCGCGCATCGGAGCGGTCCTCGCGCCCGTCCGCAGACGGCACAATCCGCAGCGTTTGCACGCCGCCAGCAGGCTGCTCGTTCATGCCAGGCCCAGGCGTTGCTTGAGCTGGGCCATGGCCCGCGCCCGGTGGCTGAGCTGGTTCTTCTCGGCGGGCGTCAGTTCGGCGCTCGAGCAGTTGCGCTCGGGCACCCAGAACAGCGGGTCGTAGCCGAAGCCATGCGCACCGCTGGCGGCATGCAGGATGCGCCCGTGCCAGAGGCCTTCGCAGAGAATCGGCAGGGGGTCGTCGGCATGCCGCAGCAACGCCAGGGCGCAGACGAATTGCGCGCCGCGCTCGGCGTCCGGGACATCCTTGAGCACTTCCAGCAGCTTGGCATTGTTGGCCGCATCGCCCTGGCCATCGGCATAGCGGGCGGAATAGATGCCGGGTGCACCGCCTAGGAAATCCACCGCCAGCCCCGAGTCGTCGGCCAGCGCCGGCAAGCCAGACACCTTGGCGGCGTGGCGGGCCTTGAGGATCGCGTTCTCGATGAACGTCAGGCCGGTTTCTTCCGGTTCGTGACTGCTGAACTCGCCGACCGAGCGCACCACGATGCGTTCGCCGAGCATGGCCTGGAGTTCTTTGAGCTTGCCGGCGTTATGGCTGGCCAGCACCAGTTGGCTGAGCGGTTTCATGGATCGGGGAAGAACTCCTGGCTGAAGTCGAAGCTGTGCGGCGCGCCGGCGCCGACTTGCACCTGCACGCGGAAGCGCAGCATTTCCTGCTGATCGAAGGGAAACTGCGCCAGGTAGTAGATGGCGCCGCTGTCGTTGACCTGCTTGAAGGTTAGTGGCCGCGCCTTGCCGAGCAGATCGGTGACCGAGCCGCTGACAGTCGCGGTACTGGCCTTGCCGGCCTTGAGCACGGCAATGTTGAGCACGCCCTGGGTCTTGCTGCGGGTCAGGCCGGTGGCGGCGGCCGTATCGGGTTGCAGGTAGCTGGAGTTGAAGGCGCTGTAATGCACGTCCAGATCGCCGAAGCTTTGTTTGCGCTCGGCCAGCGCCGGCAGGGCCAGGCACAGGGCGCAGAAAAACAGGATGAGGCGACGCATGGGATTCTCCTTGTACGGGCAGGTCAGACGGCGATGCGGTGATCCAGCACGCCAGGTCCGCTGACGCGATAGATGCCGATCTCACCTAACAGGTTAGGCCAAAGCCGGCTGGCGAAACTGTCGCGGTGTTGCTGGTCGACGGCCAGGCGGTCGAGCACCTTGACCTGGCGCTCGCGGCACAGTGCCTCGAAATCCTTGAAGGTGCAGAAATGGATGTTCGGCGTGTTGTACCAGGTGTACGGGAGGAATTCCGACACCGGCATGCGTCCGTTGCGCGCCAGATACCAGCGGCAGCGCCAGTGACCGAAGTTGGGGAAGGTGATGATGCAGGTCTTGCCGACCCGCAGCATCTCTTCGAGGATCCGGTCCGGGTAGTGCACGGCCTGCAGGGCTTGGGTCATCACCACTACGTCGAAGCTGTTGCTGGCGAAGTTGCCCAGCCCTTCGTCGAGGTTCTGCTCGATGACATTGACGCCTTTGTCGATGCACTCGGCGATGTTGGCCGGATCGATTTCCAGGCCATAGCCACTGACCTGCTTGTGCTCGCCCAGCCAGGCCAGCAGTTCGCCGTTGCCGCAGCCGAGGTCGAGCACGCGGCTGCCGGCGGGGATCCAGTCTTGGATGATTTCCAGGTCGGCACGCATGGTTACACCAGAATCCTGTTCATGTAGCTGCTGAAGGCCTGCAGGTAGCGCGGGATCGGGATGAGGAAGGCATCGTGGCCCTGTGGCGCGTCGATCTCCAGGTAGGAGACGTTCTTGCGCGCGGCGAGTAGCGCATCGACCAGCTCGCGTGAGCGGGCCGGCGAGAAGCGCCAGTCGGTGGTGAACGACATCACGCAGAAGTCCGCCTGCGCACCGGCCAGGGTCTTGGCCAGATTGCCATCGTGAGCGGCGGCCGGGTCGAAGTAGTCCAGCGCCTTGGTCATCAGCAGGTAGGTGTTGGCATCGAAACGCCCAGAAAACTCTTCGCCCTGATAGCGCAGGTAGCTTTCGACCTGGAATTCGACGCTGTGGAAGTCGTAATTGAGCTTCTCGCTCTTCAGCCCGCGGCCGAATTTCTCGCCCATGGCGTCATCCGACAGGTAGGTGATATGGCCGACCATGCGCGCCAGCATCAGGCCGCGCTTGGGGATCACGTTTTGTTCCTGGAAATGCCCGCCATGAAACTCCGGGTCGGTGAGGATCGCCTGGCGCGCCACTTCGTTGAAGGCGATGTTCTGAGCCGAGAGCTTGGGCGCCGAGGCAATTGCCAGGCAATGACGGATGCGCTCCGGGTAGCTGATGCTCCATTGCAGCGCCTGCATGCCGCCCAGGCTGCCGCCCACCACGGCGGCCCATTGGCCGATGCCGAGGCGGTCAGCCAGGCGCGCCTGGCTGTTGACCCAGTCTTCCACGGTCATCACCGGGAAATCCGCGCCGAACGGTTTGCCGGTCGCCGGATTGACGCTCGACGGGCCGGTCGAACCGTTGCAGCCGCCGAGATTGTTGAGGCTGACGACAAAGAATTTGTTGGTATCGATTGGCTTGCCGGGACCGATGCAGCTATCCCACCAGCCGGGCTTGCGCTCGTCGGCGCTGTGATAGCCGGCGGCGTGATGATGGCCGGAGAGCGCGTGGCAGATCAGCACGGCGTTGCTGCGCGCGGCGTTCAGCTGGCCATAGGTCTCGTACACCAGCCGGTAATCGGCCAGGCTGCGACCGCAGGCCAGGGACAAGGGTTCAGGGAAATCGGCAACCTGGGGAATCACCAGGCCGACGGAGTCTTCGGGAAAGACGGTGGGCATCGACCCTGCTCTTTATCGGGGGAGGGCGCCAGTCTAAAGAGCACCGCCCCGTGCGGCAAGCAATCGGGGCGGTGGGCTAATGCCTTGAAAAAACGCTACAAAAAACGGCGCTGGGGGATCAGTCGGTGCCTTGCTGGTAGTTGGCCACCGGCAAGGTCACGACCTTGCCCTGGCGCTGGATCGGCGCCGGGCGGCGCAAGGTGCGCAGTATCTCCGCGGCCTGCTGCAACTGTTGCTCGAGCTCGCCGCTGTAGCGCAGCAATTGCTCACCGCGCACGCGCGCCTGCTGGGTGTCCTGGGCCAGCGACTTGAGGCGCAGCATGTGGCTTTCGAGCAGTTGCTTGTGTTCCAGGGTGTATTGCATCAGCGGCATCAGCGCATCGTGTGCCCACTGTTCGGCGTCCTGGCGCAGGCGCATGTGCAGGCCGATGAGTTCCTGCACCAGGGTGGCGAAGAAGCGTCGGGTCAGCACGCGCTTCTCGGTCAGCAGGGTTTTCATCTGCAGGCGGAACTGGTCGGCCTTAACGCGCAGCTGCTTGAGCTCACGCTGGTAGCGCTGGATCTCGAACAACGGCGCATCGATGCCGTTCAACGGATTCTCTTCGTTGTGCCGTCGATAGATGGCGCTGACCATCTTGTTGGCCATTTCCGCTTCCTGGCCGAGGCTGTGCAGGTCGTGGTCGACCGAACGAAAGAAATGCAGGATCGCCTGATTGATGCCAAGCGTGGTCCAGCTGCCGCTGAGGTTCTCGCGCACCTTGACCACATGCTCTTCGAGGCGCTCGGCATTCACCGCGGCGCAGAGCAGATCACCCTGGCGCTTGAGCAGGCGCTGATTGGTTTTCAGGCTGAGCAGGCGTTTGTGGTGCTGGCTGTGGTCGTCCTTGGTTTTGGCGGTCATCTCGAACAGCAGTTGGCCGTTGTCCTGCTGATGGCTGGACAGCTGGCCTTGTTGTTCGCGGACCTTTTCCAGGCGCAGGTTGAGCACGTGCTGGCTGTTTTGCACCAGGGCCAGCACTTGATTGACCACACGCTGTTCGAGCAGGCGCTCCTTCTGCGCGACGATGCGTTCGCAGAGCAGGTTTTCCAGGTTTTCCATCTGGCTGCGCTTGAGCAGGGCGGCGTCGCCGCGCACCTTGGCCAGCAGCGCCTGCTTGGCCGACAGCGGCAGCACCTCGGTCTGGGCGATACCGAGCTGTTTGGCGGTGGCGCTCTGGATCTGCGCGATGGCGTTCTGCACGAACGTCTCGCCGGCCAGGTCGTCCCACAGCACGTCGATCTTGTTGAGCACGGCGAACAGGCTGGTCTGGGTGTCTTCGTCGAGCTGGCGGATGTGGTTCTGCCAGATTTCCATGTCGCTGGCGGTCACCCCGGTATCGGCCGACAGCAGGAAGATGATCGCCTGGGCGCTGGGCAGCATCGACAGGGTCAGTTCCGGCTCGCTGCCGAGGGCATTCAGGCCCGGGGTGTCGAGGATGCGCAGGCCCTGGCGCAGCAGCGGATGATCGAAGTTGACGATCGCATGGCGCCAGGCCGGCACCAAAACCAGCCCAGGTTTGCCGGCGCTTTCCAGCATGTCCGGGTGGAAACCAAGCTGGATCGCCTGTTCGACCGGCATCGGTTTGGTCTTTGCCACCTGGGCGAAGGCCTGGACCATGTTGGCCGGGTCGCTGAGGTCCAGGGGAATGTTCACCCAGTGCCGGGGAATACGTTTGAACTGCGAAACGCTGGCATCGGCCAGGCGCGTTTCGATCGGCAGCAGGCGGATGTAGGAGCGTTCCGAGCGCGGGTCGAAGAACAGCTCGGTGGGGCACATGGTGGTGCGCCCGGCCTGCGAGGGCAGCATGCGCTGGCCATATTGGGAGAAGAACAGCGAGTTGATCAGCTCGGTCTTGCCGCGCGAGAATTCGCCAACGAAAGCCAGGGTGATGTGGTCGGTGCGCAGCAGGCGCATGGCCCGTTCCAGACGGGTTTCCATCGCCTCGGAGTTGAGGCGGTTGTGCGCCAGCCAACTGCGGTAGCGCGTGATTTCGCGCATCAGCTCGCGCTTCCACGCGACGTAGGCAGT
Organism: Pseudomonas sp. LS44; assembly: GCF_024730785.1. Lineage (NCBI taxonomy): Bacteria > Pseudomonadati > Pseudomonadota > Gammaproteobacteria > Pseudomonadales > Pseudomonadaceae > Pseudomonas > Pseudomonas sp. LS44. The sequence goes on from NZ_CP102830.1 coordinate 330,518, forward strand.
CACTTGTTGACTGAGACGTTCCATGCTCATCCTGGCTCTCCTGATTGGCTGCGCATCCTGCGGGTCATGGCGGAACTCGGTGCAACGCACGCCGGGCGCGTGCTCCGGGCATTATGCGGGAGGCGTTGGCAGCGTCAATTGGCCCACCTGCCAGCGCCGCCCTAAGGTCGGTCAATCGGGCTGGGCGGTCAGTTGGGGCCGCCGAGGTGCAGTTCATTGGGCAAGCGCTTGGGGCTGCGAATACGCACGCGTTTCTGTCGGTTCAGCTCGCCACTTTCCAGGCTGACCTGGCTTTTCGCCACACCGAAGGCCTTGCCGAGAAAGGCCAACAGCTGGGCATTGGCCTTGCCTTCCACCGGCGGGGCGGTAAGGCGGATCTTCAGCCGCTCACCATGCAGCCCGGCGAACTCGTCGCAGCTGGCCTTGGGCTGCAGGTGGCAGTCGAGGATGAGGTCGGCGCCGTCCCAACGGTACCAGCTCATCCTCGGCTCCGGGCGCGGCCAGTCACAGGAACGGACTGAGCATCTTCGGCATGCCGGTCATTGCCGCCAGGTTGCCGATCACCAGCATGTCCAGCAGGTTCAGCGCGATAAAGGCGAAGATCGGCGAGAGATCCAGGCCGCCGAGGCTCGGCAGGAAGCGCCGAATCGGTGCCAGCAGCGGTTCGCAGATCTGGTTGACCAGTTGCGCCCCCGGGTTGTAGCTGCCCGGTGCCACCCAGGAAAGGATCACGCTGACGATCAGGGCGAAGAAGAACACTTTGAGAAACAGCGAGGTGACGCCGATGATCGACCAGATCAGCACCTGCAAGATGTAGCCGGCCACGCCGTAACCCATCAGGGTCAGGGTCACCACCATCAGCAGCAGCTGGACCAGAATCGCCAGCACCAGCGAGGCCAGATCCAGACCGGCGAAGCCCGGCACCACGCGGCGCAACGGCTTGAGCAACGGCTGGGTGGCCTTGACGATGAACTGGCTGAGCGGGTTATAGAAGTCGGCGCGCACCAGTTGCAGGATGAAACGCAGCAGCACGATCAGCAGGTACAGGCTGCCGAGGGTCTGGATGATGTAGATAAGTGCAGTATTCAGTCCGGTCATGCTTAGCTCCTTATTGGCCCAACTGCTCGGCCAGCTCCGCCGAGCGGTGTGCGGCGGCGTCCAGTGCGTGTTTGACCAGGGTTTCGAAACCGCCGGCCTGGAAGGTTTTGATCGCCGCCTCGGTGGTACCGGCTGGTGAGGTCACCCGGCGGCGCAGTTCGGCGGCGTCGACATCGCTGGCCACCGCCATGCGCGCGGCGCCCAAGGCAGTCTGCAGGGTCAGTTTGGCCGCAGTGTCGCGCGGCAGACCGAGCTGTTCACCGGCGGCGGTCATCGCCTCGATCAGCAGGAAGAAATACGCCGGGCCACTGCCGGAGACGGCGGTGACGGCATCGATCAGCTGTTCCTCATCCAGCCACAGCGCCAGGCCGACGGCGGACAGCAGCTGTTCGGCCTGCTCGCGCTGGACGCTGGATACCGCCGCGTTGGCGTACAAGCCGCTGACTCCTTCGCGCAGCAGTGCCGGGGTGTTGGGCATGCAGCGCACGATGGCGCGCGAGGTGCCCAGCCAGTTTTCCAGGCTGGCGCAGCTGATGCCGGCGGCGATCGAGACGATCAGCGGGTTGCCGGACAGACTCGGCGCCAGAGCCTGGCACACCGCTTTCATAACCTGCGGCTTGACCGACAGGACGATGATCTCGGCGCCTTGGGTGGCCTCGGCGTTGTCGGCGAACACCTGGATGCCGTGCTCGGCGGCAATGCGCGCGCGCTGCTCGGTATTCGGCTCGCTGGCGCGGATGGCGTCGGCCTCCAGGCCCTGGGCACGCAGGCCGCCGATCAGGCTGGCGGCCATGTTGCCGGCGCCGATGAAGGCGATGCGGGGTTGGCTCATAACTAGCTTCCTTATATAGAGGTGGACGCCGGGTAGCCGCGGGCGCCAAACAGGGCGGTGCCGATGCGTACCCAGGTGGCGCCCTCGGCGATGGCGGCTTCGAGGTCGTGGCTCATGCCCATCGAGAGGGTGTCGAGTTCAATCTGTTGTTCGGCCTGCAGCTGCTCGGCCAGTCCGCGCACCCGAGCGAAGGCGGCATGCTGCGCACTGTGCTCCTCGGTCGGTTCGGGGATCGCCATCAAACCGCGTAGCTTCAAGCCGGGCAGTCGGCTGACGGCCGCGGCGAGCTGCGGCAGTTCCTCTGGCGTGCAGCCGGACTTGCTCGCCTCACCGCTGACATTGACTTGCAGACAGATGTTCAATGCCGGCAATTGCGCCGGGCGCAGGCTGGACAGGCGCTCGGCGATTTTCAGCCGGTCCACCGAATGCACCCAGGCGAAATGCTCGGCGATTGTCTTGCATTTGTTTGACTGAATGGGGCCGATGAAATGCCAAATCAAGGATAAGTCGGCCAGCTCCGCTTGCTTGACCAGCGCTTCCTGCAGGTAGTTTTCGCCGAAGTCACACACACCTGCCGCATGGGCTGCGCGGATGTCTGCCGATGGTTTGGTCTTGCTCACCGCGAGCAGGCCGATGGCCTCCGCCGGGCGCCCGCAGGCATGCGCCGCCTCACGAATACGCTCACCGATCTTTGCAATATTCTTCGCTATCGTGGACATTACTTGCGCCCGCCGCTAAGGGTCTGCGGCATTCTACCTGCTTGCTTGTATTTGGGGAGTTCCATGGATATCACCGAGCTGCTGGCCTTCAGTGCCAAGCAAGGCGCTTCAGACCTGCACCTCTCGGCAGGCTTGCCGCCGATGATTCGCGTCGATGGCGATGTGCGGCGGATCAACCTGCCGGCGATGGATCACAAGCAAGTACACGCGCTGATCTACGACATCATGAACGACAAGCAGCGCAAGGATTACGAGGAATTCCTCGAGACCGACTTCTCCTTCGAAGTGCCTGGCGTGGCGCGTTTCCGGGTCAACGCGTTCAATCAGAATCGCGGCGCCGGCGCAGTATTCCGGACCATTCCGTCCAAAGTGCTAAGCATGGAAGACCTCGGCATGGGTGAGGTGTTCAAGAAGATCACCGACGTTCCGCGCGGTCTGGTGCTGGTCACCGGGCCGACCGGCTCGGGTAAATCGACCACCCTGGCGGCGATGCTCGACCACCTCAACAGCACTAAATACCACCACATTCTGACCATCGAAGACCCGATCGAATTCGTTCACGAGTCGAAGAAGTGTCTGGTTAACCAGCGCGAAGTGCACCGCGATACCCTGGGCTTCTCCGAGGCCTTGCGTTCGGCCCTGCGGGAAGACCCGGACATCATCCTGGTCGGCGAGATGCGCGACCTGGAAACCATCCGCCTGGCGCTGACCGCCGCGGAGACCGGGCACTTGGTATTCGGCACCCTGCACACCACCTCCGCGGCCAAGACCATCGACCGGGTGGTCGACGTGTTCCCGGCGGAAGAGAAATCCATGGTTCGCTCGATGCTCTCCGAGTCGCTGCAATCGGTGATCTCGCAGACTCTGCTGAAGAAGGTCGGCGGTGGCCGGGTGGCGGCCCACGAAATCATGATCGGCACCCCGGCGATCCGTAACCTGATCCGCGAGGACAAGGTGGCGCAGATGTATTCGGCGATCCAGACCGGCGGCTCGCTGGGCATGCAGACCCTCGACATGTGCCTCAAGGGCCTGGTCGCCAAGGGCCTGGTCAGCCGCGAGAATGCCCGCGAAAAATCCAAAAACCCGGAAAACTTCTGATCGCAGTGGCCGGCGCTCCGCGTCGGTCAAGGCAGCACGTCGCACGATAGGCGAGAGAACCCATGGAATTTGAAAAGCTGCTGCGTCTGATGGTGGAAAAGGGCGGTTCCGACCTGTTCATTACCGCCGGTGTCCCGCCGTCGATGAAGGTCAATGGCAAGATCATGCCGGTGACCAAGAACGCCATGTCACCGGAGCAGACTCGCGAAACCGTGCTCGGCGTGATGAACGAACAGCAGCGCCGCGACTTCGCCGAGAACCACGAGTGCAACTTCGCCATCAGCGCGCGCGGGATCGGCCGTTTCCGGGTCAGCGCGTTTTATCAGCGCAACTTGGTGGGCATGGTGCTGCGCCGCATCGAGACCAACATCCCGACGCTCGACGAACTCAAACTGCCGGAAATTCTCAAGAAGCTGGCGCTGACCAAGCGCGGCCTGGTGCTGTTCGTCGGCGCCACCGGCACCGGCAAGTCCACCTCGCTGGCGGCGATGATCGGCTACCGCAACAAGAACAGCAGCGGCCACATCATCTCCATCGAAGACCCGATCGAATACATCCACCAGCATCAGAGCTGCATCGTCACCCAGCGCGAAGTGGGTATCGACACCGAGTCCTTCGAAGTGGCGCTGAAGAACACCCTGCGCCAGGCGCCGGACGTGATCCTGATCGGCGAGGTGCGTACCCGCGAGACCATGGACCACGCGGTGGCCTTCGCCGAAACTGGCCACCTGTGCCTGGCCACTTTGCACGCCAACAACGCCAACCAGGCGCTCGACCGGATCATCAACTTCTTCCCCGCCGATCGGCAGCAGCAGGTGTGGATGGATTTGTCGTTGAACCTCAAGGCGATCGTCGCCCAGCAGCTGATTCCGACCCCGGACGGTAAAGGCCGTCGCGCGGTGATCGAGGTGTTGATCAACACCCCGCTGGCCGCCGATCTGATCAAGAAAGGCGAGGTGCACGAACTCAAAGCGTTGATGAAGCGCTCCACCGAGCTGGGCATGCAGACCTTCGACCAAGCGCTGTACAACCTCTACAGCCAGGGCGAGATCACCTACGAAGATGCCTTGCTGTATGCCGACTCGGCCAACGACCTGCGCCTGATGATCAAGCTCGGCTCGGAAACCGATGGCGAGCACCTGACCAGCGTCAGTCAGGGGCTGAGCCTGGAAGTCAGCGAAGATGATCCGGGACGGCGGTTTAGTTGAATGAAAAACGGCGCCCGCGGGCGCCGTTTTTCATGGTCTGCTCGATTCAGCGTTGACTGAGGCGCAGCGGCTCCTTGGCGGGAGCGTGCTCTGGCAGTACGCGCTTGGCCAGCGCGTAGTGGCGCTTCCAGTAGGGCTTGTTGAGATCGCCGATGCTGACCTTCTTGCCGCGCCGCGGGGCGTGGATGAAGCGGTCGTTACCCAGGTAGATGGCCACGTGGTTGATCCGTCGGCTCTTGATGTTGAAGAACAACAGGTCGCCGGGCTCCAGTTCGTTGCGCGCGATTCTCTGACCTTCGCTACGGGCCATGGCATTCGAGGTGCGCGGCAGATCGATTTCGTCGATGGTGCCGAAGGCGTATTTGACCAGGCCGCTGCAGTCGAAGCCCCGTTTCGGGCTGCTGCCGCCCCAGCGGTAGGGCGTGCCGAGCATGTTCACCGCGCGGCTGAGCACTTTGCTGCTATGGGCGGCGGCCAGTGAATCGGGTTGTGCGAAGGCGCTGTACACCCGCGGCACGCTGACAGCGCCGGACTTGGCGGTTTGGCCGGTGGCGCCGGCAGGCAGGGGTTGATAGCGGTTGCTCGCTTGCGCGGCAAGCGGCAAGGAAAGGCAAATGGCTAGCCATATCATGTACATCAAACGCATTTTGGCAGGGCTCATCGTTGATAGCGCCGGACTTTATATCAGCTTTTTTGCGCATTTTTTGACCACTAGTCGGTCCAAAACCCTATCTGCTGACCACTCGCCAGAGACAAATTCCTGCTTTTTTTGAGATTTAAAGGGAGATGACCTAAGGTCGAATAAAGCCCGCTAATTCCCGTGTGACGCGTACTCGCGGGTCGGCGTCAGGGGTGGTTTTCTGTTTGGGGCCGGCCGCTGGTGGGTTAGAGTTTCACCAGTTGCGCAGCATTCACCCGACAGGAGGTAAGCATGGATATGCGGCAGGACACCCACAGCAAGGTCATTGGTTATCTGTTGTGGATCTTCGGATTTCTCGGCGCGCACCGCTTCTATTACGGCAAGCCGGTGACCGGAACGATCTGGTTTTTTACCCTCGGTCTGCTGTTCGTCGGCTGGATCATCGACCTGTTCCTGATCCCGGCGATGGATCGCGAGGCGGAACTGCGCTTCACCGCTGGGCCGACTGACTACAACGTCGCCTGGATCCTGCTGACCTTTCTCGGCATCTTCGGCGTGCACCGTATGTATCAGGGGAAATGGATCAGCGGAATCATTTACCTGTTTACCGGTGGACTGTTCTTCATCGGCGTTCTCTACGACTTCTGGACCCTCAACGATCAGGTCTCGGTGCGCAACGCCCAGCGCGCCTGATCGCCCTGCACGGCTCGAGCCCGCCACTTGGCGGGCTTTGTCGTTCCAGGGCGGCGCGCGCGGTGTGACCGGCTGGCTGGCCACGGTTGCGAGCGACGCAGCCCCCGCCTATGGTCCAAGCGAGGCTCCCCTGCGCCCGAAGAGTTGCTCGCGAAGGCCGCACAGTGGCTCGCCGCAGATTGCTGTTCATCCATGCGGATTCCCGCAGCGAGGTGACGACATGCCGAACGACTCCCGCCCTGCCGTACTCGAACTGATCGGCAACACGCCGCTGGTGCGCATCAGCCGCTTCGATACCGGCCTGTGCACGCTGTTTCTCAAGCTCGAATCGCAGAACCCCGGCGGCTCGATCAAGGACCGCATCGGCCTGGCGATGATCGATACCGCCGAGCGCGACGGCCGCCTGCGTCCCGGCGGCACCATCGTCGAAGCCACTGCCGGCAACACCGGCCTCGGCCTGGCCCTGGTCGGCCGCGCCAAGGGCTACCGGGTGGTGCTGGTGGTGCCGGACAAGATGTCCACCGAGAAGGTCCTGCACCTCAAGGCGATGGGCGCCGAGGTGCATATCACCCGCTCCGACGTCGGCAAGGGCCATCCCGACTACTACCAGGACGTTGCGGCGCGGCTGGCCGCGGAGATTCCCGAGGCGTTCTTCGCCGACCAGTTCAACAACCCGGCCAACCCGCTGGCCCACGAGTGCAGCACCGCCCCGGAGATCTGGGCGCAGACTCAGCATCACCTCGACGCCATCGTCGTCGGCGTCGGTTCGGCCGGCACCCTGACCGGCTTGACCCGCTTCTTTCGCCGCGTACAGCCGGACCTGGCGATGGTGCTGGCCGATCCGGTCGGCTCGGTGGTCGCCGAATACAGCCGCAGCGGCAGCCTCGGCACGCCCGGCTCCTGGGCGGTGGAGGGCATCGGCGAGGACTTCATCCCGTCCATCGCCGACCTCTCCAGCGTGCGTCAGGCCTATTCGATCAGCGACGAGGAAAGCTTCGAGCATGCCCGCCAGCTGCTGCGCGCCGAAGGCATCCTCGGCGGCTCCTCGACCGGCACCTTGCTGGCGGCGGCACTGCGCTACTGCCGCGAGCAAACCGAGCCCAAGCGGGTGGTCAGCTTCGTCTGCGACACCGGCACCCGCTACCTGTCCAAGGTCTACAACGACCAATGGATGACCGATCAGGGCCTGCTTGCGCGCAGGCGCTACGGCGACCTGCGCGACCTGATCGCGCGGCGCTTCGAGGATGGCCGGGTGATCAGCGTCGGCCCGGACGACACCCTGCTCACCGCCTTCCAGCGCATGCGCTTGACCGACGTGTCGCAACTGCCGGTACTGGTGGACGGACAACGGCTGGTCGGCGTGATCGACGAGTCCGATATTCTGCTCGGCGTGCACGCAGACGCTTCGCACTTCCGCATGACCGTGGCCAGCGCGATGACCGACAAGCTGGAGACCCTGCCGCCCGGCGCCAGCCTGGCCGAACTGGAAGCGGAGCTCGACCGCGGGCTGGTGGCGATCATCGCCGACGCCTCGGGCTTCCATGGGCTGATTACCCGCGTCGACATGCTCAATCATTTGCGGAGATCCCTCACATGAGCCAGCACGATGACAGCGCCGCGCCGCGTGCCTTCGCCACCCGGGTGATCCACGCCGGCCAGGCGCCGGACCCCTCGACCGGCGCGCTGATGCCGCCGATCTACGCCAATTCCACCTATGCCCAGCAGAGCCCTGGGGTGCACAAGGGCCTCGACTATGGGCGCTCGCACAACCCCACGCGCTGGGCGCTGGAGCGTTGCGTGGCGGACCTGGAGGGCGGGGCGCAGGCCTTCGCCTTCGCCTCCGGGCTGGCGGCGATCGCTACGGTGCTGGAGCTGTTGGATGCCGGCGCGCATATCGTTTCCGGCAACGACCTGTACGGCGGCACCTACCGCCTGTTCGAGCGCGTGCGCCGGCGCAGCGCCGGGCAGCGCTTCAGCTTCGTCGACCTGGCCGACCCCGCTGCGCTGGAGGCGGCATTGCAGCCGGACACGCGGATGGTCTGGGTCGAGACGCCGAGCAATCCCTTGCTGCGCCTGACCGATTTGGCGGAGGTCGCACGGGTCTGCCGGGACCGCGGGATCATTGCGGTGGCCGACAACACGTTCGCCAGCCCTTGGATTCAGCGGCCGCTGGAGTTGGGTTTCGATGTGGTGGTGCATTCGACCACCAAATACCTGAATGGCCATTCCGACGTGATCGGAGGTATCGCTATCGTCGGCGGCGAGGTGCGCAATGCCGAGTTGCGCGAGCGTCTGGGCTTCCTGCAGAACGCCGTCGGCGCCATCGCCGGGCCGTTCGACAGCTTCCTCACCCTGCGCGGAGTGAAGACCCTGGCGTTACGTATGCAGCGGCATTGCGAAAACGCCCTGGAGTTGGCGCAGTGGCTGGAGCGGCAGCCGCAGGTGGCGCGGGTGTATTACCCCGGGTTGCCCTCGCACCCGCAGCACACCTTGGCGCAGTGGCAGATGCACGGCTTTGGCGGAATGATTTCCGTCGATTTGCGCAGCGACTTGGCTGGCGCCAAGCGCTTCCTCGAAAGCGTGCGGATCTTCGCCCTGGCCGAGAGCCTCGGCGGGGTGGAAAGCCTGATCGAGCATCCGGCGATCATGACCCACGCCAGCATCCCGGCCGAAACCCGCGCGCAGCTCGGCATCGGCGATGCGCTGGTGCGCCTGTCGGTGGGCGTCGAGGATGTCGAAGACTTGCGTGCCGACCTGGCCCAGGCGCTGGCGCAGATCTGACGGGTTCGCGAAGAGGTCAACGTAGGGCGTACTCGCGCAGTAGTACACCGATCGCGGCGGTCGTGGCGGACTGTTCGCTGCGCTCCTGAGCGGCCGGCGCTCCGGTCCGCCTTACGGATGGTGGGGTGAATTCTTGGCGATGTAGATCTGAAGAGCGTTGTAGGAGCGAATTCATTCGCGGATGGGCGTGCGTATCTCTCCCATCGCCAATGAGTTCGCCCCTACGTCGGCGAGCCGTCAGGTCTGATAGCTGATATGCCCGTCGACCACGGTATAGCGCACGGCGGCCGGCAGGCAGTGATCGAGGAACGGGCAGTTGCCGCCTTTGGAGTACCAGGTCTCGCCGGCCAGGGTCGAGGCCGCGGGATCGAACAGCACCAGATCCGCCGGTTGGCCAACCGCCAATTGGCCGGCCGGCAAGCGCAAGGCTTGGGCTGGGCCGTGGCTGAGGCGGGCGAGCAGGGTCGGCAGATCGAGCAGGCCGTCCTGCACCAGGGTCATGGCCAGCGGCAGGAGCAACTCGACGCTGCTGATGCCCGGCTCGGTGGCGCCAAACGGCGCCAGCTTGGCATCCGGCTCGTGGGGCTGGTGATGGCTGGCGATGGCCGTGATCACCCCGCTCTTCAGCGCCTGGCGCAGGCCTTCGCGGTCGGCGGCGCTGCGCAGCGGCGGCTGCACGTGATAGAGGCTGGAGAAGTCGACCAGCGCCTCGTCGGTGAGGATCAGCTGATACAGCGCCACATCGGCGGTCACCGGCAGACCACGGGCCTGCGCCTGGGCGATCAGTTCGGCGCCGCGCGCGCTGGTCAGCTGGCTGAAGTGGGCACGTACGCCGGCCTGTTCGACCAGCAGCAGGTCACGGGCCAGGGCCACAGTCTCGGCGCTCTCCGGAATCCCGGCGAGGCCGAGGAAGCTGGCGGTCGGGCCTTCATGGGCGAGGCCACCTTCGGCCAGCGCGCGATCCTGCGAGTGGAACACCACCGTCAGGTCGAAGGTCGCCGCGTACTCCAGCGCGCGACGCAGGGTGCGATTGGTGTCGAACTGGGTGAGGCCGTTGCCGAAGGCCACGCAACCGGCATCGCGCAAGGCGACCAGCTCGGCGAGCTGCTCGCCAGCCAGGCCTTTGGTCAGCGCGCCGATGGGGTAGACCTTGGTGTGGCCGGCTTCGCGGGCGCGGTCGAGGATCAACTCGGCGACCGCCGGGGTATCCAGAATCGGCTTGGTCAGCGGCGGGCAGCACAGGCTGGTGATACCGCCAGCAGCGGCGGCCAGGGTTTCGCTGGCGATGCTGCCTTTGCGGCTATAGCCCGGCTCGCGCAGGGCGACGCTGAGGTCGACGAGGCCCGGTGCGGCGACCAAGCCCTGGGCGTCGAGCGTCCGTTCGGCGACGAAACCGGCCGGCGCCTGGCCGATGGCGGCGATCTTGGCGTCCTGAATATAAAGGTCGGCGACCTGGTCGAGACCGCTGCTCGGGTCGATAACGCGAGCGCCGACGATATGGGTGCGCATCAGTTCGACTCCTCGGCTTCTTGATTCAGTTGGCGCTGCGCGGTCTGCCCGCTCATGGCCATTGACAGCACCGCCATGCGCACCGCGATGCCGTAGGTGACCTGGTTGAGGATCACCGACTGCGGCCCATCGGCGACCGCCGACTCGATCTCCACGCCGCGGTTGATTGGCCCCGGGTGCATCACCAGAGCATCCGGTTTGGCGTGTTTCAGGCGTTGCGTGGTTAGGCCGTAGAGGCGATAGAACTCGCCTTCGCTGGGCAGCAGGCCGCCCTGCATGCGCTCGCGCTGCAGGCGCAGCATGATCACCACGTCGACGTCCTTGAGGCCTTGGTCGGCATCGGTGAACACGCGTACGCCGTACTGCTGCTCGAGGCCGATGGGCAGCAGCGATTTTGGCGCGATGACGCGGATGTCCGGGCAGCCAAGGGTCTTCAGCGCCAGCATGTTCGAGCGCGCCACCCGCGAATGCAGGATGTCGCCGACGATCGCCACCGAGAGATTCTCGAAGCCGCCTTTGTGGCGGCGAATGGTCAGCATGTCGAGCATGCCCTGGGTCGGGTGCGCGTGGCGGCCGTCGCCGCCGTTGATGATCGCCACGTTGGGGCAGACGTGTTCGGCAATGAAGTGCGCGGCGCCGGAGTCGGCGTGGCGCACCACGAACATGTCGGCGGCCATCGCTTCGAGGTTGCGCAAGGTGTCGAACAGGGTCTCGCCCTTGCTGGTCGAGGAGGTCGATACGTTCAGCGTGATCACGTCGGCGGACAGCCGCTGGGCGGCCAGCTCGAAGGTGGTGCGGGTGCGCGTGGAGTTTTCGAAGAACACGTTGCACACGGTCTTGCCGCGCAGCAGCGGGACTTTTTTCACCGCGCGGGCGCCGACCTCGAGAAACGAGTCGGCGGTATCGAGCAATTCGGTGAGCAGCTCGCGGGGTAACCCGTCGAGCGTCAGAAAATGGCGCAGCTGGCCCTGGTCGTTGAGCTGCAGCTGGCGCTTGGCGGCATTCGGCGTCATCGCGATGGTTCTCAGTGGGCGGCGGAGGCGAGGGTTTGCAGCTCGAGGCCGAGGGGGGCGGGGCCGAGCAATTTTATCCGTTCGTTGGCCGCCAGCGACAGCGTGGCGCCGACGACATCGGGACGAATCGGCAGTTCGCGGGCGTTCAGATCGAGCAGGCAGACCAGGGTCACGCTGGCCGGTCGACCGTAATCGAACAGCTCGTTGAGCGCGGCGCGAATGGTTCGGCCGCTCATCAACACATCGTCGATCAGCACCAGGTGCTGGCCATCCACCTCGAACGGCAGTGCCGAGGGCCGAACTTGCGGGTGCAGGCCGTTCTGGGTGAAGTCGTCGCGGTAGAACGAGACGTCGAGCAGGCCGAGCTCATCGGTGCGGCCGAGCGCCGCGAGCAGGGCCTGGGCAACCCAGATGCCGCCGGTGTGGATGCCGATGAAGCGTGGAGTATCGATCTGCCGGTTACTCAAGTGGCGGTTCAGCGCCGCGGCCATTTGCGGCAGCAGTTCGGCGGGCGTGGGTAGGCTCATGGGCGCTCCTCAGGTAGACGGCGGACGGGCGTAGACGGCAAGCGTAGGTGCTTTCGCGCGTGAGGCCATTGCCCTCGATCAAAGTTCCAGGTGTTGTTCCAGCCAGCCCTGCAGCAGCAGGGCCGCGGCCAGCGCATCGACCGGGTTGTCGCGATAGCCGCTGCGCTGGCCTTGGGCCAGGCGCTGGCCTTTGGCTTCGTAGGTGGTCAGGCGCTCATCGTGGGTATGCACCGGCAAGCTGAAGCGGCCGTGCAGGCGGCGGGCGAATTTCTCGGCGCGCTCGCTCATCTCGCTCGGCGTACCGTCCATGTTCAGCGGCAGGCCGACGACCAGGGCGTCGGGTTGCCATTCGCGGATCAGCGCTTCGACTTTCTGCCAGTCCGGCACCCCGTTCTGCGCTTTCAACACGCACAGCTCACGGGCCTGACCGGTAATTGCCTGGCCGACGGCCACGCCGATCTGTTTGCTGCCGTAGTCGAAGCCGAGCAACAAGCGCAACGGGCGTTCGTTCATCAAGCGTGCCCGGACTGGGAGGTCAGCAGGCTGAGATTGATGCCCAGACGGGCGGCAGCGGCGCTCAGGCGTTGATCATGTGGCAGATCGAAGAGGATTTGCTGGTCCGCCGGACAGGTCAGCCAGGCGTTGTCGACCAGTTCAGCTTCCAGTTGCCCGGCTTCCCAGCCGGCATAGCCGAGGCAGATCAGGCTTTTTTTCGGACCGCTGCCATCGGCGATGGCAAACAGCACATCTTGCGAGGTCGACAGGGCCAGTTCGCCGAGTTGCAGGGTCGCCTGGAACTGCACGTCCGCCGTATGCAGGACGAAACCGCGGTCGGTCTGCACCGGCCCGCCGATGTAGATCGGTTGGCCGTGGCTGCTGATCGGTGGGGTGTCGTCGGGACGCAATTGCTCGAGTACGTCGGCCAGGCTGAGGCCGTTGGGGCGATTGATGGTCAGGCCCATGGCGCCCTGGGCATTGTGTTCGACCAGATAGATCACGGTTTGCGCGAAATTCGGATCGGCCATGTGCGGCATGGCAATCAGAAGCTGATGGGTGAGGTAGCTGGGGCTGGCGTGTTTCATGGTGATAGTGTCGCCGCTGGCCGGCCTTGCTGACAAGTCGACTCAGTTGCTCGACAGGCGGTCGCCGCGCTCAAAGCGCCAGGTGCGGATGATCTCCAGGCGATCGATATCCGCCAGGTCACCGCTGAACGGCGCGAATGGCGCGGCCAGGCGCACGATGCGCATCGCCCCTTGGTCCAGGACGGGTTGTCCGGAGGACTCCAGCACCTGCAGCTCATGGAGGCTGCCGTCGCTGTTGATCGATACCAGAAGGCGCAAGTTGCCGTAGATGCGTTGGCGCCGCGCTTCGTCGGGATAGTTGAGATTGCCGATGCGCTCGACCTTTTTGCGCCATTCGTCCTTATACCAGGCGCCTTTGTCGCGCATCGTCGAGGCGGCGTTCAGGCGATGGATTTTCGGGCGTTTGGCGTAGGCCTGTTGCTCTTGCGCCAGCTCGGCTTCGAGGCTGGAAATCTCCGCGGACAATTGCGCGCTATCGAATGTCGGTGCCGTGCGGGCTTGCGGCTCCGGCTTGGCTTTCTCGCTCTTCACCGGAGTTTTTTGCGGCTGCGGTTTGCGCGTGGCGACAGCCGCTTTCGGCGCCGCCTGCTTGGCGCTCGGTGGCGGCGCGCTGGGCGGGGTTACACGCTTGACTTGGGTGTCCTGGAAGACCGCCAGCTCGGTGGTTTTCGGCTTCGCCTTGTGCTCCAGGGTGCCGCTGCCTTGCTGGTTGTCCTGGGCGAGGTAATCGGCCTTCTTGGGCGCTTCCTTGCTCTTGAAGGTGGACAGGGTGATTTCCAGGGTTTTGCTGATATCGCTAGGTTCAACCACGGTGAAGCCGACACCGAGAATCAGCGCCAGATGCAGCACCGCGGCAATGAACAAGGTAAAGCCCAGGCGGTCCGCCGGACGCACGCCGGCGGTAGGGAGTTGCACTGGATTGGAGGTTGCGTTCATCGCGGAGCGGGCCGGTTCAAGTTGTCGCGCAGTCTGCCCAGCGCCTGGCGAAAAGTCTATGAAGCACTGCGCGGCTTGAGCAGTCGGCCGCTGTTCGCCGTGCGCGTCTCAGCGCTGGGTCAATTTGCTCGCGATCGCATCCATCAAGTGCTCGCCGATGCGCGTGTCAAACGCGTTGTCGATCTCGCGAATGCAGGTTGGGCTGGTGACGTTGATTTCGGTCAGATGCTCGCCAATCACATCCAGGCCGACGAATAGCAGCCCTTTCTCGCGCAGCGTCGGGCCGACCTCGGCGGCGATCCAGCGGTCGCGCTCGGTCAATGGTCGCGCTTCGCCGCGCCCGCCGGCGGCCAGGTTGCCGCGCGTTTCACCGGCGGCCGGAATACGCGCCAGACAGTACGGCACCGGCTCGCCGTCGATCATCAGAATGCGCTTGTCGCCGTCCTTGATCGCCGGCAGATACGCCTGCGCCATGATCTGCTGGGTGCCGTGCAGGGTCAGCGTCTCGAGAATGACCGAGAGATTGGGGTCATCCTCGCGATGCCGAAAAATCGAAGAACCGCCCATGCCATCCAGGGGTTTGAGAATGATGTCACGATGCTGATCGGCAAACTCGCGCAGAATGTCGGGTCGGCGGCTGACCACTGTGGCTGGGGTGCAATGGGGGAACAGCGTGGCGAACAACTTTTCGTTGCAGTCACGCAGGCTTTGCGGGCGATTGACTACCAAGACGCCCGCGCGCTCGGCCTGTTCCAGCAAGTAAGTGGAATAGACAAACTCCATATCGAACGGCGGATCCTTACGCATCAGGATCACGTCCAGTTCGCTGAGGGCAATGTCGCTTTCCTCGCCTAGCTCGAACCAATGCTGCGGATCGGCGAATACCTTGAGCGGGCGAATGCGTGCACGTGCCTCGCCAGCCGCCTGGTAAAGATCCTGTTGTTCCATATAGAACAGCGGCCAGCCACGAGCCTGGGCAGCGAGGAGCATGGCCAGCGAGCTGTCTTTTTTGAAAGAGATGCGCGCAATGGGGTCCATGACTATGCCAAGGCGAACGCTCATGTGGGTAATCCTCCGCAACGGATTAAAGCGGCAGCATCGGGCTGCCGAGACAAGATAAAGAGTTGGTCAGGGTGGCGCTCGAGCGGCCCCCGGTCAAGGGAAAGCGAGGCTTTCCGGGGCTTATAGCGTGCATCAGGAGACTGTGTTAAAAAGACCCGACGGTTGGGTTTCAGCCCGTCGGTGACAGGGCCCAGGCGCACTGATATAACGCAAAAATAACAATTCACCGAGGCGATGGTAGGGCAAACATGGAACAGCATTCCGAAGGTTTGAGGGTCATGGTGATCGACGATTCAAAGACGATTCGTCGCACTGCTGAGACTCTGCTCAAGAAAGTGGGGTGTGACGTTATCACTGCGGTCGACGGCTTCGATGCCCTGGCCAAGATTGCCGATACCCACCCCAGTATCATTTTCGTCGACATCATGATGCCGCGGCTCGACGGTTATCAGACCTGCGCGTTGATCAAAAATAACAGCGCATTCAAAGGTACGCCGGTGATCATGCTGTCCTCCAAGGACGGCCTGTTCGACAAGGCTAAGGGCCGTATCGTCGGCTCCGATCAGTACCTCACCAAACCTTTTAGTAAGGAAGAGCTGCTGGGTGCAATAAAAGCCCACGTGCCGGAGTTCGTTCCGGTAGAACAAGCTTCCTGATTAAGGCCGCTCGGCCGCTGATGCCTTTGTATGGGGAAGACCATGGCTCGAATTCTGATTGTGGATGACTCACCAACCGAGATGTACAAGCTGACCGCGATGCTCGAGAAGCATGGTCATCAGGTACTCAAAGCTGAGAACGGTGCCGATGGCGTCGCCCTGGCGCGTCAGGAAAAGCCCGACGCGGTGCTGATGGATATCGTCATGCCGGGTCTGAATGGCTTTCAGGCAACCCGGCAATTGACCAAGGACAGCGAAACCGGGCATATCCCGGTAATCATCGTCACCACCAAGGATCAGGAGACCGACAAGGTCTGGGGCAAGCGTCAAGGCGCACGCGACTATCTGACCAAGCCAGTGGACGAAGAAACCTTGCTCAAAACGCTTAATGCAGTATTGGTCGGCTAAAAGCCCGCCAGTCCGTTGCTAAAACAATAAGAAGGCCCGGCCGCATGGCGGACGCACAAACTCCATTCCAGCTTCTCTTCGAAATCGACCAGCGTTGCCGGCTGATGGCGGCAGGCTTGCCGTCGCAACAGGCGGCGATACAGACTTGGAGCGGTATCGGCTTTCGCATGGGCGAGCAGTTGTTCGTCGCGCCTATGGGCGAGATTGGCGAAGTCCTGCATGAGCCGCGGTTTACGCTGTTACCTGGAGTGAAAAGCTGGGTCAAGGGCGTCGCCAATGTGCGCGGCCGGTTGTTGCCGGTCATGGATTTGTGCGGCTTCTTCGGCCATGACCTGTCGCCGTTGCGTAAGCAGCGCCGGGTATTGGTGGTTGATCATCAGGAAGTCTTCGCCGGGCTGACAGTCGACGAAGTGTTCGGCATGCAGCATTTTCCGGTGGATAACTTCTCCGAGCAGCTGCCGCCGCTTGACGCGTCAATTCAGCCCTTTATCTATGGTGTGTTCCAGCGCGAGCAGTCCTGGTTGGTGTTCAGTCCACATGCGCTGGCTCAGCACGCTGGTTTTCTCGACGTCGCGATCTGAAAAATTTCTGGTGAGGTCGGCGCTGCCGGCCTTTTTAGCGTTACTTGGAATATTGGAATAGTAGTGCGGTTGGTCCAGGCGGGGGGCCGATAATGAAAAAACTCAATACAGGCAATCTTTTGGCAGGTATGCGCAGCAGCACGCTGATCGCAGGACTTTTCATCGTCCTGATCGTATCGATCGTGTTGTTGTTCGCCAACTTCGCCTACCTCAACACGCAATCGAACTACGACAAGGAATACATCAGCCATTCCGGTGAGCTGCGTGTTCTTTCTCAGCGAATTGCGAAGAACGCCACCGAGGCAGCGGCCGGTAAGGTCGAGGCTTTCGCCTTGCTCAAAGATGCGCGCAACGACTTCGAGAAGCGTTGGAATATCCTGGTTGGCGGCGACGAGTCCACTGGCTTGCCGTCTGCCCCGGAGGCTGTGCAAGCCGAAATGGCCGCGGTGCAGCAAGAGTGGGATAGCCTGCGGAAAAACTCCGATGCCATTCTGGCCAGCGAGCAGACGGTGTTGTCCTTGCACCAGGTAGCGGCAACTTTGGCGGAAACCATTCCGCAGCTGCAGGTCGAGTACGAAGAAGTGGTCGAGATTTTGCTCGCCAGCGGCGCGCCGGCCGACCAGGTCTCCGTGGCCCAGCGCCAATCGTTGCTGGCTGAGCGGATTCTCGGCTCGGTGAACAAAGTGCTGGCCGGTGACGCCGATTCGGTGCAGGCCGCTGACATGTTCGGTCGTGACGCCAGCCTCTTTGGTCGCGTGCTCAAAGCGATGATCGAAGGCAACTCGGCGATGAAAATCACCAAGGTAACCGACAGCGAAGCGCTGGAGCGGCTCGGCGAGATTGCCGAGCTGTTCGAGTTCGTATCCGGCTCGGTAGACGAAATTCTTGAGACCTCACCGGAGCTATTCCAGGTCCGCGAATCTGCCAACACCATCTTTACCGGCTCGCAAACCCTGCTGGAAAAAGCCTCGAGCTTGGCCGATGGCTTCGAGCGCTTGGCCGGTGGGCGTTATGTGAACACTTTGATCGGTTACGTGCTAGGTGCGCTGGCGTTGGCGTCGATCATCTTGATCGGTCTGGTAATGGTGCAAAGCACTCGTTCGCGATTGGCGGCAACCGCCGAGAAGAACGAGCGTAACCAGGCGGCTATTTTGCGACTGCTCGACGAAATTGCCGACCTCGCCGATGGTGACTTGACCGTAGCCGCGACGGTGACCGAAGACTTTACCGGCGCGATTGCCGACTCGATCAACTACTCGATCGACCAGCTGCGTGATCTGGTACTGACGATTAACCAAACTGCCGTTCAGGTGGCCGCCGCCGCCCAGGAAACCCAGGCTACGGCGATGCATCTGGCCGAAGCCTCCGAGCACCAGGCGCAGGAAATCGCCGGGGCTTCTGCGGCCATCAACGAAATGGCCGTGTCGATTGACCAGGTCTCGGCGAACGCCTCGGAATCGTCCGCGGTAGCCGAGCGCTCCGTAGCTATCGCCAACAAAGGCAACGAGGTGGTGCACAACACCATCACCGGCATGGACAACATCCGTGAGCAGATCCAGGACACCTCGAAGCGAATCAAGCGCCTCGGTGAATCGTCCCAGGAGATTGGTGACATCGTCAGCCTGATTAACGACATCGCCGACCAGACCAACATCCTCGCCTTGAACGCTGCGATTCAGGCATCCATGGCCGGTGACGCGGGCCGCGGCTTCGCCGTGGTAGCGGACGAAGTGCAGCGTCTTGCGGAGCGTTCCTCAGCGGCCACCAAGCAGATTGAGGCACTGGTTAAAACCATTCAGACCGACACCAACGAAGCGGTCATCTCGATGGAGCAAACCACCTCTGAAGTTGTTCGCGGTGCGCGCTTGGCGCAGGACGCCGGGGTGTCCCTGGAAGAGATCGAAAAAGTATCCAAGACCCTCGCGGCGTTGATTCAGAACATTTCCAACGCTGCCCGCCAGCAGGCCTCTTCGGCCGGTCATATTTCCAACACCATGAACGTGATCCAAGAAATCACCTCGCAAACCTCCTCGGGTACCACCGCTACCGCCAAGAGCATCGGTAACCTGGCGAAAATGGCCAGCGAAATGCGTCGTTCGGTGTCCGGCTTTACCCTGCCAGAAGCCACGGAAGAGGCCTGAGCATAGGAGCGCGGCGGCTTCGGCCGCTGCTTAACGGCCATGAGCGAGGGCGAGGGGCACGGCATGCAGCCAGGCGTAGTCTGGGCCTTGAAGCCGCTGGCCGACATATCGGCGGCGGACTTCCATGATTGGCGGACATTGCTCGAAGAGCGCACCGGGGTAGTGATCAGTGAGCAGCGGCGGGCATTTCTGCAAACCAATTTAAGTGCGCGGATGCGCGAGCTCGGGGTCGATGACTATGCCAGCTACTACCGTCAAGTCACTGATGGCCCGCGCGGCGCAGTGGAGTGGTCGACGCTGCTGGATCGGCTGACCGTCCAGGA
Source organism: Pseudomonas sp. LS44 (assembly GCF_024730785.1). NCBI lineage: Bacteria > Pseudomonadati > Pseudomonadota > Gammaproteobacteria > Pseudomonadales > Pseudomonadaceae > Pseudomonas > Pseudomonas sp. LS44. Next base: position 349,825 of record NZ_CP102830.1, read on the forward strand.
GACCCGATTTTTTCGCCATCCGCCGTCTTTCGCCTTACTTGAGCAGCATCTGCTACAGCGCCTAGAGCGTTCGGCCGATCAGCCGTTGGCACTATGGAGTGTCGGCTGCTCGAGTGGCGAAGAGGCCTATTCGCTGGCGATCAGTGTGGCCGAGGCGCTACGGGGGGCGGAAAGTTTGGCGCAATATGGCGTCACCGCTACCGATATCAGCCTCAGTGCCTTGAGCAAAGCGCGGGAAGGCATATATGGCGCGCGGCGCCTCGAGTCACTGGATAGCGACTTGAGTGCGCGTTATTTTCAGACCCAGAACGATGGGCGTTCCAAAGTTATTCCGAGTCTGGCGGCGCGTGTCTGCTGCGCCCGGCTCAATGTGCTGGAGTTGGCTAAGGCGCCGCTGTCCGGCATGGATGTCATCTTCTGTCAGAACTTGCTGATTTATTTCCGTCGTTGGCGCCGCCGCGAAATCCTCAACCGCCTGGCTGAACGCCTGGCGCCGGGAGGATTGCTGGTCATCGGGGTCGGGGAAGTGGTCGGTTGGCAGCATCCGGACTTAGTGCCGGTGGCCGACGAGCGAGTTCTGGCTTTTACCCGGAAGGGGTAACACAAGGTTATGAGCGGAGTGGCTATGGGTGATCGGCACGATTATGTCGCCCTGGAATGGGTCAAGGGCGAGATCGCAGAAACGCTGAAACAGGCGCGGCAAGCTCTCGAGGCGTTCGTCGAGAATCCGCAGGATTCGACGCGCATGCGTTTCTGTCTGACCTATGCACATCAGGTCCACGGCACGTTGCAGATGGTCGAGTTCTTTGGCGCTGCGTTGCTCGCTGAAGAAATGGAACATCTGGCCCAGGCGCTGATGGAAGACCGCGTCAGTAATCAGGGCGAAGCGCTGGAAGTGCTGATGCAGGCAATTCTGCAATTGCCCGCCTATCTCGAGCGCATTCAGGCCGCCCGTCGCGACCTGCCGCTGGTGATCTTGCCGCTGCTCAATGATCTGCGCGCCGCGCGCGGCGAAAACCTGCTATCAGAAACCAGTCTGTTCGCTCCGGATATTGCGGCACCGCTACCGCAGCTCTCACATGAATCGCTGGCACAGTTGCGCACGGCCGAATTGCCGGTGCTGCTGCGCAAATTGCGGCAGATGCTGCAGATGGCCCTGGTTGGAGTGATTCGCAACCACGATTTGGCGACCAACCTAGGCTATATGGCCAGGGTCTTTGCCCGTCTTGAAGTGCTGTGCAAGGACGCCCCGCTCGGCCCGTTATGGGCTATTGCCTCGGGCATGGTCGAAGGCCTGGCCAATGGCAGTGTGGTCAATGGCGCATCGGTGCGCACCTTGCTGCGCCAAGTCGACAAACAACTCAAGCGTGTGGTTGACGTGGGTGCCGACGGCATCAACCAGGCTGCTCCCGATGAGCTGATCAAGAACCTGTTGTTCTACGTGGCCAAGGCCTCGGCCGAGTCGCCACGCATCCGCTCGCTCAAGGAACAGTACCGCCTCGACGAAGCCCTGCTGGATAGCGCCGAAGTCGATGAGGAGCGGGCCCGTCTGGCCGGCCCGGATCGCGACGCGATGCGTTCGGTGGTCGATGCGCTGTGCGAGGAGCTGGTACGAGTCAAGGACAGCCTTGATCTGTTCGTGCGCAGCGACCGCCAGCGCGTCACCGAGTTGGACGGCCTGCACGCACCGCTCAAGCAGATCGCCGACACCTTGGCGGTGCTGGGTTTTGGTCAGCCGCGCAAAGTCATTCTTGATCAGCTCGACGTGGTGCAGGCGCTGTCGCTCGGCCAGCGTGAGCCAAGCGACGGCGTCTTGATGGATGTTGCCGGTGCGCTGCTGTACGTGGAGGCGACTCTGGCGGGAATGGTCGGTCCGGCGGACGATAGCCGCCGCGAAGAAAGCCACCTGCCAACTACCGATGTGGCGCAAATCCACCAGCTGGTCATCAAGGAAGCGCGTAACGGTCTGGAACAGGCCAAGGACGCGATCATCGAATTCATCGCTTCACAGTGGAACCATGAGCACCTGGCTCGCGTCCCGGATCTGCTGACCCAGGTGCGTGGCGGCCTGGCGATGATTCCGCTGAACCGTGCGGCGCAGTTGCTGAACGCCTGCAATCGCTATATCCAGGAGCAACTGCTGGCACGCAAGGCGGTGCCGAACTGGCACAACCTAGATACCCTCGCCGATGCCATTACCAGCGTCGAGTATTACCTCGAGCGTCTCAGCGAAGACCACGCCAGCCAAGGCGATCTAATTCTCGACGTCGCCGAGGAAAGCCTCGACAGCCTCGGCTATCCGCTCAAGGAAAAGCCCTCGATCCTCGACCGCATCGAGCCGCCCGCTGCTGTACAGCGCGCCCCGCTGGCTGACCCGCTGCACGACATTGAAGTCCTCAGCGACGAACTGGAGCCGAACGCCGATAAGCAGTTCGCCGCGCAGCCCAATGAGCCTCAAGAGGCCGCTGCGGAATTCGAGTTCGATGTCGATTTCGGCGCACTGCCGGAGTTGAATGAGAGCCCGAGCGACCTGCTGCATGACATCGAAGTACTGAGCGACGAGCCGGAGTCGAACACCAATAGCCCGTTTGCTGCGCCCCTCGATGGGCCGCAAGAGGCCGCCATGGAATTCGACCTCGACGTCGATTTTGGCGAACTACCGACACTGAGCGAGAGCCCTGGCGAAGCGCTGCAATCGCTCAGCGAGGCGCCGTCGCTTGAGCAGAGCGGGCAGCTGGACGATGCGGATGAATTAATCAAGTTTCAACTGGATACTCCGGCATTAGCTGCTGACGAGCCACTGGTTGTGGGCGCGCTGGAGGTGGCGCCGCAAGCTGTCAAGGGGGCTCCGGAGTCTGACGACGAATTTGAGTTCGAGCTGGATTGGAATGCTAGTGAACCTGCGCCGCTCGGCGAGATTTTCCTCGAGCAACCTCTGCAGGACGAATGGCAAGCGCTTGACGCCGCCAGCGATTTCGAGCTGAACGAGCTGAGCCTCAATCCTGAAGAGTCGGGTTCGATCTGGGACGACGTCGACCTGAGCGAGATGGATCTGCCGGAAGTCGATTTGCCCAGCGCGCCGAGTGCCGTCGCGTCGATCGAACCGCAGGCCAAACCGCTGTCGGTAGCAGACGTCATGGCTGCCCCGGTGCAAGCCATCAACCCGCCTGCCCAGGATGTGCCGCCGAGCCTGCTGCCGCCACCGGCGGACGAAGAGCCGGTCGACGATGAACTGCAGGAAGTGTTTATCGAAGAAGTCGGCGAGGTGCTGGACACCCTGGGTGAATATCTGCCGCGCTGGCAGGCCGAACGCGATGACAAGAATGCCCTGACCGAAGTGCGGCGCGCCTTCCATACCCTTAAAGGCAGCGGGCGAATGGTCCGCGCGTTGATTATCGGCGAGCTCGCTTGGTCGATCGAGAATCTGCTTAACCGCGTGCTGGAGCGCAGCATCGAGGCCGGTGATGAGTTGTTCCAGCTGATTGGCCAGGTAATCGATTTGATGCCCTCGCTGGTCGACGAATTCGCCGCCAAGGCCCAGCGCCAGCGTGACGATGTTGATCAGTTGGCGGCCAACGCCTATGTGCTGGCGAAGGGTGAGAGCCTGGCTAAGCGCGAAACCACGTTGACTACCGAGCCAGACGCCAGCGCTGAAGACGCCAGTATTAAAGTGGAGCTGCCGGCTGTCCCCTACGCCGACGACGCGGAAGAGGCCCTCGATCCGCAATTGATCGAGATTTTCCGCAACGAAGCGGAAACCCATCTGGATGCCTTGGTAGCGTTTCTGGCTGACTGCGCCCAAGAGCTGCCGCAGCCGGTGACCGATGATCTGCAGCGCGCCTTGCACACCCTCAAGGGCAGTGCCTCGATGGCCGGGATCCTGCCGATTGCCGAAATTGCTACCCCGCTGGAAAAACTGGTCAAGGAATACAAGGCCAATCTGCTGCCGATGGATCTTGCCGAGGCTGAACTGCTGCACGCCGCTGAGCAGTTGTTCCGCGTGGGCCTCGAGCAGCTGGAAAGCCGACCGTTGGCGCCAATCCCAGGCGCAGTCGAGTTCCTCGAACGCGCTCAGCAATTGCACCAAGACCGCCTGGAAGCCGCCGAAGCGCTGCGCCAGGGTCGGTCGAGCGAAAGCCGTGATCCGCAGCTGATCAGCATCTTCCTTGCCGAAGGCATGGATATTCTCCTGGACGCCGAGGATCTGCTGCGCCGTTGGCATGAGCACCCGTCCGAGCGCCAGGAACTCAGTGCCCTGCTGGAGGAACTGACCACGCTCGGGCGTGGCGCGGAAATGGCTGACTTGCCGCAGATCGACGAACTCTGCGAAGCCTTGCTGGACCTCTATGGTGCTGTCGAAGAAGGCCGACTGGCGGTGAGCGAACGCTTCTTCAGCGAGGCCGAAAGCGCCCATGAGGCGCTGATCGGCATGATGGATCAGGTCGCGGCCGGTTTGCAGGTCAGCGCTCAGCCGGAACGGGTTGCCGCTCTGCGCACGCTGCTCGATGAAGCGCTGGACCCCAACAAACTCGGGCTGTTGTCGATCGATGACGACGGCGCCTTGCAGATTGTCGAGCTGGACGATGCCACTGCCGCGCTGGACATGTCGCAGTGGTTGGTAGACGAAGCAGCAGCCACGCCCCCGCTCATCGAACTGGACGAGCAGGATTGGGATGAGTCGGCATTCGCGCTCGACGAACCTGCGCCGTTGCCGCCTCAGAGCATCGATCCACTGGACGAGGAAATGGTGGCCATTTTCCTCGAAGAGGCAGTGGATCTACTCGAGAGCGCCGGTCAGGCACTCGAACGCTGGCTGGTGGAGCCGGACAACCAGCTGGCCTTGTCATCGCTGCAGCGCGATCTGCACACCCTCAAAGGTGGTGCGCGGATGGCCGAGATCAGTCCGATCGGCGATCTCGCCCATGAGCTGGAGTCGCTTTACGAAGGTCTGGTAGACCGGCGTTTCAGCTATTCCCCAGCGCTGGCGATTCTTCTGCAACAGAGCCATGACCGGCTTGCCGTGCTGCTTGAGCAGTTGCAAGCCCAGCGTCCCCTGGATGAGCCGAGCGAGCTGGTGCAGGCCATGCGGGCGTTTCGTCAGGGTTTGAGCTCCAGCTTGCCGATCGCCGAGTTACCGGCTCAGTTCGAGGCCGAACTCGAGCTTGAAGCCGAGATGCCGGTCGCGTTGATCGAGGAGGAAATAGACGACGCCGACGTCGCCACCTTTTTCGACACGCTGGAAAGCCATGATGAGGGGGCTGCGCAAGCCATTACGCCGCTAGAGCAGTTCGTCGATAGCGAACCGGAAGTTGGCGAGTTGACTGCCAGTGTGTGGCTGGAGGATGCCGAAGTTCTCGCCGCTCCAGACGTCGAAGCAGTGCCCGAGCCGCTACCGGTCAGCCCGCCGCGAGCCGAGCCGGTGAGTCTGACGCCGCTGCAGGACGACCGCGATCCTGAACTGGTGGAAATCTTCCTGGAAGAAGGCTTCGACATCATCGACAGCTCCAGCGCCGCCCTGCAGCGCTGGATGGCCGACAGCGACAACACGCTGGAAGTCGAATCGCTGCAGCGCGATCTGCATACCCTCAAGGGTGGCGCACGGATGGCCGAGATCCGCGAGATCGGCGATCTTGCCCACGAACTGGAGTTTCTCTACGAGGATCTGGGCAACGGCCGGCTGCGCGCCAGCCCCGGCTTGTTCGAGTTGTTGCAGCGTTGCCAGGACGCGCTGGCCGGTATGCTCGAAGCCGTGCGTGCCCAGCGCGTGCCCAGCGATGGCCAGGCGCTGATCCAGGCCATCCGGCATTTTCGCGCCAACCCGGCGGAGCAACTGCTGATTCCCGCCAGCGTGCATCTGCGCGCGGTCGCCGCTCAGGACGATGAAGCGGAAGCCGATATCCTCGACATTTTTCTTGAGGAAGGCGACGAACTGCTGGAGGAAATGGAAGCGTCCATCGGCCGTTGGGAGGTTTCCCGCGACGATAGCGCCGCGATCGATGACATGTTGCGTGTGCTGCATACCCTCAAGGGCGGCGCGCGGTTGGCCGGGCAGAAACGTCTGGGCGATCTGACCCATGATCTGGAACAGCACTTGAGCGAGGCCCAGCAACAAGGGGCGCCTTGGCCGGAAAGCCTGGTCCTCGACGTACAGAGTGGCTATGAAGGCTTGCAGCGCGAGCTCGACGCCCTGCGTCAGCGCCTGGACATCAGTAATCTGGCAGAGCTAGCGCCGACGCTGGAACCGGCTGGCGATCCAGTGGCAATCGACACTCCAGCTGCGCCGCCAGCCTTAGCGCCCGTGCCATCGGCGCTACCGCTGCGCGCCCTGACGACGCCGATCATCGCTGCCAGCCAAGTGCCGGTAACGAACAGTGCCGCCAAGGTTCTACCGTTCGTGCGACGCGCCCAGGAGGCAGCACAGGACGCGGCCGCCCGCCGCGCCCCGCAGGAACTGGTCAAAGTACCAGCGGATCTGCTCGAAGGCTTGGTCAACCTGGCTGGTGAGACCTCGATCTTCCGTGGTCGGGTCGAACAGCAGGTCAGCGATTTCGGCTTCACTCTCAGTGAAATGGAAGCCACCATCGACCGGGTGCGCGATCAACTGCGGCGCCTGGACACCGAGACCCAGGCGCAGATTCTCAGCCGTTATCAGGCTGAGTCCGAGCGTGCCGGCTATGAAGATTTCGACCCACTGGAAATGGACCGTTACTCGCAGCTGCAGCAATTATCGCGGGCGCTGTTCGAGTCCTCTTCCGACTTGCTCGATCTGAAAGAAACCCTGGCGGCGCGTAACCGCGATGCGGAAACCCTGTTGCTACAGCAGGCGCGGGTCAACACCGAGTTGCAGGAAGGCCTGATGCGCACCCGCATGGTGCCGTTCGACCGCTTGGTGCCGCGCTTGCGGCGCATCGTCCGCCAGGTGGCCAGCGAATTGGGCAAGCAGGTGGAGTTCGTCGTCGGCAACGCCGATGGGGAAATGGACCGTACCGTGCTGGAACGCATCGTCGCGCCGCTGGAACACATGCTGCGCAATGCCGTCGACCATGGCATCGAGTCCGCCGAAGCGCGGCATGCTGCAGGCAAGCCGGAGCAGGGCACGATTCGCCTGAATCTGGGCCGTGAGGGCGGTGATATCGTTCTCAGCCTCAGCGACGATGGCGGCGGCATCAAGCTCGAGGCGGTGCGCCGCAAGGCCATCGAGCGCGGCTTGATGGATGCCGATGCCGACCTGACCGATCACGAGGTGCTGCAGTTCATCCTCGAAGCGGGCTTCTCCACCGCCGAGAAGGTCACGCAGATTTCCGGGCGTGGTGTCGGCATGGACGTGGTGCATTCGGAGGTCAAGCAACTCGGTGGCTCGATGAGCATCGACTCGACCTTGGGTGAAGGCACGCGCTTCCTGATCCGCCTGCCATTCACCGTGTCGGTCAACCGCGCGCTGATGGTGCTGTCTGGTGAGGATCTGTACGCCATTCCGCTGAACACCATCGAAGGTATCGTGCGGGTCTCGCCGTATGAGCTGGAAGCCTATTACCAGCCGGACGCGCCGCGTTTCGAATACGCCGGACAGAGCTATGAGCTGCGGTATCTCGGCGACCTGCTGAACAACGGTCAACATCCCAAGCTGGTCGGCCAGAGCCTGCCGCTGCCGGTGATTCTGGTGCGTTCCAGCGAACACGCGGTGGCGGTCCAGGTGGATTCGCTGGCCGGTTCGCGGGAAATCGTGGTGAAGAGCCTCGGCGCGCAGTTCGCTGGCGTGCACGGCATTTCCGGGGCAACCATCCTCGGCGACGGCCGCGTGGTGGTGATTCTCGACCTGCTGGCAACCATTCGCGTGCTCCATGCGCATCTGCAGAATCAGGCGCAACCACGCTTGCTCCGCTCGATCGGTCCGAGCGTCGAGGTGGAAGTCGAGCGGCCGACCCTGGTCATGGTGGTGGACGATTCGGTCACTGTGCGCAAGGTCACCAGCCGTCTACTCGAGCGCAATGGCATGAACGTGCTGACCGCCAAGGACGGGGTCGACGCGATCACCCTGCTGCAGGAACACCAGCCGGACATCATGCTCCTCGACATCGAGATGCCGCGCATGGATGGCTTCGAAGTGGCCGCCCTGGTGCGTCACGACGAGCGCCTCAAGGATCTGCCGATCATCATGATCACTTCGCGGACCGGTGAGAAGCACCGTGAGCGGGCCATGAATATCGGGGTCAACGAGTACCTGGGCAAGCCGTACCAGGAGTCTCTGCTGCTGGAAACTATCGCGCAGCTGGTGGCGCGCCATCCCGCTGATCGTCACACGGATAAAAGCCAATGATCGAGAAAGCGGCTGGACGGATTGCCGTGCTCGCCGACACCTCGCTGCAGCGCCATGTGCTGCAGCAGGCGTTGGCGGCCAACGGTTATGAAGTGGTCCTCAATAGCGACCCGGCGCGCCTCGATGAAGACGCGTTAGAGGCGTGCTGCGCCGATTTGTGGCTGGTCGATCTGGCGCAGTCGGAAGACTCCCCGCTGGTCGACAGCCTGCTCGAGCGCTTCGCCGCACCGGTGTTGTTCGGTGAGGGGCATGCGCCCGAGCGGCACTCGGAAAACTATCCGCGCTGGGAACGGCGGCTGGTCGGCAAGCTCAAGCGCCTGGTTGGCGACCCATCGCAAGCGGTAGGGCCAAGCCTTGAGGCCTTGCTCGCCGACGCGCAGCGCCCCAACCGTCTGGAGTTGCCCAAGGCACTTGCCGAAACCCCGCTGGTCGCCGGTGAACCGGCGCGTCAGGTATGGCTGTTGGCGGCATCGCTGGGCGGGCCGGTGGCGGTTAAGGCGTTTCTCGATGCGCTGCCCGGCGGCCTGCCGCTGGGCTTCATCTATGCCCAGCATATTGATGCCAGTTTCGAGAGCGCGCTGCCCCAAGCCGTCGGTCGCCACAGCCAGTGGCACGTCAATTCGGCGCGGACCGGCGACCCGGTGCGCTGCGGCGAGGTGGTGGTGGTGCCGATCCAGAACGAGCTGGCGTTTGCCGACGACGGCAGCATGCAAGTTGGCGCGCGGGGTTGGCCGGAACCCTATAGCCCGTCGATCGACCAGATGATGCTCAACCTGGCGCAACACTATGGTGGCCAGTGTGGGGTGATTGTCTTTAGCGGCATGGGCAGCGATGGTAGCGCCGCCGCCGCCTATGTACGCCGCCAGGGTGGAGTAATCTGGACCCAGCGTGCCGACAGCTGCGCCTGCCCAAGCATGCCGGACAGCTTGCGTGAGGGCGGTTACAGCGTCTTGAGCGGCGACCCGCGCGAGTTGGCCGAGGCGCTGGTGAACCATTTGGCCGGGCAGTGCGCCTGAGCTGATTCTGATTTTGCGGAGTAGCCATGAATCAAGCCGTTACCGTCCCTCCGAACACCGTCAACAGTCTCAACGGACTGCTGCTAACGCTGGCCGACCGCACCCTGCTGCTGCCCAACGTGGCGGTCGCCGAGCTGATTCCCTATCGCGCCCCGCAGGTCTCGGTGGGCATGCCGGCGTGGTTCGTCGGCCAGGTCGCCTGGCGTGACTTGAGTTTGCCGCTGTTGTCGTTCGAGGCGGCCTCCGATGGCGAGGCGCACATCCATTCCGGGGTGCGGGTGGCTGTGCTGAATGCCTTGGGCGGTCGTCCGCAGGTCAAGTTCATCGCCTTGTTAGTGCAGGGCATTCCCCGCGCGCTGAAAATCGATAGCAGTCTGGCCCGCGCCGATGCGCCTCTCGCGCCGTTGGAGTTGGAAGCTGTGACTCTGGGCGGCGAGGTGGTCAAGGTTCCCGATCTGGTGGCGCTGGAGCAGCTGCTCGCCGATGCCGGACTGATCTGATCGGCGTTTGGGCGCCGAACAATAACGCTTAAAAATCGCCCCACAATTGCTGTGCGACGCTCAGCGCTACCACCGGCGCAGTCTCGGTCCGCAGCACCCGCGGGCCGAGGCGGGCGGCGTGAAAATCGGCCTGCTTGGCCTGCTCGACTTCCGCATCCGACAACCCACCTTCCGGACCGATCAGAAACGCCAGACTGTGCGGCTGGGCGTGGCTGAGCAGTGGCTCGGCGACCGGATGCAGGACCAGTTTCAGGTCGGCCTGGGTCTGCGCCAGCCACTCGCCGAGAGGCAGTGGCGGGCGAATCACCGGCAGTACCGAGCGGCCACATTGCTCGCAGGCGCTGATCGCCACTTGCCGCCAATGGGCCAGGCGCTTGTCGGCGCGCTCATCCTTCAGGCGCACTTCGCAGCGCTCACTGACGATCGGGGTGATCTCGTTGGCGCCCAGTTCGCAGGCTTTCTGGATCGCCCAATCCATCCGCTCGCCCCGCGACAAGCCTTGGCCGAGATGGATATGCAGCGGTGATTCGGGCTGCCCGGCGAATTGCTCACGCAGTTCGACCCGCACGTTTTTCTTGCCGACCTCGAGCAATTCGCCGAGGAACTCCTGGCCGCTGCCATCGAATAGCTGCAGTGCATCGCCCGCGTTCATGCGCAGCACGCGCCCGATGTAATGGGCTTGCGCCTCCGGCAGGTCGTGCTGGCCGAGGGCGAGGGGGAGGTCGGCAAAGAAACGGGACAGGCGCATGGCGGCAGGCATCGGCAAATGAAGGCGCAGAGTTTAGCCGCTCGAGCGTGCCGCGCGCACCGGGCCAGGTTCACGAAGCCGGGATCGCGGCGCCCGGCTAATCAGCCGGGATCGCGAAAATCGGCCGGCGCACTGGCGCTCACCGCGACGCTGACCGACTGGCTGGTGGCCAGGTCGATGCCTTCGCTGGCCACGCTGGCGAGGAAGTCGATCTGCTCTTCGCTGATCACATACGGCGGCAGCAAATACACCACGCTGCCCAGCGGCCGCAGCAGCGCGCCGCGCTGCAAGGCGTGCTGGTACACCGCCAGGCCGCGGCGCTCCTGCCACGGGTAGGCGGTCTTGCTCGCCTTGTCCTGCACCATCTCGATGGCCAGGGCCATGCCGGTCTGGCGTACTTCGGCGACATGCGGATGCTCGGCCAGATGCGCGGTGGCACTGGCCATCTTCGCAGCCAGCGCCTTGTTGGCTTCGATCACGTTGTCCTCGGCGAAGATATCCAGGGTCGCCAGCGCCGCCACGCATGCCAGCGGGTTGCCGGTGTAGGTGTGCGAGTGGAGGAAGGCGCGCAGGGTGTCGTAATCGTCGTAGAAGGCTTGATAGATGCGGTCGGTGGTGAGCACCGCGGCCATCGGCAGGTAGCCACCGGTCAGCGCTTTGGACAGGCACAGGAAGTCCGGCGTGATGCCGGCCTGCTCGCAGGCGAACATCGTCCCGGTGCGCCCGAAGCCAACGGCGATCTCGTCGTGGATCAGGTGCACGCCGTAGCGGTCGCAGGCCTCGCGCAGCAGCTTGAGGTAGATCGGGTGATACATGCGCATGCCGCCGGCGCCCTGGATCAGCGGTTCGACGATTACCGCGGCGACCTGCTGATGATGCTCGGCCAGACACTGCTCCATGTGCGCGAACATGTTCCGCGAATGCTCTTCCCAGCCCATCCCGTCCGGCCGGTAATAGCAGTCCGGGCTCTGCACCTTGAGGGTATCGAGCAGCAGCGGTTTGTAGGTTTCGGTGAACAGCGCCACATCGCCCACCGACATCGCCGCCACCGTCTCGCCGTGGTAGCTGTTGGTCAGGGTGATGAAGCGTTTCTTGCCGTCCTGGCCGCAGTTGCGCCAGTAGTGAAAACTCATCTTCAGCGCCACCTCGATGCCCGAGGAGCCGTTGTCGGCATAGAACACCCGCTCCAAGCCGGCCGGAGTGAGCTGCACCAGGCGCTCGGACAGCTCGATCACTGGTGGATGGCTGAAGCCGGCGAGCATCACATGCTCGAGCTGGTCGAGCTGCGCCTTGATGCGCCCGCCGATGCGTGGGTTGGCGTGGCCGAACACGTTGACCCACCAGGAGCTGACCGCATCCAGATAGCGCTTGCCGTCGAAGTCCTCCAGCCACACGCCTTCACCGCGCTTGATCGGGATCAGCGGCAGGCGCTCGTGATCTTTCATCTGCGTGCAGGGGTGCCAGAGCACCGCGAGGTCGCGCTGCATCCACTGATCGTTCAGGCTCATGGTGATTCTCCTCGAGGCAGGCAGTGCTGCCACAACAACAGTCGCGCAAGCCTATGCAAAGGCCCGTCGCGCGACAACCGCCACGGGCGTCTTGGCGTCCGACGGAGATGGCTGGCCGGCCTTTCGGTGCTGGCGTATCCTGCCCGGCAGCCCGGCGCATGGAGCCTGGCGTGATGGATTGATGAGGAAGAAAAAATGGTTGCGGGGAGCCTGCGCGCGTGCGCATTGGTGGTGCTGGGGCTGTTCAGCCTGACAGTTGCGGCGAAAGACAAACAACCGACGGCCATCGTGGTCGGCGCTGGCATGGCCGGCCTGACTGCCGCCTACGAGCTGCAGCAGAAGGGCTGGCAAGTCACCCTGCTGGAAGCCAAGGCCGGTACTGGCGGGCGCTCCGGTCTGGCCACCAGCGAATGGATCGGCAGCCACAAAGCGCAGCCGCAGCTGCATCGTTACCTCGAGCAGTTCAAGCTGAGTACGTTGCCGGCCCCGGAGTTCGTGCGTACGCCGAGCTATCTGATCGACGGCCACTACTTCACCGCCGCCGAACTCAAGGAAAAGCAGCCGGCCACTGCCGAAGCCCTGGCTCGTTTCGAGAAGAGCCTCGATGAGTTGTCTGCCTCGATCGATGATCCGCTCAACCCGCATGCCAACAGCACGCTGTTTGCCCTCGATCAGATCACCGTGGCGCGTTGGCTGGATAAGCTGGCGCTGCCGGCCACCGCCCGGCAACTGGTCAACCAGCGCATCCGTACTCGCTATGACGAGCCGTCGCGCTTGTCGCTGCTCTATCTCGCCCAGCAAACCCGCGTCTACCGCGGCATCGACGATCGCGACTTGCGCGCCTCGCGTTTGCCCGGCGGCAGCCAGATCCTCGCCCAGGCCTTCGTCAAACAGCTGAAAACCATCAAGACCAACTCGCGGGTTTCCGCCATCAGCCAGGACAAGGATGGCGTGACCGTCAAGGTTGGCGCGGTCGGCTACCAGGCCGATTACGTGGTGGTCGCCGTGCCGCTGCGTGCACTGGGGAAAATCCAGCTGACGCCCGCCCTGGACGCCAAGCACCTCGCCGCGCTGAAGAGCACCAACTACGGCTGGCGCGACCAGATCATGCTGAAGTTCAAGCAACCGGTGTGGGAGAGTAAGGCGCGCCTGTCCGGGGAAATATTCAGCAACCAGGGCCTGGGCATGCTGTGGATCGAGCCGGCGATCAAAGGCGGCGCTAATGTGGTGGTCAACCTGTCCGGTGACAATGCGCGCTTGCTGCAGTCGTTCGGCGACAAGCAAATGGTCGATCAGGTATTGATCCGTCTGCATGAGTTCTATCCCAAGGCACGCGGTTCCTTTACCGGCTATGAGATCCGTCGTTACAGCACCGACCCGAGTACCGGCGGCGCCTATCTGGCCTTCGGCCCAGGGCAGATCAGCCGCCAGTGGCGTCTCTGGGAGCAACCGCTGCAGCGCGTGGTGTTCGCCGGCGAACATACCGATCCGCTGTATCCCGGCACCCTCGAAGGCGCCTTGCGCAGTGGCCAGCGCGCTGCCGCGCAAGCCACCGACCTGTATGCCGGCAAGCCAGTGCTGGTGCCCGGCCAGGCGGTGGCGGCTGCCAAAGTCGCGCCGGCCAAAAGCAACTCCCCAGCCGGGAACGGCTTTTTCTCGAAGATCTTCGAGTGATGGCCGCGGGGTGCGCCGCCTGGCGCACCCCGCTCAGCCAACGTCATTCGGCGCGGGCTCCCCTGGTATCGATCGTATTTCTCGATATTTCCAAGCGAAATTTTCCGCTTTATCTCGATAGATTTGCCGCTAGTCTTACGCCAATATTTTTTGGGGTAATGCTATGCAGTGGCGCAATTCTTCGGCCCGTTACGGTCTGGTCAGCATCCTGTTGCACTGGGGCGTGGCGCTGGCGGTCTTCGGTCTGTTCGCGCTGGGCTGGTGGATGGTCGGGCTGGATTACTACAGCGCCTGGCGGCAAACCGCTCCGTCCCTGCATAAATCGATCGGCCTGATCCTGCTCGCTGTCATGCTGCTGCGCCTCGTCTGGCGCTTCATCAGCCCGTCGCCGCCATTGTTGGACAGCTACGGGCGGCTGACCCGCGTCAGCGCCAAAGCCGGCCATGGCCTGCTGTATCTCGGTCTGTTCGCGGTGATGATTTCCGGCTACCTGATCTCCACCGCCGATGGCCGCGGGATTAGCGTGTTCGGCCTGCTCGAAGTCCCGGCATTGATTACCGGGATTCCTGATCAGGAAGACGTAGCCGGCGCGGTGCACGAATACCTGGCCTGGGGCCTGGTGATCTTCTCTGGATTGCACGCCCTGGCGGCCCTGAAACACCACTTTATCGACCGTGACGCCACCCTGGCACGCATGCTGGGGCGCGCACGCTAACCCTCCCGCCTCTCACAAGGATATAGATCGATATGCTCAAGAAAACTCTCGCGGTTCTGGTTCTCGGTGGCGCGCTGCTCGGCGCCGGTCAGGCGATGGCGGCCGACTATGTGATCGACAAGGAAGGCCAACATGCCTTCGTCAACTTCAAGATCAGCCACCTCGGTTACAGCTGGCTGTATGGCACCTTCAAGGACTTCGACGGCAGCTTCAGTTTCGATGACAAGCAACCCGAAGCCAGCAAGGTCAAGGTGAGCCTGAAAACCGCCAGCGTCGACACCAACCATGCCGAGCGCGACAAGCACATCCGTAGCGGCGATTTCCTCAATGTCGGCAAGAATCCGACGGCCACGTTCGAGTCCACCTCGGTCAAATCCACTGGCAGCGGGACTGCCGACATCACCGGCAACCTGACCCTCAACGGGGTGACCAAGCCGGTGGTGATCGCCGCCAAGTTCATCGGCGAAGGCAAGGACCCGTGGGGCGGCTACCGTGCCGGCTTCGAAGGCACCACCACGTTGAAGCTGAAGGATTTTGACATCCTGAAAGACCTCGGCCCGACTGCCCAGGAAGTCCAGCTGATCATCTCGTTTGAAGGCGTACGCCAGTAAGAGCTGGTAACGAAAAAACAAAAACGCCGGCTGCTAGCCGGCGTTTTCGTGTGTGGCAGCCTGAAACTCAGGCTTCGCGGTTGCGCGTCAGCAGCGCCGGCTTCTCGCCACGTGGACGATTGTCCAGCTGATCGAGTTGCTCGGCAGTCGGCAGGCGCTCGCCCTTACGGATAATCAGCGGCTGCTTGCTGTTGCTGCGTGGATCCTGCACGGCCGGCTCTTGACGCTCGCGCGGCGCATCGTCGCGACGCCCGCCACCCATGCCACGACCCTGGCCGCTACGACCTTGGCCCTGCGGACGTTGGCCGGAGCGGCCTGGCTTGTTGGCGCCCTGAGCGCCTTGTCCGGCTTGACCGCTACCCGCCGGGCGCTGGCCCTGCGGTTTGCCTTGGCCACGGCCCTGACCGGCGCCTTGTCCTTGCGTCTGGCCTTGGCCGCCACCACCACCACCACCGCGACGCGGATTGCTGTGGCGGCCTTGCGGCTTGGGCTGCACCGGGACGTAGTCGGCGCGGTTACCGAAGTTGTCGATCTCGTCGTCGAGGAACTCTTCCGGGTCGCGATTGGCTGGCAACGATGGAATAGCTTGCGCCGACGCTTGCTGGGCCTGCGGTTGGTTGGGCTTGGCGTGCGCGGTGGGCTTCTGCCGGCCGCGATCCTTGCCTTTATCCTTGCGCCCGCCTTGATGTTCGCCAGCGTTGCCACGGGGTTTCTTCTGCTCGCCGCCGCCGCGTGGTGGACGTGGTTCGCGCGGGGCACGGACTTCGGGCTTTTCCGCTTCGACGCTGCTGGCATCGAAGCCCATCAGATCGCCATCGGCAATCTTCTGCTTGGTCATCCGCTCGATGCCCTTGAGCAGTTTTTCTTCGTCCGGCGCGACCAGCGAGATCGCTTCACCGCTGCGTCCGGCGCGGCCGGTACGACCGATACGGTGGACGTAATCTTCCTCGATATTCGGCAATTCGAAGTTGACCACATGCGGCAGCTGATCGATATCCAGACCGCGCGCTGCGATATCGGTGGCGACCAGGATGCGCACCTGGTTGGCCTTGAAGTCGGCCAGCGCCTTGGTGCGCGCGTTCTGGCTCTTGTTGCCGTGAATCGCCATGGCCGGCAGACCGTGCTTGTCGAGGTACTCGGCCAGACGGTTAGCGCCATGCTTGGTGCGGGTGAACACCAGCACTTGTTCCCAGGCGCCCTTGGTGATCAGGTGGGCGAGCAGGGCACGCTTGTGGCTGGCGGCCAGGCGGAACACCCGTTGTTCGATGCGCTCGACCGTGGTGTTCGGCGGAGTGACTTCGATTTTTTCCGGGTTGTGCAGCAGTTTGCCGGCCAGCTCGGTGATGTCGCGCGAGAAGGTCGCCGAGAACAGCAGGTTCTGGCGCTTACTCGGCAGGCGGGCAAGGACCTTTTTGACGTCATGGATAAAGCCCATGTCGAGCATGCGGTCGGCTTCATCGAGGACCAGAATCTCCACGTGGGAGAGGTCGACGCTGCCTTGGCCGGCGAGATCGAGCAGGCGGCCGGGGCAGGCGACGAGAATGTCGACGCCTTTGGCCAGGGCTTGCACCTGCGGGTTCATGCCGACGCCACCAAAGACGCAGGTGCTGACCAGCGGCAGGTCGCGGGCGTAGACCTTGAAGCTGTCATGCACCTGGGCGGCGAGCTCGCGGGTTGGGGTCAGGACCAGCACGCGCGGTTGGCGCGGGCCATGACGGTGGGGTTTGTCCGGATGACCGGCGGGGAACAGGCGTTCGAGGATCGGCAGGGCGAAGCCGCCGGTCTTACCCGTACCGGTTTGCGCGGCGACCATCAGATCGCGGCCTTGCAACACGGCGGGAATAGCCCGCTGTTGCACGGGTGTAGGTTGGGTGTAGCCGGCTGCGTGCACGGCACCGACCAAAGCCTCGGAGAGACCGAGGGAGGCAAAGGACATGAGTAATCCTGTCTAGTTAGGGCTGGGCCCGGGGATCTTGGCCAGACTTGAAGCACGCTTGGGGCGCGGTCCCGTCCGGTCCTGCTGGGCCTCTGCGGGCCGAGTGTCCGGGCGAAAGCCTGGCGGGGAAGCCGGAGTATAACAAAACCTTGCGGTTGTGCGTTTTTTCACCGTTAGACGGTTTTATACCCGGCTTCCCGCGTGTTCAGCTCAATACTCGGTAGCACGGCACATAGGTGCTGCCGCCGGGAAGCTTCATGCGGTGCTGCTCGACGAAGGATTGCAGCAAGCGATCCAGCGGCTGCATGAGCGCCTGGTCGCCGGTGAGCTCATAGGGGCCGTGCTGCTCGATCAGGCGGATGCCGTTTTCCTTGACGTTGCCGGCGACAATGCCGGAAAACGCGCGGCGCAGGTTGGCCGCCAGTTCGTGCAAGGGCAGGTCGCGCTTGAGGCGCAGGCTGGCCATGTTGGCGTGCGTCGGCTCGAACGGGCGCTGGAAATTCTCGTCGATCTTCAGCAACCAGTTGAAGTGGAAGGCGTCGTTGCGTTCGCGGCGGAACTGGGTGACCTCCTTGATACCTTGGGCCATCTGTCGCGCTACTTCGGCCGGATCGTTGACGATGATGGTGTAGCGCTGCTGCGCCTCTTCGCCGAGGGTCGCGCCAATGAAGTTGTTGAGTTGCTGCAGATACGGCCCGGCGCTCTTCGGCCCGGTGAGGATCACCGGGAACGGTAAGTCGCGGTTGTCTGGGTGGGTGAGGATGCCGAGCAGATAGAGGAACTCCTCCGCGGTACCGGCGCCGCCGGGGAAGATGATGATGCCGTGGCCGACGCGCACGAAGGCTTCCAAGCGTTTCTCGATGTCCGGCAGGATCACCAGTTCGTTGACGATCGGATTGGGCGCTTCGGCGGCGATGATGCCCGGCTCGGTCAGGCCCAGATAACGACCGTTGAGGATGCGCTGCTTGGCGTGGGAAATGGTCGCGCCCTTCATCGGCCCCTTCATCACGCCGGGGCCGCAGCCGGTGCAGATGTCCAGCTTGCGCAGGCCCAGTTCATGGCCGACGCGCTTGGTGTACTTGTATTCCTCGGTGCTGATCGAGTGGCCACCCCAGCACACCACCATCTTCGGTTCGACGCCGCTGCGCAGGTTGCGGGCGTTGCGCAGCAGGTGGAAAACGTAGTCGGTGATGCCTTGCGAGCTGTCCAGGTCGATGCGTTTGCTCTCCAGTTCGCTCTGCGTGTAGACGATGTCGCGCAGCGCGCTGAACAGCATTTCGCGGGTACTGGCGATCATCTCGCCATCGACGAAGGCGTCGGCCGGCGCGTTCAGCAGCTCCAGGCGGATGCCGCGGTCCTGCTGATGAATGCGCACCTCGAAATCCGGATACGCCTCGAGGATGGTCTTGGCGTTGTCGCTGTGCGAACCGGTGTTGAGGATCGCCAGCGCGCATTGGCGGAACAGTCGGTAGACGCTGCCGGAGCCGGTTTCGCGGAGCTGTTGTACTTCGCGCTGAGAGAGGGTTTCCAGGCTGCCCTTGGGGCTGACCGAGGCGTTGATCTTGAGGCGCGTGGCCATGGGTGATTCCAAACAAGGCACCGGTCACAAGCGCGGTGACCGGCGATGGACGAAAGGGCCCGAAGGTCGCTGGGCCGTTAGAAGCGTGTGGATAGTCTTGACCGCGGCTTTGCGTCGGGTCAACGCCAACCAGCCGTATGGGACCGAAGCGCGGAGTCCGTCAGGCGTGAAATCTGCCGCGGGGAACAGCAGACAATAAAAAACCGGGCGTGTTGCGCCCGGTTTTTTCATTACTCGAATTGCCTCAGCGCGGCAGCTTGAGATTGTTCCAGATCGCCAGGCTCGGTTCGGCCTGGTTCAGTGTGTAAAAGTGCAGCCCCGGTGCGCCGCCGGCCAGCAGGCGTTCGCACATTTCGCTGATTACTTGCTCGCCGTAGGCCTGGATGCTGGCGATGTCGTCGCCGTAGGCTTCCAGCTGCTTGCGGATCCAGCGTGGGATCTCCGCGCCGCAGGCGTCGGAGAAGCGCGCCAGCTTGCTGTAGTTGGTAATCGGCATGATCCCCGGCACCACCGGCATGTCCACGCCGAGCCTCTGCACCCGATCGACGAAGTAGAAGTAGCTGTCGGCGTTGAAGAAGTACTGGGTGATCGCACTGTCGGCGCCGGCCTGGGCCTTGCGCACGAAGTTGTCCAGATCGCTCTCGAAGCTATGCGCCTGCGGGTGCATTTCCGGGTAGGCGGCGATTTCGATATGGAAGTGATCACCGGTCTCAGCGCGGATGAATTCGACCAGCTCGTTGGCGTAGCGCAGCTCGCCGCTGGCCATACCCATGCCCGACGGCAAGTCGCCGCGCAGGGCGACGATGCGCTGGATCCCGGCTTCGCGGTATTGGTTCAGCAGGTCGCGCAGATCGTCCTTGCTGTCACCCACGCAGGACAGGTGCGGCGCGGTCGCCACGCCGACGTCGCCGTTCAGCTGCAGCACTGTACGCAGGGTGCCTTCGCGGGTCGAACCGCCGGCGCCATAAGTGCAGGAGAAGAAATCCGGGTTGTAGCCGGCCAGCTGGCGCGCGGTGGCGATCAGCTTTTCATGGCCCGCTTCGGTCTTCGCCGGGAAGAATTCGAAGCTGTAGCGGCGTTCTTGGCTCATAGATCTATTCCGTAGGGTGGGTTAGCCGAAGGCGTAACCCACCGTTTGAGTGGTGGCGCTGGTGGGTAACGCCGCTACGCGGCTAACCCACCCTACGGGCTTATGGTTCGGCGCTTTCTTAGTAGCGGTAGGCGTCCGGCTTGAACGGGCCTTCCACGGTCACGCCGATGTACTCGGCCTGTTTGCTGGTCAGCTGGGTGACCACGCCACCGAAGCCGCGAACCATTTCCAGGGCGACTTCTTCGTCGAGTTTCTTCGGCAGCACTTCCACAGTCAGACGCGCAGCCTTGTCGGCGGCCGACAGGTTGGCGAACTTCTGCTCGAACAGGAAGATCTGGGCGAGAACCTGGTTGGCGAACGAGCCGTCCATGATCCGGCTCGGGTGGCCGGTGGCGTTGCCCAGGTTTACCAGGCGGCCTTCGGCCAGCAGGATCAGGTAGTCGTCGTTACGCGCGTCGAAGCTGCCGGCGCCGGTGCGATGGATCTTATGCACCTGCGGTTTGACCTCTTCCCAGGCCCAGTTCTTGCGCATGAAGGCGGTGTCGATCTCGTTGTCGAAGTGACCGATGTTGCACACCACGGCGCGCTTCTTCAGGGCCTTGAGCATGTTGGCGTCGCAGACGTTGACGTTACCGGTGGTGGTGACGATCAGGTCGATCTTGCCCAGCAGAGCCTTGTCGATGCTGGCTTCGGTGCCGTCATTGAGGCCGTTGAGGTACGGCGAGGCCACTTCGAAACCGTCCATGCAGGCCTGCATGGCGCAGATCGGGTCGATCTCAGAAACCTTGACGATCATGCCTTCCTGACGCAGCGACTGCGCGGAGCCCTTGCCCACGTCGCCGTAGCCGATCACCAGGGCCTGCTTGCCCGACAGCAGGTGGTCGACGCCGCGCTTGATGGCGTCGTTGAGGCTGTGACGGCAGCCGTACTTATTGTCGTTCTTGCTCTTGGTCACCGAGTCGTTGACGTTGACCGCCGGAATTTTCAGGGTGCCGGCTTTGAGCATGTCGAGCAGGCGGTGTACGCCGGTGGTGGTTTCCTCGGTCACGCCGTGGATCTTGTCCAGCATGGCCGGGTAGCGCTCGTGGATGATCTGGGTCAGGTCGCCGCCGTCGTCGAGGATCATGTTGGCATCCCACGGCTGGCCATCTTTCAGGATGGTCTGCTCAATGCACCACTCGTACTCTTCTTCGGTCTCGCCTTTCCAAGCGAATACCGGGATGCCGGCGGCGGCGACGGCGGCAGCGGCCTGGTCCTGGGTCGAGAAGATGTTGCAGGACGACCAGCGCACTTCGGCACCGAGGGCGATCAGGGTCTCGATCAACACGCCGGTCTGAATGGTCATGTGGATGCAGCCGATGATCTTCGCGCCCTTCAGCGGTTGTTCGCCGGCGTACTTGCTGCGCAGGCCCATCAGGGCAGGCATTTCCGATTCGGCAATGATCAGTTCGCGGCGGCCCCAGGCGGCCAGGGAAATGTCGGCGACTTTGAAGTCAGTGAAACCGGCAGGCGTCTGTACAGCGCTCATAAACGAGTTCTCCATTCGTTGTATGCGACAGAGGGATTCGTACCCTGTCTGTCTGGGCGCCGTTGATGCGTATGGTTAACGCCCCATCCGAGCCTGACAGGTCAAAGCCTGCTGCAGCGCCCCTCGGACAGGTGGCGGGCGCGTCCGGGCTGGGCCGGGCGCGTGAAAGCCCGGCGATTATAGCGAGGTGCATCGCCCAGCCCAAGCTTTCCTGTGCCGCCTATCGGATCGATTGAAACGCTTGCCGAGACAGTCGTGGATTGGCCTGCAATCATGCCGCCCGTACCTGAGCAAACAGGAGCCACTATGAATTTCCATACCCGCAAGTGGGTCAAGCCCGAAGACCTCAATCCCAACGGCACGCTGTTCGGCGGTAGCCTGCTGAAATGGATCGACGAGGAGGCGGCGATCTACGCCATCGTCCAACTCGGCAATCAGAAGGTGGTGACCAAGTTCATCTCGGAGATCAACTTCGTCAGCTCGGCGCGCCAGGGCGACATCATCGAGCTGGGCATCACCGCCACCGAGTTTGGCCGCACGTCGCTGACCCTGACCTGCGAGGTGCGCAACAAGATCACCCGCAAGAGCATCCTCACGGTCGACAAGCTGGTGTTCGTCAACCTCGGCCCGGACGACCTGCCGGCACCGCATGGTAAGACCGAGATCACCTACATCAAGGATCAGTTCAAGGACTGAAGCGCGCCGCTTGGCCGCTCCGCTGATCCACCCGGCGCAACGGCCATGGAGTCGGGGTGGATTTAGCGGCAGGCTGGCGGTTCCTTTCGCAACCCTGGAACTGCCATGACCCTTGCTTTCTGGTGTGTACTCGTCGTCATCCTGCTGCCGTATCTGGGCACCGCCATCGCCAAGTTTTCTGGCGGCGATTACGGCCCGCAAGCCAACCAGAACCCGCGCGCCTTCCTCGCCGGGCTGAGCGACATGCGCCAGCGCGCCCACCATGCGCAGCTGAATGGCTTCGAAGTGGCGCCGGCGTTCGCCGCCGCGGTGATCATCGCCCACCTCGCTGGCGGCGCCAGCCAGGCATTGATCGACTCGCTGGCGGTCGGCTTCGTGATCAGCCGGCTGGTGTACCTGGGCTGCTATCTGGCCGATTGGGGTCCGGTGCGTTCGCTGGTGTGGTTCATGGGCATGGGCTTGATCGTCGCGCTGTTCGTGGTCGCCGCCTGACCGCG
This sequence comes from Pseudomonas sp. LS44, assembly GCF_024730785.1. NCBI lineage: Bacteria > Pseudomonadati > Pseudomonadota > Gammaproteobacteria > Pseudomonadales > Pseudomonadaceae > Pseudomonas > Pseudomonas sp. LS44. The sequence continues at coordinate 372,240 of NZ_CP102830.1, forward strand.
CTGGCGGTCGAAAATTACTGCGGCAATCCACCGCAATTGGTATTCGGCTGGCGGACGAGGATACTGGCGGCCGCCGTTTTACCGCCGCATTACCGCAGAAATACACCGAGGTCGATTGTGAAAAGCCGCTTTGCCATCCTGCTGACTTGTCTGTTGCTGAGCGCCTGCGGGCAGATTGATCCAAACTCGCCGCTCGGCCAGCGCAAGGCGATCTTCAAGCAGATGCTCAACACCAGCGAGGATCTGGGCGGCATGTTGCGCGGGCGGATTGCCTTCGATGCACCGCGCTTTAGCGCCGGCGCGGCCCAGCTGGATCAGTTGTCGCGCCAGCCGTGGCAGCATTTTCCGCAGATCAAGGACGACGCCAAGAGCAGCGCCAAGGACGAAGTCTGGCAGCGCCAGGCGCGTTTCCAGGAGCTCGCGCGGCAACTGGAAAGCGCTACCGCCGCTCTGGTGGTCGCCAGCACCCAGCAACCGCTGAACGAGGCGGCGCTGGACAAGCCAATGCAGCGCGTGGAAGACACCTGCGAGGCCTGTCACCAAGAGTTCCGCGCCTTCTGATTCTTCCTGCTGCGTCAGTGCTCGAGCTGTTCCTGCGCTTCCTGTAGTTCCTTGTGCGCCTCGGCCAGCTTGGTCTTGCGCGTGTCGATCTTGGCTTGGTCACCCTTGGCCATTGCCTTGCGCAGATCGGCCTCACGTTGCGCCACCTCATGTTGGGCGTCGAGGACTTTTTCCTCGCGGGATTTGTGCAGCGAGGCGTCGTCGCAATGCGCCGTGACCTCGCTCAAGGCTTTTTCCAGACCAGCTTGTTGCGCGCTGTTGCCGTGTTGCTTGGCCGCTTCGATTTGTTCGGCAAGCGCCTGCCGCTTGGCTGCGCAACCGCTCGGGGCGGCCTCGTCCTGGGCGGCGACGCTCGCTGTACTGAAGAGGGCGGCGCCGATGAGCAGGCTGGCGAGGAGGGAGCGTTGCAAAAGCATGGGGCTCTCCAAAAATATGACGGGAGGGTCGCTGAGAACCTGTTTACGATCTCCTGTCCGTCGGCCATACCGCGTTAAAAACAGGCTCGGAATGCTCATTTACAGCTCGTAAACTCCGCTTCCTCGCCTGTTTTTGCCTTGTCTGGCTCTAGTCCAAAAGATCGTAAACAGGTTCTGAGGGTAGCGCGCTCGCTGGCAGATGTCCGCTCAAAAGCCTGGAACCGCGGCGGTCTGCAAGCGCTCGCGCAGGGCCACGACTTCCGGGTGATGAAAGAAGTCCCGCAATTGTGCGGCGCGGGCCGGGCCGACAGCCGTCTGCTGGCGCCAGTCCTGCGTGCTGCGCTGGGCCAACGCGGTCCATGACGGCGCCAGCGCGGCCGGCGGCACCGGTGGCATGCCGAGGGCACGCAACCAGACAGCGAAGGGTCGCTGTCTGGCTTGGCTGAAGCGTTGCGCCAAGGTGGCGGCGCTGCGGGCGCCGAAGCCCGGCAACTCACGCAGCTGCGCTTCGGATAACGCCAGCCAGTCGAGCAGTCCGGCGAGTTGCCCGGCCTGCAACAACTTATCCCAAGTCCCCGGGCCGACGCCGCTGAGGGCCAGGCCTTGCTTGCCGCTGAGCCAGGCCAGGCGGGCGCGGAATTGGCCGGCACAGCCGGGCGTCGGCTGCCAGCAGCTCAATGGGTGATGCTCGGCGGTCAGCGGTGCCTGCACCGGCGGGCGTTCGGCGGCGCGCCAGACCACTTCCTGCAAGCGTGGAATGGTCAATCCGGCGAGCGCGATGGCGACCTGGTCGCCGGGGCGAATATCCAGCGTTTGCCAGCGTTGCAAGGAGCCGACGCTGACCCGGTGTATCGTGCGGTCGTCCAGGCGCACCGGGAGCAGATTGAGCACCGGGGTGATGCGCCCGCTGCGACCGATATTGAATTGCACGCTGCGTACCTCGGCGAGCGCTTGGGCGAACGGATATTTCCACGCCGCCGCCCAGGCCGGTGGCGCGGCTTGCCAGCGCGCGCCGGGCGGCCGCTGGCCCTGCCGCAGCACCACGCCATCGCTGGCAAAGGGCAATGGACTGCGATACCAGTGCTCGCGCCACTGCTCGGCCTCGGCGAAGTTCGCCAACGGCTGGCTGAAGCGCGCGGTATCGGTAAAGCCCAGCGCGTCGAGGCCGGCCAGGCGCTCGACCATGCTCGCCGGGCCGTTCGGCCAATCCCAGACGAACAGGCCGATCTGCGTCGCATCGGCCGGCTGCAGTTGCTCGCGATTGAGCAGCCCGGCGACCTGGCTGCGCGCGCCGCGGCTACCGGCGTGCGCCTGCACATGCGCGCTCAGGCGCCAATACAGCTCGCCCTGGAGGATCAGATCGGCGCCGCTGTTCAGTTGCTGCGGGATGGCTGCGATCTGCCGCGTGCTGGCCGTCCAGTCCTGGCCATGGCTTCCGTCGCCGCGGCTGATCGCCTGGCGCAAGCGGCCGTGTCGATAGACCAGGGTGACCGCCACGCCATCGACCTTGGGTTGAATCCACAGGCCACTCTTTGTGGCCATCCAGGCTTGCACGGCGCTGGCGCCGGCGAGTTTGTCCAGGCCGGTCTGCGCCACCGGATGAGCAATGGGCCCACCGACGCTGGCCAGGGCAGGCGGGGCTGTGGTTGCGCTGGCGGGAAAGCAGCGGTTCCAGGCGTCCAGGCGGGCGCGGGCCTGGTCATACAGTTCATCGGCGACCGGCGCTTGGCCAAGGCGATGGTAGGCGTCGTCCCACGCGGCGATCTGGCCGCTGAGCGCCTGCAACTCTTCGGCGGCCTGCGCGCTATTCCAGTCGGGGCAGGTGGCGTGGCTGATTAGCGGGGACAGGGCGAGGCATAACGCGATCGAGCGTTTCATCGTGAGCATCCTTGCTCGAGTGAGGGGGAAGCAGTTTAGAGGCGTCGGCGTGGCGCATGCCGTGTTGGAATGCTCAGTCCTCTGCGGATTTCCCGGCCACCCAATGGAGAACCTTTCAGGGGGCTAGCCGCGCGGCGGCGTAACCCCGATCAGCGGTGTTCGGTACATCGGCGGGTTACGCCTTCGGCTAACCCGCCCTACGGGTTTACATCTCCTACGGAAAAGCGGCGCATGCAGATTCCAGTTGGCGTATTGCTGCGGCCATTAGACGAAGCGCTTTTGTAGGGCGGGTTAGCCGCGAAGCGGCGTAACCCACCAGCGATATCCGGGGGTATCAGTGGATGTGCAGAGCGGTATCCACCCTGTCGCTCAAAGAGATAGGTGTTGCCGGCTTACCCCTCTCCTCAACGGGGCGAGGGGATAAAGCAAAAAGCCCCGCACTAGGCGGGGCTTTTGTTCATCGCTGAGAGCCTTACAAGCCGGCTGCGCTACGCAGTGCGTCGGCGCGGTCGGTTTTCTCCCAGGTGAAGGTGGTGAAGGTGTCATCACCGACAGTCAGCTCGTACGGAGTGCGGCCGAAGTGGCCGTACGCCGCAGTCGGCTGGTACATCGGGTGGAGCAGGTCGAGCATCTTGGTGATTGCGTACGGACGCAGGTCGAAGTGCTCGCGAACCAGCTGGATGATCTTCTCGTCGCTGATCTTGCCGGTGCCAAAGGTGTTCAGCGAGATCGAGGTCGGCTGGGCCACGCCGATGGCGTAGGAAACCTGGATTTCGCAGCGCTCGGCCAGGCCGGCGGCGACGATGTTCTTGGCCACGTAACGACCGGCGTAAGCCGCCGAACGGTCGACCTTGGACGGGTCCTTGCCAGAGAACGCGCCGCCGCCGTGACGGGCCATGCCGCCGTAGGAGTCGACGATGATCTTACGGCCGGTCAGACCGCAGTCACCCACCGGGCCGCCGATCACAAAGTTGCCGGTCGGGTTGATGTGGAACTGGGTGCCCTGGTGCAGCAGCTCGGCCGGCAGGCTGTGCTTGATGATCAGTTCCATCACGCCTTCGCGCAGGTCGGCCAGCGAGACTTCCGGGTTGTGCTGGGTGGACAGCACCACCGCGTCGATGCCGACCACCTTGCCGTTCTCGTAGCGGCAGGTGACCTGCGATTTGGCATCCGGGCGCAGCCACGGCAGCAGGCCGGACTTGCGCGCTTCGGCCTGGCGCTCGACCAGGGCGTGGGAGAAACGGATCGGTGCCGGCATCAGTACGTCGGTCTCGTTGCTGGCGTAACCGAACATCAGGCCCTGGTCGCCGGCACCCTGGTCTTCCGGCTTGGCGCGGTCGACGCCCTGGTTGATGTCCGGGGACTGCTTGCCAATGATGTTCATCACGCCGCAGGTGGCGCCGTCGAAACCGACGTTGGAGCTGGTGTAGCCGATGTCGCAGATCACGTCGCGGACGATCTGCTCGAGGTCGACCCAGGCGCTGGTGGTGACTTCGCCAGCGACGATGGCGACGCCAGTCTTGACCAGGGTCTCCACGGCCACGCGGGCGTATTTGTCTTGGGCGATGATGGCGTCGAGCACCGCATCGGAAATCTGGTCGGCGATCTTGTCCGGATGCCCTTCGGACACGGACTCGGAAGTAAACAGGGAATAGTCGCTCATCAATCGGTTCCTAATTTTTACCGGTGGGTGAGATCGCTCGGAACTCCGGTTTGGCGAAGTGCCGCACCTGAATTTGAAAGCCGTTCTTCAAACCAATGTAGAGACTCTCGCCGAGCGCGAGCCCCGCGGCGCTGGCCCAGCGGGCCAGGTCGTCCTGTTCAAAGCCTAGCCAGAGATCACCGCAGGCCTCCCTGGCCCAGCTCTGGTCGTGGCTGCACAGCTCGGTGATCAGCAGGCTGCCGCCGCTTTTCACCAGGCCAGCCAATTGCTGCAGCGCGTCGGCTGGTGCGGCGAAATGGTGCAGGACCATGTTCACCACCACGCAGTCGGCGGCACTGTGGAGATCGTTGAGGGCATCGGCGAGTTTCAATTCGACGTTGTCCAGGCCTTCCTGCACGCAGCGCTGACGGGCCAGTTCGAGCATCGCCGGACTGTTGTCCAGCGCCTGCACCTGACTGAAACGCCGCGCCAGCTCGGGGAGAAAACCGCCATCGCCAGGGCCGACTTCCAGCGCGGTGGCGCTGGCCGGCAGGTTCAGCGCATCGAGCAGGGCCAACACGCTGTCGCCGTATTGCGGCAAGCCGGCGATCAGGTCTTGCTGGGCCTGGAACTTCTCGGCGGTCTTGGCGAAGAAATCCCGGCTGGCCGCGGCGCGTTGGGCATGCACCGCGGCGATCCGGGTCAGCACCTCGGTCGGCAGGCGCAGATCATCGATTTCCTCGAGCAGCGCGGCGTGCAGTCGGCCGCCGGCCAGTTCGCTGTGCGGCAGGGCGCGCCGATAGAAGATCGCGTTGCCTTCGCGGCGCGTCGCCACCAATCCGGCTTGGGCCAGCACCTTGAGGTGGTGGCTGATGCCCGACTGGCCGATGGCGAAGATCTGCGCCAGCTCCAGCACGCCGAACGAGTCGTTGGTCAGTACGCGCAGCACGTTGAGACGCAGCGGATCGCCGCCGGCCTTGCACAGGGCCGCCAGTTCATCGCTGGGCTCGAAACGCACTTGAGGGACGCGCAGGTTCATAAGGCGCGCAGTCTAGTCGGTCATTTTTCATACAGCAATGGCAATATCAAAACATTTTGATATTGCCTGGGTCGTTGGCCAGCTCCAGCAGGGCGTTGGCTGAGGGGCTAAGGCTGCTGCCCGACCGCCACACAGCATGCAGCTCGCGCTCGACGCGAAGCTCTTGGACATCCAGTACGGCCAGCCGCCCTTCAGTCAGCTCGCGGCCGATGGCTTGCCCGGACAACCAGGCAATACCTTGCTGGTCGTCGAGCAGTTGCTTGAGCGCCTCGGTATTGCCCACCGAAAGGCGGGCATCCAGCGCTAGACCCAGCTGCTCGAAGGTCCTCTCCACGCTGGCCCGTGTGCCGGAGCCGGGCTCGCGCAGGTAGAGCGGGAAACCGCCAAGGTCGGCGGCTACCAGTCGTGGTCGGCCCGCCAGTGGGTGCTGCACGCCGACCACCGGCAGCAGCGCATCGAGGGCCAGCAGCCGGTGCTCATAGCGCTCGGTGTCGAAACGCCCCTCGACGAAACCCAGCGCACAGCGCGCCGCATCCAGGCTGGCGGTGACCGCCGCGGTGTTGCTGACTTCCAGGTGAATGGCAATCTGCGGCCAGTGCTGGCGAAAGCGCCGCAGCAACGGCGGCAGCACATAGCTGCCCAGCGTGGCGCTGGCGCTGAGGTTCAGTTCGCCGTCTTCCAGAGCGGCGAAGCTGCGCAGTTCCTGCTCGGCAGCCTGTTCGAGGCTGAAGATGCGTTCGGCGTAATGGCGCAGGCGGCGGCCGGCCTCGGTCAGCGTGACGCCGCGTGGCTGGCGGTCGAACAGCGGCAGGCCAATCTGGCGTTCCAGCTCGCGGATCTCGCGGGTCACCGCCGGTTGGCTGATGAAGAGGCGTTGCCCGCCGGCGCTGATGCTGCCGGTTTCGGCGACGGCGAGAAAGACCTTCAGGTGATGCAGGTTCATGGCGGTCTCGCATAAATACAAGGCATGTATCGGATGCTGAATATGTATTTTTCATATGGCAAGGCCGAGCGTAGCGTGAGTTCCTCATTCTCGTCACGGGACTTCCCGACCGGAGCCGTCATGCCTCGTCCCTTTACCCGCCTGCCCGAGCCGCTGGCGTTCATCCGGCACTTCACTCCCAACTGGTTCACCATGACCATGGGGACCGGCGTCGTGGCGCTGGTGGTTGCGCAGTTGCCGTGGGCGTTTGCCGGGCAGACGTTGCTGGCGGAAACCATCTGGAGCTTCGCCGTCCTGCTGTTCAGCCTGTCGACCCTGCTGTTTGCGGCGCGCCTGCTGCTGTTCCCCGACACAGTGGGGCCGATGCTACGGCACCCGGTGCAGTCGATGTTCCTCGGCGCCATCCCGATGGGGTTGGCGGTACTGATCAATGGTTTTCTCGCCTTCGCTGCGCCACGTATGGGTGAGGGCGCCTATTCGCTGGCCACCGCGCTGTGGTGGTTGGACGTGGCGTTGGCCATTGGCGTCGCGGTGCTGGTGCCCTACTTGATGGTCACCCGCCAACAGCACGCGCTGGAGTCGCTTACCGCTGTGTGGCTGCTGCCGGTGGTGGCCCCGGAGGTTGCCGCCGGCGTTGCTGGTAGCCTGGCGCCGCACCTCGATCCGGCCGCCGCCCGCGAGGTGTTGGTAGTGGGCTATCTGCTCTGGGGGATTTCGCTGAGCCTGGCCTTTGCGCTGATCAGTCTGGTCCTGCTGCGTCTGGTTGTGCACAACCTGCCGGACAGCAGCTTCGCCGCCACCAGCTGGTTGCCGCTCGGCCCGCTGGGCACCGGTAGCTTGGCGCTGATGAAGCTCGGCGAAGCGGCGCCGCACGCTTGGGCAGGCAGCCCGTTGGCCGACGCCGCGCCGCTGGCTGCGCATCTCGGGGTGATCGGCGGGCTGCTGCTGTGGGGCGCCGGGCTCTGGTGGCTGGTGGTCGCCACGCTGTGTACTGCGCGTCATGCGCGGCACGGCATGCATTTCAACCTCGGCTGGTGGGGTTTCACCTTCCCGCTCGGGGTGTTCACCCTGGCGAGCTTCGAGCTGCTGCATCTGACGGACGTCGCTTTCTTCGCCACCACCGGGGTACTGCTGGCGTGCGCGCTACTGGCGATCTGGCTGCTGGTGATGCGCCAGACGTTGGTCGGCGCCTGGCACGGCGAGCTGTTCGAGGCCCCGTGCCTGGCGTCGTTGGGGGTGCTACAGCGTTGATGAGCGTCAACGAAGGCGCACGCCGCGACCATCTGTCATTGCTCCGCAGGCGCCGGCTGGGCGAAAATAGCCGCCTTTTCGTGCAGGTGTGCCCTTTTCCGAGGGGTCGAGCCCTGCCAGCCGTGAACCCAATCCGTAGGAGATTCAGTGATGCCCAGCCGTCGCGAGCGTGCCAACGCCATTCGTGCCCTCAGCATGGATGCCGTGCAAAAAGCCAACAGCGGCCATCCCGGCGCTCCGATGGGCATGGCCGATATCGCCGAAGTGTTGTGGCGCGATTACCTCAAGCACAACCCGGCCAATCCGACGTTCGCCGACCGTGACCGCTTCGTGCTGTCCAACGGCCACGGCTCGATGCTGATTTATTCGCTGCTGCACCTGACCGGCTACGACGTCACCGTCGAGGATCTCAAGCAGTTCCGTCAGCTCGGCTCGCGCACTCCCGGTCACCCGGAATACGGCTACACCGCTGGCGTCGAGACCACCACTGGGCCGCTCGGTCAGGGTCTCGCCAACGCGGTGGGCTTCGCCCTCGCCGAGAAAGTCCTGGGCGCGCAGTTCAACCGCGACGGGCACAACATCGTCGACCACAACACCTACGTGTTCCTCGGCGACGGCTGCATGATGGAAGGCATTTCCCATGAAGTCAGCGCGCTGGCCGGCACCCTCGGTCTCGGCAAGCTGATCGCCTTCTATGACGACAACGGCATTTCCATCGACGGCGAAGTGCATGGCTGGTTCACCGACGACACGCCGAAGCGCTTCGAAGCCTACGGCTGGCAGGTGATCCGCAATGTCGACGGCCATGACGCCGACGAGATCAAGACCGCCATCGAAACCGCGCGAAAAAGCACTGGTCAGCCGACCCTGATCTGCTGCAAGACCATCATCGGCTTCGGCTCGCCGAACAAGCAGGGCAAGGAAGAGTGCCACGGTGCCGCGCTCGGTCACGACGAGATCGCCCTGACCCGCGCCGCGCTGGGCTGGAGCCACGCGCCGTTCGAAGTGCCGGCGGAGATCTACGCCGAGTGGGACGCCAAGCAGGCCGGCGCCGCCGCCGAAGCCGCGTGGGATCAGCGCTTTGCCGCCTACGCCGCCGCCCATCCGCAACTCGCCGTGGAGCTCAAGCGCCGCCTCGCTGGCGAGCTGCCGGCGGACTTTGCCGAGCAGGCCAACGCCTACATTCAGGAAGTCGCCAGCAAGGGCGAAACCATCGCCAGCCGCAAGGCCAGCCAGAACGCCCTGAACGCCTTCGGTCCGCTGCTGCCGGAATTCCTCGGCGGCTCGGCCGACCTCGCCGGCTCCAACCTGACCCTGTGGAAAGGCTGTAAGGGCGTCAGCGCCGAGGATGCCAGCGGCAACTACATGTTTTACGGCGTGCGCGAGTTCGGCATGAGCGCGATCATGAACGGCGTCGCCCTGCACGGCGGCTTCATTCCGTATGGCGCGACCTTCCTGGTGTTCATGGAGTACGCCTGCAACGCCGTGCGCATGGCCGCGTTGATGAAGAAGCGCGTGCTGTTCGTCTACACCCACGACTCCATCGGCCTCGGTGAAGACGGCCCGACTCACCAGCCGGTCGAGCAGCTCGCCAGCCTGCGCTGCACGCCGAACCTGAACACCTGGCGTCCGTGCGATGCGGTGGAATCGGCGGTGGCCTGGAAGCATGCGATCGAGCGCAACGATGGCCCGTCGGCGCTGATCTTCTCGCGCCAGAATCTGCCCCATCAGCCGCGCGATGCGGGCCAGCTGGGCGATATCGCCCGCGGCGGCTACGTGCTCAAGGATTGCGCTGGCGAGCCGGAGCTGATCCTGATCGCCACCGGTTCGGAAGTTGGTCTGGCCACCCAGGCCTACGACAAACTGACCGCACAAGGCCGCCAGGTACGCGTGGTGTCGATGCCGTCGACCAACGTGTTCGACCAGCAAGACGCTGGCTACAAACAGGCCGTGCTGCCGCTGCAGGTTGGCGCGCGCATCGCCATCGAGGCCGCGCATGCCGACTACTGGTACAAGTACGTCGGCCTCGAAGGTCGGGTGATCGGCATGACCACCTTTGGTGAGTCCGCCCCGGCGCCGGCGCTGTTCGAGCACTTCGGCTTCACCGTCGAGAACCTGCTGGAAACCGCCAGCGAACTGCTCGACGCCTGAGCCCATTGACCTCCTCTCCCGCGTGCGGGAGAAGGGGCCGGGGGGAGGGAGGTCGTTGGCTCAGCCCTCTCCCCGGACCTCTTCCATAAGTGGGAGAGGGAGTTCCCAGCCCCGTGCATCGAGACCACCATGCCCAACCGTCCTTACAAAGTCGCCCTTAACGGCTACGGCCGCATCGGTCGCTGCGTGCTGCGCGCGTTGTATGAGCGTGGCGCGCACGCCGGTTTCGAGGTGGTCGCCCTCAACGATCTGGCCGATCTGGCGAGCATCGAATACCTGACCCGTTTCGACTCCACCCACGGCCGTTTCCCCGGCGAAGTGCGGGTCGGGGACGACGGCCTGCATATCAACGGCGACTGCATCCGCGTGCTGCGTTGCGCCACCCCGGAAGCGATCGACTGGGCCGGCCTGGGCATCGATCTGGTCTTGGAGTGCTCCGGTGCCTACCACAGTCGCGCCGATGGCCAGCGCTTCCTCGATGCCGGCGCGCCGCGGGTGCTGTTCTCGCAGCCGATGGCCAGCGAGGCGGATATCGACGCCACGGTGGTCTACGGGGTCAATCAGCAAAGCCTCAGCGGCCGCGAGACGCTGGTGTCGAATGCCTCCTGCACGACCAACTGCGCAGTGCCGCTGCTCAAGTTGCTCAACGAGGCGATCGGTCTGGAGTACCTCTCCATCACCACCATCCACTCGGCGATGAACGACCAGCCGGTGATCGATGCCTACCACCACGAAGACCTGCGCCGTACCCGTTCGGCGTTTCAGTCGGTGATTCCAGTCTCCACTGGTCTGGCGCGCGGCATTGAGCGGCTATTGCCGGAACTTGCCGGGCGCATCCAGGCCAAAGCCATCCGGGTGCCGACGGTGAACGTGTCCTGCCTGGACATCACCCTGCAGACCGCCCGCGATACGTCGGCCGAAGAGATCAACCGGGTGCTCCGCGAGGCCGCCGAAAGTGGCCCGCTCAAGGGCCTGCTGGCTTACACCGAGCTGCCCCATGCCAGTTGCGATTTCAACCACGACCCGCATTCGGCCATCGTCGATGGTAGCCAGACCCGCGTTTCCGGCCCTCGGCTGGTGAACTTGCTGGCCTGGTTCGACAACGAATGGGGCTTCGCCAACCGTATGCTCGATGTCGCCGATCACTATCTGCGCGTCGCCAACCCAACCACCGTTTAACCAGCCCCCGTGAAGGACTGATGCCATGACCGTTTTGAAGATGATCGACCTCGACCTCCAGGGTAAGCGCGTACTGATCCGCGAAGACCTCAACGTGCCGGTGAAAGATGGCCAGGTGAAAAGCGACGCGCGCATCGTCGCTTCCCTGCCGACCATCAAACTGGCGCTGGAGAAGGGTGCGGCGGTAATGGTTTGCTCGCACCTGGGTCGTCCGACCGAGGGTGAGTTCAGCGAAGAGAACAGCCTCAAGCCGGTCGCCGACTACCTGAGCAAAGCGCTTGGTCGTGAAGTGCCGCTGGTTGCCGACTACCTCGGCGGCGTCGACGTGCAGCCAGGCCAAGTAGTGCTGTTCGAGAACGTGCGCTTCAACAAGGGCGAGAAGAAGAACGCCGACGAGCTGGCCCAGCAATACGCCGCGCTGTGCGACGTGTTCGTCATGGATGCCTTCGGCACCGCCCACCGTGCCGAGGGTTCGACCCACGGCGTGGCCAAGTTCGCCAAAATCGCCGCCGCCGGCCCGCTGCTGGCGGCCGAGCTGGACGCCTTGGGCAAGGCGCTGGGCAACCCGGCCAAACCGATGGCGGCGATCGTCGCCGGCTCCAAGGTGTCGACCAAACTCGACGTGCTCAACTCGCTGAGCCAGATCTGCGATCAGCTGATCGTCGGTGGCGGCATCGCCAACACCTTCCTCGCCGCCGCCGGCCACAACGTCGGCAAGTCGCTGTATGAGCCGGACCTGCTCGACACCGCCAAAGCCATCGCCGCCAAGGTCAGCGTGCCGCTGCCGGTCGACGTGGTGGTCGCCAAGGAGTTCGCCGAGTCCGCCGCTGCAACGGTCAAACTGATCGGCGAAGTGGCCGACGACGACATGATCCTCGACATCGGCCCGCAGACCGCCGCGCAGTTCGCCGGGCTGCTCAAGTCGAGCAAGACCATCCTGTGGAACGGCCCGGTCGGCGTGTTCGAGTTCGATCAGTTCGGTAACGGCACCAAGGTTCTCGCGCAAGCCATTGCCGAAAGCCCGGCGTTCTCCATCGCCGGTGGTGGCGACACCCTGGCGGCGATCGACAAATACGCCGTCGGCGCGCAGATATCCTACATTTCCACCGGTGGCGGTGCGTTCCTCGAATTCGTCGAGGGCAAGGTACTGCCGGCCGTGGCGGTCCTGGAACAGCGTGCCAAGGCTTAAGGCAGCCATGCGTCGCACCGCGCTGGGACTGGCGGTGGTGCTGTTGGGCGCCTGCGCCGAGACCCCGCCGGCTGACGAGCAAATCGGCGGCTGGACGCGTTGGGTGTGCGACAGTCAGACCGAGGTGCTGTGGCGCTTCGCCGACGACAGCCGGGAAAGCGTCGACCTGCGCCTCGGCGGCAGCGACATCGTCTATCGCCTGCGCCAGGAACCGGCAGGTTCCGGCACCTTCTACAGCGATAACGTCATCGCCTTTCGCAACAAAGGCGAGGAGGGCCTGGTCTACTGGGTCGGCAACGATTATCTGATCGGCCGCGGTTGTCAGGCGCCGTGAACGCTTTGACTCCCTCCTTCCGGGAGAGAGAGCTTTAGACACAACCCGGGGAGCGGAACCGCTCCTCGCGGAAAACTTGAACAGTGCCTGCCCGTGCGGCAGGCTTGGCACGATTAACGAACTCCAACCGGGAGACAGGAAAACCATGGCACTCATCAGCATGCGTCAGATGCTCGACCACGCCGCCGAATTCGGCTACGGCGTGCCGGCCTTCAACGTCAACAACCTCGAGCAGATGCGCGCCATCATGGAAGCGGCCGACAAGACCGACTCGCCGGTGATCGTTCAAGCATCCGCCGGTGCGCGCAAGTACGCGGGGGCGCCGTTCCTGCGTCACCTGATCCTCGCTGCCATCGAAGAATTCCCGCACATCCCGGTGTGCATGCACCAGGACCACGGCACCAGCCCGGACGTCTGCCAGCGCTCGATCCAACTGGGCTTCAGCTCGGTAATGATGGACGGCTCGCTGAAGGAAGACGGCAAGACTCCAGCCGACTACGACTACAACGTGCGCGTGACCCAGCAGACCGTGGCCTTCGCCCACGCCTGCGGCGTCTCGGTGGAAGGTGAACTGGGCTGCCTGGGCTCGCTGGAAACTGGCATGGCCGGCGAAGAAGACGGCGTCGGCGCGGAAGGCGTGCTGGACCACAGCCAGATGCTCACCGATCCGGAAGAGGCGGCCGACTTCGTCAGAAGGACTCAGGTGGATGCCCTGGCAATCGCCATCGGCACCAGCCACGGCGCCTACAAGTTCACCAAGCCGCCGACCGGCGACATCCTCGCCATCGACCGCATCAAGGAAATCCACAAGCGCATCCCCAACACCCACCTGGTGATGCACGGTTCGTCCTCGGTGCCGCAAGAGTGGCTGAAGGTCATCAACGAGTTCGGTGGCAACATCAAGGAAACCTACGGGGTGCCGGTCGAAGAAATCGTCGAAGGCATCAAGCACGGCGTGCGTAAGGTCAATATCGACACCGACCTGCGTCTGGCTTCCACCGGTGCGATTCGCCGGATGATGGCCGAAGAGCCGAGCGAGTTCGACCCGCGCAAATTCTTCGCCAAGACCATCGTCGCCATGCGCGACATCTGCATCGCCCGCTACGAAGCGTTCGGTACCGCCGGCAATGCCTCGAAGATCAAACCGATCACCCTCGAAGGCATGTTCCAGCGTTACGCCAAGGGTGAGCTGACCGCCAAGGTCAACTAAGCCCCGGCGCTGAAAGCAAAAAAGCCCCGCACCTGCGGGGCTTTTGCGTTTCTCGCGCTGCTGTTTCGCGCTGCGGTGCGCCAGCCTTGGTTTGTTGCCTTTTGGGCGGGTAAGGCACCAAGCCCGCCTGCCAACCCCGTGGACCAAGCCTGAAAATCAGCAAAGCGGGTTTCAGCGCCTTGGTAGGAGCGAATTCATTCGCGATCCGCGGCGCCGGCTATCGCGGATAAATCCGCCCCTACAAAAAATCTACGTCAGACCCGTAGATCCAAGGGTGGGTTAGCCGTAGGCGTAACCCACCGAGCAGGCTGGACGCCAGTGTTCCGGGCGAGACCATGCAGCACGTAACCGGGACATAGCTAAGAAAAAGCCCCGCAGTGCGGGGCTTCGTAAGGCGCTGCTGGAGTTACTACTTGGGGCGGTGCTCGGCTTTCAAGTTGTAGAAGGTCACGCTGCCGGCTTCGCCGTCGCCGGCGTTGTCCTGTACGTAGGCGCCGGCCTTGAAGTACAGCGGCTTGGTCTTCCAGTCGGCGCTCAGCGGCTTGGTCCATTGCGTGTCGTTAAGCAGGATGCTCAGTACGCCGGATGGCGAAAGGTTGATCACATAGGTGAAGCGCTGATTGAGCTTCACGCCGCTGAGCAGCGTATACACCGTGCCTTCCGCGTCGGTCGGCTTGGCGCGCACCTTGGCGACGATGTTGCCGGTTTTGGTTTTGGTCTTGTACTGATACTCGAGTTTGAGCAGCGGGCTGGTGCTGTTTTGCGCATGAATCTGGCCGACCACGATTTTGCCGGTCGACGGCACCTCGCCGACGCTGAGATTGGCGCTCAGGTAGTTGTCGGCGAGCGGATACGTCCAGTTGCGTAGTTTGCCGTCGCTGAAGGTTTCACGCAGTTCGCTGCGTGGATAGCTGGCATTGGCGGTCGTGGTGCCGTTGACGGGAACCCAGAAGAACGAGGTGCCGGACTCCGCATGGAAATACTGATCGCGGTAGCCGCCGACCAGCTGCGAGGTTTCGATGGTCACGGCTGGCTGGCCGACGGGCAGGGTGAGATTCCAGGTTGCAAGGTCGATCATTTAAGGGGTTCTCGACAGTGGGCTTCCAGGCGGCACTAGGCGGCGTTCTGCCGAGGGCGCACGTTAAAAGCTGGATTAGGGCACGAGTTGGGGGCTTGTCCAAAGTCGTGGTGAAGAGCTTCGGACGGCGCTTTATACGGGCCTGGCAGATGCTTGTAATCACCGGCTATCTGCTAGCTGACGTCAAAAAATTGATCAACTACCGTGCTGGCTATCGCTTTGCCAGCACTGGAAATGAGGCTGTCGGTTGGTGACGTTGCTGTCGGTACTTGATCGGAAAAGAAAATTTTTCCGCGTCTGGCGTCAGTTTTTTGTTCTGGGTCGCTGTAGCGGCTGGTGAGCGCGAAAAACTATCTGACCAGCGGAGATAGTGGCCAGTCGGGGAAAAATACTGGCCAGCCTTTACACTGGCGTCCTGACCTTGATTTGGAGCTTGCATGTTGGTGTTGCGCTATCTCGCCCATTACCCCGCGGCCCTGCAGGCACAAGTTCGCCAGCTGATCGCCGAGCAGCGTCTTGGTGAATATCTGCAGCGCCGCTACCCGGCTAAACACCAGGTGCAGAACGACAAGGCTTTGTACGCCTACACCCTGGACTTGAAGCAGCAATACCTGAAGAGCGCACCGAACATCGACAAGGTGCTCTACGACAATCGCCTCGACCTCACCCATCGCGCATTGGGCCTGCACACGGCGATCTCGCGGGTGCAGGGCGGCAAGCTCAAGGCCAAGAAGGAAATCCGCGTTGCCGCGCTGTTCAAGGAAGCCGCGCCGGAATTCCTCAGCATGATCGTCGTCCACGAGCTCGCGCATCTGCGCGAGGCCGAGCACAACAAGGCCTTCTACAAGCTCTGCGAGCACATGTTGCCGGGCTATCACCAGTTGGAATTCGATTTGCGCGTGTATCTGACTTGGCGCGAGCTGCCTGCTGAGACTGCTGTGGATGAGCAAAATCATCCAATTGGGTGATCTAAAGTCAGGCGCCGGTTGGCCGAGACTGTGGGTAACCGAAGTCCGTGTATCGCGCCGAAATATCGAGGCGGGGACGGTCACGCAGTCTGGATAGATACCAACCACGGCCGGACGGTCTCTCGGATGGAATCCAGCGGCATTCCAATCCGTGCAGCTCATCGCCAAAAAATAAGAAGATCGGGGTAATCGATGTCAGCCAACCAATCCTGGGCAGCTCCGCAGCTCTCTATTCAAGAGCCGGAACGTGCTTCTCTGCGTTTTACCAGCCACTCCTTGAGCCTGGCGTTGCTGCTCTGCCAGCTGCTCAGCGCCGGTCTGCTGCTGTTCACCAGCCAAGGCAGCATGCTCATTGCCGCGGTGTTGATCGGCCTCGGCGGGGTGCTTTTGGCCCTGCGCGTGCGCAGGCCAGATGCGGATATCCAGCAGTTCACCAGCCTGTTGGCTGCGGCCAACGGCGAGAAACTGGATCTCTCCCACGATCTGCGCGTCGCCCCGGGTAGCGCCTGCGCTGGCCTCGCCACACAGTACAACAGCTTGCTTAAGCGCCTTCGCGATGTGGTGGAGGACGTGCGCTTACGCAGCCTCGGCGTGGCTATTGCTTCCAGCCAGGCGCGCGTCCTCGCCGAACAGGCGGCTACGAATGCCGGCAGCCAGGAGGAGTTCTCCGAACTGGTTTTCCATTCCAGCGAACAGTCGGCCACGGCCGTGCAGGAAGTCTCGCGGCGTACCGCCAGCATTGCCGATATGAACGGCCGCAACCTCGAGGTGGCGCGTAGCTCGCAGCAGGAAATGGCCGAAGTCAGCCGGCAGATCGGCGGCATCAGTGACGTGATGGGGGCTTTCCAGGGCGAAGTGGTGCAGTTGCAGAGCAGCTCGACCAACATCCGCAGCATTCTCAACACCGTGCTGGATTTCGCCGCGCAGACCAACATGCTCGCCCTCAACGCTGCCATCGAAGCCGCCCGCGCCGGTGAGCAAGGGCGCGGTTTCGCCGTGGTGGCCGACGAGGTGCGCAACCTGGCCGGCAAGGTTGGCCAGGCGGCCGATCAGATCCAGGGCCTGCTGCAGGATATGACCCGGGCCGTGGAAGGCGCGGGCGAGAGCAGCACTCAGATGGTCGAGCGCGCGGCGCAAGCCAGCGTCGCGGTGAAAGCCGCCGCCGAACAGTTCGAAGGCATGGTGCGTGATTTCGAAAGCACCAACGGCGATCTGCTGATGGTCGGTTCGGCGCTGGAAGAGTTGTCGGTGACCAACCGCGAAAGCCACCAGCACAGCATCGGGATTCGCGAACTGGGGACGAAAATCAGTGGCGGCATGCAGAAAGCGCTGGTCGAGTCCGACCTGCTGCGTGACGACGTCAATCGGATGACCAAGCAGCTGGGCTGTTTCAGTGTGGGCAACAGCCGGTTGGAGTCGATCTGTGAGGGCCTCTCGGCGTGTCGCGACCGGATCCAGGACGCCATGCACGGCCTGCATGCCCAAGGCGTCGACCTGTTCGATCAGAACTACCAGCCGATTGCCGGCACCAATCCGCAGAAGCACAACGTCAATTGGGTGCGACCAATGCGGGATGCGGTCCAGGGCATCGTCGATGAGACCGTGCAGAACATTCCGGGGATGATGTCGCTGTCGCCAATGACCGAGCGTGGTTATATCGTAACCAACCGCAGCGAGTTGACACAGGCGCCGACTGGCAACCCCGAGATCGATGCGCAGAAGAGCCGCTTCATGTACTTCGGGCCGATGAGCAAGGGCGATAAGGACAACCTCATCACCTGTCGCAGCCTCGGGCTGGCGGCGGCCACCCTACCCAGTGGCATTACTGCGATTGTGGTGTTCCTGCCGCTGAGCGTGCAGGGCCGTCACTGGGGTGTGATGGTTTCGCTGGTCGCGGCAAAAGTCATCGGCCTCGACTAATCCCGCCCGCCGCAGGGGCGTGCTCGGGGTGATCGTCGCGCCGCAGGGCATGGGCGTGAACCTGACGTCTCACTCGATATGCACCAGCTCCAGGGTCTGCGCCTGGCGGCCGCTGCCGAGCTGGACCTCGTCGCCGAGGCCCTTGCCGAGCAGTTGCTGGCCGAGCGGCGCATGCGGGCTGATCACCCGCACCTCCTGGGCGGCAAGGCGCACCTTCAGCCCGGCGCCGTCCGGACCGAGGAAAAACTGCTGTTCCACGCCCTGCGCATCGGCCAGGGTCACCCAGGCGCCGAGTTGCACACCGCGCGCCTCGTCGAATGGCCGCAGCACCAGGCTGCGATAAGCGGCCAGTGCCTGGCGCAATTCCTCGGCGCGGCGCGACTGCCCCGCCGCCAGGTACGCCGCTTCCAGGCCAAGGGTGTCGTACTTGTTCTCGGCGACGTTTTCTTCGTGAGTGGCGGTCTCGTGGGCGGTGCGTGCGGCACGCAGGGCATTGTCGAGATCGACCTGCAGCGCGGCGATGATCAGTTGGAGCAATTCGGTCTTGCGCATGGTCGCCGGTCGTCAGATGGATGGCCGATTGTAACCGCTAGCTAAAGGCCAATGGTTTTCTGGCCTGAACGAGCGTACTAGTCAATAGTCTCCTGTCGATTGGCTGATCGGCGTGGTTATTTACTGCAAATGAATGCTGTGGCGGCATCTTTCCCTGTTTTGAAACTTCTTGTCGCGTCCTTGGTTGCGCCGGCTTGCCCCCTTCTTTAAAACGCCCGATCACTCAGGAGCGGCCTCGCGCCCCCTGATCGACCGCAAGCCCGAGGTTGCTCGATCAGCCGCCAACGGCGCAACGCGGAGCGGACCACCCGTCCGCTCCGGATAACCCTTTACAAAAATAAAAGGTTCTACATGTCGCAGAAAGATGAACTCCACCGCGGCCTGGGCGAGCGACACATTCGCCTGATGGCCCTCGGCGCCTGCATCGGCGTCGGCCTGTTCCTCGGCTCCGCCAAGGCCATCCAGATGGCCGGCCCGGCGATCATGCTCTCCTACCTCATCGGCGGCCTGGCGATCCTGGTGATCATGCGCGCCCTCGGCGAGATGGCCGTGCACAACCCGGTGGCCGGCTCGTTCAGCCACTACGCGAAAGAATACCTCGGCCCGCTGGCGGGCTTTCTGACCGGCTGGAACTACTGGTTCCTGTGGCTGGTGACCTGCGTCGCGGAAATCACCGCGGTGGCCATCTACATGCAGATCTGGTTCCCCGAGATCCCGCGCTGGATCTGGGCGCTGGCCGCGCTCGGCAGCATGGGCGCGATCAACCTGGCCACGGTCAAGGCGTTCGGCGAGTTCGAGTTCTGGTTCGCCCTGATCAAGATCGTCACCATCATCGCCATGGTCCTGGCCGGCGCCGGGATGATCGTCTTCGGCTTCGGCAATGACGGCGTCGCTACCGGGATCAGCAACCTCTGGGCTCACGGCGGCTTCATGCCCAACGGCATCGAGGGCGTGCTGATGTCGCTGCAGATGGTGATGTTCGCCTATCTCGGCGTGGAAATGATCGGCCTCACCGCCGGTGAAGCGAAGAACCCACAGAAGAGCCTGCCGGGCGCGATCAACTCAGTGTTCTGGCGCATCCTGCTGTTCTACGTTGGCGCGCTGTTCGTGATCATGTCGATCTACCCGTGGAGCGAGATCGGCACCCAGGGCAGCCCGTTCGTGATGACCTTCGAGCGCCTCGGCATCAAGACCGCCGCCGGCATTATCAACTTCGTGGTGATCACCGCCGCGCTGAGTTCCTGCAACGGCGGCATCTTCAGCACCGGTCGGATGCTCTACAGCCTGGCCCAGGACGGCCAAGCGCCGAAAGCCTTCGCCAAGACCTCGAAGAACGGCGTGCCGCGCAACGCGCTGCTGCTGTCGATCTTCGCCCTGCTGCTCGGCGTGGTAGCCAACTACCTGGCGCCGGAGAAAGTCTTCGTCTGGGTCACCTCGATCGCTACCTTCGGCGCGATCTGGACCTGGGCGATGATCCTGCTCTCGCAGCTGAAGTTCCGCCGCACCCTGAGCGCCGCGGAAACCGGCAAGTTGCAGTTCAAGATGTGGCTGTCGCCGCTGAGCAACTACCTGGCGCTGGCCTTCCTAGCCCTGGTGGTCGGCCTGATGGCGTTCTTCGAGGACACCCGCATCGCGCTGTATGTCGGCCCGCTGTTCCTCGTCGTGCTGGTGGCGCTGTATCGCAGCCTCAAGCTCGGCGACAAGGCGCGCGAACAACGCACCGTGGCTGACGCGGCGTATTGATCGGCCGCACGCTGTAAAAGGCTCCTAGCTGCAATAAAAAGCCCCGCCTCGCGCGGGGCTTTTTATTGCAGCGCCGACCGCACTCGTTCTCCAGGCAATCCGCTAAGCTCGGCACAGCATGGCCAACCGGGGAGGGATTGCATGAGCGAACTCAAGGACTATCGCAAACAGGGCAAGGCGGCCCGCGACCAATGCCCGCGCAGTGCGCACGCCGAGCCTGGCCACATTGACCGCGACCCGCTACCGCTGATCGAGGCCTCCGGCGCCGGCCGAGTCAAATCGCTGGTGGCGCTGCGCAATGGCCGCATGCTGGTGTCGCCATTCGCTTTCTATCGCGGCAGTGCGCTGCTGCAGGCTCACGATTTGGCCGGCACGCCGAACATGGGCGTAAGCGCGCCGATCTGCGGCGACTGTCACCTGATGAACTTCGGCGGTTTCGCGACCCCGGAACGCAACCTGTTGTTTGGCGTCAATGACTTCGACGAAACCCATCCCGGCCCCTGGGAATGGGACCTCAAGCGCCTGGTAGCGAGCTTCATGGTCGCCGCCCGCGACCTGCGCCACAGCGAGGGCGTGGCGCAAGCGGTGTGCCGCGAAGTGGTCGGCGCCTACCAGAAGACCATGGCCGAGCATGCCGAGCAGGGCGCGCTGGAAATCTGGTACGACCGCCTCAGCTACGACGATCTGCTCGAACAAGCCAATACCCAAAGCGCCGTCAAAGAGGTGCAGCGCAGCATGGACAAGGCGGCACGGCGCACCCATGCCGAACTGTTGCCGAAGATCAGTGAGCGCGATGAGCATGGCCGCCTGCACATTCGCGACGACCTGCCGGAGATCTTCCATCTGCATGAACGCAGCAGCCTGCTCGACAAGGACGACGACTGGATGCGCCTGAAGCACTGGCAGCCGCTCTACCAGACCTTGATGCGCGACTATCGCAACACCCTGCAGGCGGATCGGCGTGAACTGCTGTCGCGGTTTCACGTGCACGACCTGGTGTTCAAGGTGGTCGGCGTCGGCAGCGTCGGCACCCGTTGTCTGGTCGCGCTGCTCACCGACGATCAGGCGCAGCCGCTGTTCCTGCAGTTCAAGGAGGCGCGCCGTTCGGTGCTCGCCGACTACCTCAAGGTCAAATCCCGGCCGCGCCACGAAGGCCAGCGGGTAGTCGAAGGCCAGCGCCTGATGCAGTCGGCCAGCGACCTGTTCCTCGGCTGGACCAAGGGCAGCGATGGCCGACACTTCTATGTGCGGCAATTGCGCGACATGAAGATCTCGGCCGAATTGGAAACCTTCGACAGCAGCATTTTCGAGGCTTACGGCCGGGTCTGCGGGCGCGCGTTGGCCCGTGCGCATGCCAAGGCGTCCGGCCGCGCGGCGGAGATCAGCGGCTATATCGGCAAGAGCGACAGCCTCGCCGACGCGCTGCTGGAGTACGCCCAGGTCTACGCAGAACAGAACGAGCGTGACTTCGAACGCTTCCAGCAGGCGTGCCGCAAAGGCCGCCTGGAGGCACGCTCGGAAGCGGACTTCGTGGCCGATCATCTGCCGTGAACGCGTAGCTTTGGTAGGTTGGGTCGGGCGCGCAGGTTGAGCGCAGCGATACCCAACGATGGATGTGATGGGTATCGCTACGCTCGACCCACGCGGCCCGACCCATCCTACGAGAGAGCGGCTGCAAGCGCGGTCGGTGTAGGAGCGAATTCATTCGCGATCCGCGTCGCCGGCTATTACGGATCAGTCCGCTCCTACGCCCTGGCACCTGTCCAGGCCTGCTCGGTTCGGTGTGCGGCTGAGGCAATCGCCCGGCGAAAAAAACACTCGACTATCCTTGAGGTATCCACCAGCCGACGCAGGGACGCGGGGTGTTTCCACAGCCATCCTCGATGGCCGGGAGGAACCCATGAACAAGCATCCGCTGTGCTCCGTGTTGCTGCTGCTCGCGCTGTGCACGGTGGCCGGTATAACAGCTGCGGCGAGCGCGCCGGTGACGGTGACGGTGCTCAGCGTCGACGGCGCCATCGGCCCGGCCAGCGCCGACTACCTGATCCGTGGCCTGACGCGTGCCGAGGAGGACCAGGCGCAGCTGGTGGTGATCCGCATGGACACTCCCGGCGGTCTGGATACCTCGATGCGCGACATCATCAAGGCGATCCTCGCCAGCCCGGTGCCGGTGGCCACCTACGTCAATCCCGGCGGCGCGCGGGCCGCCAGCGCCGGCACCTACATCCTCTATGCCAGCCATGTGGCGGCGATGACTCCGGGCACCAACCTCGGTGCCGCCACCCCGGTGCAGATCGGCGGCATGCCCGGGACACCGCCGGATAAGCCGGCCAAGCCTGGGGAGAAGGAGGCGAAAGAGCCGCCGGCGGACGATGCGCTGACCAAGAAACAGGTCAACGATGCCGCCGCCTACATCCGCGGCCTCGCCCAGCTGCGCGGGCGCAATGCCCAGTGGGCCGAGCAGGCGGTGCGCGAGGCGGTCAGCCTGTCCGCCAAGGAGGCGTTGCAGCAGAAGGTGATCGACTACGTGGCCGTTGACCTGCCGGACCTGCTGCGCCAACTGGAGGGCAAGACGCTGAAAACCGCCACCGGCGAAGTCCGCTTGCGCACCGCCGGCGCCGTAGTGGTCGAGCATGCGCCGGACTGGCGCACGCGGCTGCTGGCGGTGATCACCAACCCGAGTGTGGCGCTGATCCTGATGATGATCGGCATCTACGGGCTGATCTTCGAATTTTCCAATCCCGGCTCAGCGGTCGGCGGGGTGGTCGGCGGTATCTGCCTGATCCTCGCCCTCTACGCCCTGCAATTGCTGCCGGTGAACTACGCCGGCATCGCCCTGATCCTCCTCGGTACGGCGCTGATGGCGGCGGAGGCGTTCATGCCCAGCTTCGGCGTGATCGGCATCGGCGGGGTGGCGGCCTTCGTGGTCGGCGCGGTGATTCTGATCGACACCGAAGTGCCGGGCTTCGGCATTCCGCTGGTGGTGATCGTCGGCCTGGCGCTGGCCAGCGCCTTGCTGATCTTCGGCATCCTCGGCATGGCCATGAAGGCGCGCCGGCGCGACGTGGTCAGCGGTGACGCCGGGCTGGTCGGCAGCCTGGCGGCGGTGGCGGCGGTGCAGGCCGGCAACCCGCTGGGCGGCTGGGTGCAGCTGCAGGGCGAACAGTGGCAAGTGGTCAGCCGGGCGCCGCTGCGGCCCGGGCAACAAGTACGCGTAGTCGCCCGCGAGGGCCTGCGCTTGGATGTCGAGGCGGCGGACGAATCGTCGCGTGAAGGAGACTAACCATGAGTTTCACCCTGACGTTCGCACCGCTGCTGGTCATCCTGGTGGTGTTGCTGGTTTCGGCCTTTCGCGTGTTGCGCGAGTACGAGCGCGGCGTGGTGTTCCAGCTCGGGCGCTTCTGGAAGGTCAAGGGCCCTGGGCTGGTGATCATCATCCCGGTGATCCAGCAGATGGTCCGCGTCGACCTACGTACCGTGGTCCTCGATGTGCCGCCGCAGGACGTGATCACCCGCGACAACGTGTCGGTCAAGGTCAATGCGGTGGTGTACTTCCGTGTGCTCGACCCGCAGAAGGCGATCATCCAGGTCGAGGACTTCCTCATGGCCACCAGCCAACTGGCGCAGACCACCCTGCGCGCGGTGCTCGGCAAACACGAGCTGGACGAGCTGCTCGCCGAGCGCGAGCGGCTCAACGCCGACATCCAGCAGGTGCTCGACGCGCAGACCGACGCCTGGGGCATCAAGGTGGCCAACGTGGAGATCAAGCACGTCGACCTCAACGAATCGATGATCCGCGCCATCGCCAAACAGGCCGAGGCCGAGCGCGAGCGGCGCGCCAAGGTGATCCACGCCGAGGGCGAGCTGCAGGCTTCGGAAAAACTCATGCAGGCCGCGGAAATGCTCAACCGCCAGGCCGGCGCCATGCAGCTGCGCTACATGCAGACGCTGAGCAGCATCGCCGGCGACAAGAGCTCGACCATCGTCTTCCCGCTGCCGATCGAGTTGCTGCAGGGCATGAGCGAGATGAAGGGCAAGACGTAGATTGGTGCTCGTAGGTTGGCGCTGAGCGAAGCGATGCCCAACGAGGAGTGCATTGCGCTCCCGCGCGCCGCCGGTGGTCTTGGAGAGATGTTGGGCATCGCTACGCTCAGCACCAACCTACAGAGGTCGTAGTTTTTCAGAACACGCAACGCTTCCCCTACGCGCTGATGTCATCCGTGCAGATGTTGGGCGTCGCTGCGCTCAGCGCCAACCTACGCACCAACCTACACAGGTCGCGATTTTCAGGGGAATCGCCCAAAACCGCGGCGATCTTCAGGGCCCTCCGCTGGCCTGGGCTTCCTAGACTTTCAGACACACCCGTCCACGGGAGCTAGCCATGCGCATCGGTGTCCCCAAGGAAATCAAAGTCCACGAATATCGTGTCGGCCTCACCCCGCAGTCGGTCGCCGAACTGCTCGGTCACGGCCATGAGGTCTGGGTGCAGAGCCAGGCCGGGGCGGCGATCGGCTTCAGCGACGCCGATTACCAGGCGGTTGGCGCGCACATCGTCGCCACCGCCGCCGAGGTCTTCGCCGCCGCCGAGCTGATCGTCAAGGTCAAGGAGCCGCAGGCCGCAGAGCGTGCCCAGCTGCGCCCGGAGCAGACCCTATTCACCTACCTGCATCTGGCCCCGGATCGGCCGCAGACCGACGAGCTGTTGGCCAGCGGCGCCACCTGCATCGCCTACGAAACCGTCACCGACGCCCAGGGTCGCCTGCCGCTGTTGGCGCCGATGTCCGAGGTCGCCGGACGCATGTCGATCCAGGCCGGCGCGCATTGTCTGGAGAGCGCCCAGGGCGGGCGCGGTGTGTTGCTCGGCGGCGTGCCGGGGGTGGCGCCGGGCAAGGTGGTGATTCTCGGCGGCGGCGTGGTTGGCAGCCACGCGTTGGCCATGGCGGTCGGCCTCGGGGCGGAAGTCACCGTACTGGATCGCAGCGTCGACGCCTTGCGGCGCCTGGATACCCAGTTTGGCAACCGCATCGCCACCCTGTATTCGACACACACCGCAGTGGCCGAACAGGTTACCGGCGCCGATCTGGTGATCGGCGGCGTGCTGATTCCCGGGGCCGCGGCGCCCAAGCTGATCAGCGCGGAGATGGTCAGGCAGATGAAAACTGGCGCGGTGCTGGTCGACGTGGCCATCGACCAGGGCGGCTGCGCGGAAACCTCGCGGCCGACCACCCACGCCGAGCCGACTTACAAGGTCGATGGTGTGGTGCATTACTGCGTGGCCAACATGCCCGGCGGCGTGGCGCGCACCTCGACCCTGGCGCTGAACAACGCCACCTTGCCGTTCGTCCTGGCCCTGGCCGACAAGGGCGTGCGCCGCGCGTTGGAGGAAGACGTGCATCTGCGTCATGGCCTCAACGTGGCGCGGGGCGCGCTGACCTACACCGGCGTCGCCGAGGCCCACGACCTGGCGTGCCGACCGGCGGAAGAGCTGCTGGCGCTGTTGTAGGAGCGAATTTATTGGCGATCCAGGCACAACCCATCGCGAATAAATTCGCTCCTACAGAGAGCAGTTGCTAGACCGCAGTCGGGAGGTGCCTATGCAAGCGTTCCCCTATAACCGCCGCCTGCGCCGCCCTGGCCCTGAGCGCTCCCGGTGCCTGGGCCGATCTGCTGCTGACTCCGCGGCAAACCGCCGGGCCCTTCTACCCCGACCAGTTGCCGCTGGATCGCGACAACGACCTGGTGCAGGTTGACGGCCAGTCGGCGCTGGGCACGCTGGTCGAGCTGCACGGACGGATTCTCGACGCTCGCGGCGAGCCGCTGAAGCAGGCGCTGGTGGAGATCTGGCAGGTCGACGCCGACGGCATCTACCTACACAGCCGGAGTGGCAGCCGGCAGCGCCGCGATGCCGGCTTCCAGGGCTATGGCCGTTTCGAGACCGCCAGCAGCGGCGAATACCGCTTTCGCACCATTCGCCCAGTGGCCTATTCGTCGCGCACCCCGCATATCCATGTGGCGGTGACGTTGCCCGGCCAGCCGCGCTTCACCACTCAGTGCTATATCCGTGGCGAGCCGCGCAACGCCGACGACTTCGTGCTCAATGGCGTTGCCGATGCACGGGCGCGCGAGTTGCTGCAGGTGGATTTCCTGCCGGGGGCGAACGGTGAGCAGCTGGCGCGCTTCGATATCGTCCTGGGGCTGACACCGAGTGACAATGCGCCATCGTAGAGTGGGTTGGCGGCGCCAAGTGCACAGTCTGGTAGCCCCGGAAAACTGTCTGCGGCGCGTAACCCACCGGCGGTATCCAGCTCGGCCACCATCGATGGGTATCGCTGCGCTCGACCCATCCTGTCTCCCTGTAGGAGCGAATTTATTCGCGATCCAGACAGTCCAGGGGCAATCCATCGCGAATAAATTCGCTTCTACAGAAGACGTGGAGCGCCGCTAGACGAACTGCGCGGCGGCGAAGCCCGAGGCCCAGGCCCATTGGAAGTTGAAGCCGCCCAAGTGACCGCTGACGTCGAGCACTTCGCCGATGAAATACAGCCCCGGCGACTTCAGCGATTCGAAGGTTTTCGACGACACCTCGCGGGTGTCCACGCCGCCCAGGGTCACCTCGGCGGTGCGGTAACCCTCGGTGCCCGCCGGCACCAGCGTCCAGGCCGCCAGATGCTCGGCAATCGCCGTGAGTTCGCTCGGCGTGTACTGCTTGAGCGGCTTGGAGTCGAACCACTGCTCGGCCAGCAAGCCGGCCATCTTCTTGGTGAACAGCTCGGCGAGCAGAGTTTTCAGCTCGGTATTGGGCCGCGTGCGCTGTTGCTCGGCCAGCCACTCGGGCAGGTCGATATGCGGCAGCAGGTTGATCTCGACACTGTCGCCCGGCTGCCAGTAGGAGGAGATCTGCAGGATCGCCGGACCGCTCAAACCGCGGTGTGTGAACAGGATGTTTTCCTTGAAGCTCTGGCCGTTGCAGCTGACCACGCAGTCCTCCACCGAGGTGCCGGACAACTCGGTGCACAGGGCCTTCAACTGCGGTTCGGTGATGGTGAACGGCACCAGCGCGGCGCGGGTCGCCAGCACGTGGTGGCCGAACTGGCGCGCCACCTGATAGCCGAACCCGGTGGCGCCGAGGGTCGGAATCGACAGCCCACCGGTGGCGATCACCAGCGATTGGCAGGCCATCTGCCCGGCGCTGGTTTCCAGCAGATAGCCGCTGGCGGTTTTCTCGATCTGCTGGATCGAGGTGTCCAGACGCAGCTCGGCGCCGTGCTCGGCGCACTCGAATAGCAGCATTTCGAGAATGTCGCTGGACTTGCGGTCGCAGAACAGCTGGCCGAGCTTCTTCTCGTGGTACGGCACGTCGTGCTTGACCACCAGCTCGACGAAATCCCACTGGCTGTAGCGCGCCAGCGCCGACTTGCAGAAGTGCGGGTTCTCCGAGAGAAAATTGCCCGGCTCGCTGTACATGTTGGTGAAGTTGCAGCGCCCGCCGCCGGACATGAGGATTTTCTTGCCGGCCTTGTTGGCGTGGTCGAGCAGCAGCACGCGACGCCCGCGCTTGGCGGCCTGAAAGGCGCACATCAGTCCAGCCGCGCCGGCGCCCAGGATGATGACTTCGGTGTTTAGCACGAGGCGGTTCCTGTTACAGCGCGCGGACTTTCAGCGAGCGGCCCTTGATCTTACCTTCGTTGAGACGCTTGAGCGCCTGCTTGGCGACCCCGCGCTCGACGGCGACGAAGGCCTGGTAGTCGAACAGGGCGATCTTGCCGACCTGCGTGCCGGGGATGCCGGCATCGCCGGTCAGGGCGCCGAGGATATCGCCGGGGCGCACCTTGTCCTTGCGCCCGCCGCTGATGCACAGGGTCGCCATCGGCGGCAGCAGCGGCTCGCCGCGCGGCGCCGGCAGCTCGTCGTAGGACTTCCATTTGAGCGGCTTGCCCTGCAGTTCCTCGATGGCGCGTGCACGTTGCGCTTCGGCCGGCGCGACCAGGCTGACCGCCACGCCGCTCTCGCCGGCGCGACCGGTACGGCCGACGCGGTGGATGTGGATTTCCGCATCGCGGGCCAGCTCGACGTTGATCACCAGATCCAGGCCGTCGATGTCCAGGCCGCGCGCGGCGACATCGGTGGCGACCAGCACGCTGAGGCTGCGGTTGGCGAACATCGCCAGGACCTGATCGCGGTCGCGCTGTTCCAGGTCACCGTTCAGCGCGGCGGCGACGATGCCCTTGCTCTGCAGCAGCTCGACCACTTCCTGGCATTGCTGCTTGGTGAAGCAGAAGGCCACGCAGGACTGCGGGCGGATGCTGCCGAGCACGCGCAGCACCGCGTCGAGGCGCTGGTCCGGGGCAATTTCGTAGAAGCGCTGCTCGATCTGGCTGTCGCTGTGCAGCGCCTCGACTTCGACGCGCTGCGGATTGCGCATGAAGCGTGCGGACAGTTGGCCGATGCCGGCCGGATAGGTGGCGGAAAACAGCAGGGTCTGCCGCTTGGCCGGGGTCTGTTCGATGATCTCGGCGATGCTGTCGTAGAAGCCCATGTCGAGCATGCGGTCGGCTTCGTCGAGAACCAGGGTGTTGAGGCTGTCGAGTTTCAGAGTGCCTTTGCGCAGGTGTTCCTGAATGCGTCCCGGGGTGCCGACGATGATGTGCGCGCCGTGCTCCAGCGAGCCGATCTGCGGACCGAACGGCACGCCGCCACAGAGGGTGAGGATTTTGATGTGATCGGCGGCGCGGGCCAGCCGGCGCAGCTCCTTGGCGACCTGATCGGCGAGTTCGCGGGTCGGGCACATGACCAGTGCCTGGCAACCGAAGAAGCGCGGATTGAGCGGGTCGAGCAGGGCGATGCCGAACGCCGCGGTCTTGCCGCTACCGGTCTTGGCCTGGGCGATCAGGTCCTGGCCCTTGAGCATCAGCGGCAGGCTTTGGGCTTGGATCGGGGTCATCTGCGCGTAGCCGAGGCTCGCCAGGTTGGCGAGCATGGCGGGGGAAAGCGGCAGAGAGTCGAAGGCGGTGGAAGTCACGGCGGCGGCCTGGGGAAGCGGAAATGGCGCGCATTGTAACAGGCCGGCCGCGGGATTCCGTGGCGGCCGGACTCGCGGTGCGGCGTCCTACCCACTTCGCTATTCCTCCAGCTCGTAGGATGGGCCGGGCCGCGCAGTCTGAGCGCAGCGATACCCATCGCAACCCTCTTGCTGGGTATCGCCGCTACGCGACTCAACCTGCGCGGTCCGACCCATCCTACGGGTCACTCCTCCGGCACCACCTCAACCTTGCGGGTGCTGCGACCGTCCTCGCGGGTCAGCTGGAGGAAGATCGCCGCGGCGAACATGGTCAGGACTCCGACGCACAGGAAGGTCGCCTGGAACGCGCCGAGTACGCTGTTCACCTCTTGTCCGATCGAGGCGGTGAAGCCGCCCAGCAGCGCCGCCGCACTGGCGACGCCGAGGCCCAGCGAGAGTTGCGCGACCACCGACAGCAGGCTGTTGCCGCTGCTCGCCGCGTGGTCGTCGAGGTCGATCAGGGTCACGGTGTTCATTGCGGTGAACTGCAAGGAATTGATCCCGCCGAGCACCGCCAGCTGGATCAGCAGTAGCCAGTACGGATGCGCCGGGTCGACCAGCGCCAGGCTGCACAGCATCAGGCCGAGCGCCAGGGTGTTGCCGGTCAGCACGCCGCGGTAGCCAACGCGTTCGATCAATCGTCGCGCCAGGCCCTTGGCGACCATCGCCGAGAGGGCCAGGGGAATCATGCTCATCCCCGCCTGGGCCGGCGAGTAGCCAAGCGCCACCTGCAACAGCAGCGGCACCAGAAACGGCAGGGCACCGCTGCCCAGGCGAGCGAACAGGTTGCCAAGGATGCCAACGGCAAAGGTGCGGGTGCGGAACAGGCTGGGCGAAAACAGCGGATGCTCGATGCGCCCGGCGCGCAGCCAATAGGCGGCCAGGCAGGCCAGGCCGCCGACCAGCAGGAGCAGCACGCGCAGGTGCGGCAGATGCAGTTCGCCAAGGCCTTCCAAGGCGATGGTGATCAGCACCATCGCCGCGCCGAACAGCATGAAGCCGACGGCGTCGAAACGGCTGCGTTCCGGGCCGCGCAAATCCGGCATCAGGGTCAGCGCGGCGATGCAGCCCAGCACGCCGACCGGCAGGTTGATGAGGAAGATCCAATGCCAGCTGGTGTACTCCACCAGCCAGCCGCCGAGGGTCGGACCCATCAGTGGGCCGAGCAGGCCGGGGATGGTGATGAAGCTCATGATCCGCACCAGCTCGCTGCGCGGGTAAGCGCGCAGCACGATCAGCCGTCCGACCGGCATCATCAGCGCGCCACCGAGGCCCTGGACCACCCGGGCACCGACCAATTGCACCAGGCTTTCCGACAGCGCACAGAGCAGCGAGCCGAGGCTGAACAGGAGGATCGCGCCGAAGAATATCCGCCGCGTGCCGAAGCGATCGGCGATCCACCCCGAGGCGGGAATCAGCAGCGCCACGGTGAGCATGTAGGAGATCACTACCGACTGCATGCGCAACGGATCTTCGGCCAGATCGCGGGCCATCGCCGGTAGGGCGGTGTTGAGAATAGTGCCGTCGAGGGTTTGCATGAAGAAGGCGATGGCGACGATCCACGGCAGTATCCGGGCGGTGCGAGCGTCAAGCGGCAACGGGCTGGGCATGATTTTCCTTAAGGCGGCTTCCCGGGGACTTTAGGCTGGCGGCGGGCGACTTGCCAATTTCTGCGTGCTCGTCCGACCCTCTCCCCCGGCCCCTCGCCCATTCATGGGATAGGGGTGACGATAGGTTCAGCGCTGCTGATGGGTATCGCTTCGCTCGACCTGCGCGGCCCGACCCATCCACGTGGCTCAATGAAGCATCTAGGCGTTCGGGAGAGGGGGTGATGATTGGTTCAGCGACGTAGCCCGGATGTAATCCGGGAAGCGAGATATCGGCAGTCCATTTCCCCGGATTGCACCCGGGCTACGGTTGGCGTTGGCCGCAAGGGGTTGGAACTCCCCATCGTTCAGTCCCCTCGCCCCTGCGGGGAGAGGGCTAGGGAGAGGGGGAGCGGCGAGCGATCGAACACCTCAACCGATGCGGCTGCATCGCCACCCCGGCTTACCGATCAGTGTGTAGCCCGGATGCAATCCGGGAAGCGAGATATCGGCAGTCCATTTCCCCGGATTGCATCCGGGCTACGGTTTGGCGTTGGCCGCAGGGTTGGAACTCCCCGCCGTTCAGTCCCCTCGCCCCTCTGGGGAGAGGGCTAGGTAGAGGGGATGCGGCAAACGGTCGAATCTCAAGCCAACCGCCGCTCCTGCACTGCTTCTCCCGGTTTGCCAATCAGCGCGTGATACAGCTCGTGGTCGCCGAGCAGGCCGACCACCCGGCCGCTTTCCTGGAGCACCAGTTGGTGGCCGGTGTGATAGCGGATCTGTAGAGCGTCGCGCATGGCGATCTGCACGTCGACCACGGTCGGTTGCTGGCGCAACGCGGCGACCGGCTGGCCGGGTGTCCAGCTTTGCAGGCTGAACGACTGGCTGCCCTGGCGCGCGGCGGTCGGGCATTGGTCGGCGCCCGGGTCCAGCCAGCAGTCGTCGCTGCGGTCCAGGCAGATTTCCCCGTCTTCATGACGGCAGGCGCTCAGCGGGCGCATTAGGCTGCGGCCGCTGAGCACGTTGAGCGGGTTGGTGTGGGCGACGAAGCTGCGCACGTAATCGTCGGCCGGATTGAGGACGATGTCTTCCGGCTGGCCGTACTGGACGATGCGCCCGTCTTTCATGATGGCGATGCGGTTGCCGAGTTTCAGCGCTTCGTCGAGGTCGTGGCTGACGAACACGATGGTCTTGTTGAGGCTGCGTTGCAGGGTCAGCAGTTCGTCCTGCAACTGCTGGCGAATCAGCGGGTCGAGGGCCGAGAAGGGTTCGTCCATGAGCAGGATGTCGGCATCCATGGCCAGCGCGCGAGCCAGGCCGACGCGCTGTTGCATGCCGCCGGAGAGCTGCTCGGGGCGTTTGTCGCGCCACTGGCTGAGGCCGACCAGTTCGAGTTTTTCATTCACTCGCCGACGCCGCTCGGCGGCCGGGCGGCCTTGCAGTTCGAGACCGAAACCGATGTTTTCGCCGACCGTCAGCCAGGGCAGCAGGGCAAATTTCTGAAACACCATGGCGATCCGCTGGGTGCGCAGTTCCTTGAGCTGCGCCGCCGTGCAACTGGCGATATCCAGCGCCGTGCCCTGGTGTTCGATCAGCAGGTGGCCACGGGTGACTCGGTTGAGGCCGTTGATGCAGCGCAGCAGGGTGGATTTTCCCGAACCGGAGAGGCCCATCAGCACGCAGGTTTCACCGCGTTCGACAGTCAGGTTGATGTTGGCAACGCCGACCAGCTGGCCACTGCGCTGCAGCACCTGATCGCGACTGAGGCCTTGTTGCAGCAGCGGCAGGGCGCGGCGCGGCGCTTTGCCGAAAATCACATCGACGTGTTCGCAGCGGATCAGGCTCATGCGGGGACCTCCTTGCTGCGCGGCGCCGGCTGCTTGCAAACCCGGTCGAGAATGATCGCCAGCAGCACGATGGCCAGCCCGGCTTCGAAGCCCAGGCCGATGTCGGCGGTGTTCAGCGCGTTGACCACCGGCCGGCCGAGGCCATCGGCGCCGACCAGCGCGGCGATCACCACCATCGACAGCGAGAGCATGATGCATTGGGTCACGCCGACGGCGATGCTCGGCATGGCGTGCGGCAGTTCGATGCGCGTGAGCAGTTGGCGGCGCGAGCAACCGAACGCCTTGCCGGCATCCAGCAGTTCGTGGGGTACGCCGCTGATGCCCAGATAGGTCAGGCGGATCGGCGCGGCGATGGCGAACACCACGGTGGAGATCAGCCCCGGCACCACGCCGAGGCCGAACAGGGTCAGGGTTGGGATCAGGTAGACGAAGGTCGGCACCGTCTGCATCAGGTCGAGCACCGGGCGCATCAGCGTGTAGAGGGTCGGCCGGTGCGCGGCGAGAATCCCCAGCGGCACGCCGATCGACACGCAGACCAAAGTGGCGAACAGCACCTGGGCGAGGGTTTCCAGGGTCTCCTGCCAATAGCCGAGGTTGAGGATCAGCAGCAGCGCCAGACCGCAAAACAGGGTCAGGCCCCAACGGCGTTGCAACAGTTGGGTGAACAAGGCGAACAGGCCGATCAGCAGCAGCGGCGGAAACCACAGCAGTGCTTGAGTCAGGCCGTGAATCAGCTGCTCCAGGCCGGCGGCGAACGGGTCGAAATAGCTGGCGCCGTGGCGGGTCAGCCAATCCACCCAGTCGGCGACGGTCTGGCCTAGGGGGATTTTTTCATCGGTCAGCATGGTCATCGATCTTCCACCACGGACAGCGTGAACAGGAGCGAGCGGCCGCCGCCAGGCTCAGGGGGCCAACTTGGCCTTGACCACCGGCAGCCCCGGCTGGCCATCGCGGCTGGTCACGCCGGCGAGCCAGGCATCGAGCTGCTGCGGATTGGCCTTGAGCCAGGCGCGAGCGGCGGCGCGTGGTTTGGCTTTGTCGTTGAGTACGGCATCCATCAGCCGGTTTTCCATCTCCAGGCTGAACTCCAGGTTGGACAGCAATTTGCCGACATTCGCGCATTCCTCGGCATAGCCCTTGCGCACATTGGTGTACACCGTGGCACGCCCCAGGTCGGGACCGAAGAACTCGTCGCCGCCGGTCAGATAGCGCATTGGCAGGCGCTGGTTCATCGGGTGCGGCTCCCAGCCGAGGAACACCAGCCACTGCTGGGTGCGGGCGGCGCGCTGGACCTGGGCGAGCATCGCCGCTTCGCTGGATTCGACCAGCTTGAACTTGCCGAGGGCGAAGGCGTTTTTGTCGATCATGCTCTGGATCAGGCGGTTGCCGTCGTTGCCCGGCTCGATGCCATACAGCTTGCCGTCCAGTTGCTCGTGGAAGCGCGCGATGTCGGCGAAATCATGTAGGCCGGCGTCGTACACGTAGGCGGGCACCGCCAGGGTGTATTTGGCGCCTTGCAGATTGGCGCGCAGGGTTTCCACCGTGCCCTTGTCGCGATACGGCTTGAGATCGTTTTCCATGGTCGGCATCCAGTTGCCGAGGAACACGTCGAGATCGTTGTTCTGCAGCGAGCGGTAGGTCACCGGCACCGAGAGCATGCTGGTCTTGGTCTGGTAGCCGAGGGCTTCGAGCAATTCGCTGGCGACTGCGGTGGTGACGGTGATATCGGTCCAGCCGACATCCGAGAAGCGCACCGTGGCACAAGATTCCGGCTCCTGGGCCGAGCTCAGCAGCGGCAGGCCGAGCAAGCTGGCCAATAACAGGAGGGTGGAACCTTTCATCGTGCGGACTCCTTTTCGAAAGCTATGTACCCGTTAAGTGTTACGCACCGATTTTGTAGGGTGGGTTAGCCGCGCAGCGGCGTAACCCACCCTACGAATCGGTGTGCCGCTGCGTTGCGCCCAGTAGCTCTGTTTGTGGCCGCGGGCCTGGTAATCGGCGGCCAGTGCTTCGGCGTCGTGCTGGTCCAGATCGCCGCACACGACGAATTGATTGCCGTTGTCGTCCAGGCGCAGCACGCACCAGTCGCGCGGCGGGATGGACGTCGCTACGGACGGCTTCATGCACCCAATGTCACAGTGCCGCGCAGGCGCCAGGCCAACAAAATCAGCAAGACGCCGAATAACACCGCGAAGACGCCGATCAGCCATACCAGCGCCAGCGCACCGGCGCCGGGGAAGACCAGGATCATCAGGCCGAACAGCAGCGAGACCGTGCCGGACAGGCCCAGCCACCATTCGTTATCGAGCAGCTGACGCACACGCAGCGCGGCGATGATCTGCAACGCGCCGATGGCAATGGCCCAGACGGCGATCAGGATCAGTAGGCCGAGGGCGGTCAGTTGCGGCCAGAACAGGGCCACCAGCCCGGCGACCACGCCCAGCACACCGACCACCAACAGCGGCCACAGCGGCTCGCCTTCATGGCGCATGCGCCAGGCGCCGATCAATGAGAACACGCCGTCTGTCAGCGCATAGGCGCCCCAGAAGATCACCAGAGTAGTCAGCACCAGGCCCGGCCAGGCCAGGGCGAGTAGGCCGAACAGCAGCGCAGCGAAACCGCGCAAGGCGATCCATTTCCAATGCTGGCCGAGGTCTAACCAGAGGGGATGGTAGGTCATGGTGCGCTCCTTGAAAGCGGCTTGTGGTAAGGGCCTGTTAACGCTACTGACGCGGCCGTGTCAGTAGCGTTAACAGGCCCTATAACGATAGTCGCTTGCAGCGTCGCTGCAGGTGCTCGGGAAGAGCCGACCGCTGGGTTGCCCGCCGCTGAACGGAAAGCCCTCAGGTCGGTCAAATGGGCGCACCTTTCCCAGGAGAATCACCATGACCGGCAAATCCCCCTTCGTCCTCGCCGCGGCTTTGCTGCTGGCAGCCGCACCAGTGCTGGCTTTCGATCTTGGCGAGGCGGCCAAAGCCGTCTCCGGCGCCACTCCGGGCGTCGCACAGGTGGCCACCACCCCGCAAGCCACCGGCCTGCTGAATGCCCTGACCGGCCAGCTTGGGGTTTCTCCGGAACAGGCAGTCGGCGGTACCGGCGCCTTGCTCGGGCTGGCCAAAAATCAGCTCGGTGGCGCCGATTACTCACAACTGCTGAAGACCATTCCCGGACTCGATAAGCTCAGCGGCAGCAATGCGCTGGCCGGCCTCGGCGGGCTCGGCAATATGGTCGGCGGGGCTACGCAGACGTCCGGCGCCGCCGATGCCGTGCTCGGCAACGTCTCCAGTCTGGGCGACGTCAACCAGGCGTTCGGCGCGTTGGGGATGGATAGCGGGATGACCGGCAAGTTCGCCAATGTCCTGATCGACTACTTCGGCAAACAAGGTTTGAACAGCGATGCACTCAGCAGTCTGAGTACGCTGTGGGGTGCGGCGGGCTAACAGGCTTATGTACCTGTTAAGTGTTGTGCATCGCTTTTGTAGGGTGGGTTAGCCGCGTAGCGGCGTAACCCACCAGCGGTGCCAACCTGAACATCAGTGTCCAGCAGAATCGGTGGGTTACGCCTACGGCTAACCCACCCTACGGATCATCGCAGCAGGTATCACCTAGCGGGCCTGCACGTCTCAACACGCAAAACCACCTGCGTTGCCAAGCCGGCGTCAAATGCGGCGGGATAATCCATCACGGCGGCGCAGGGCGCGCCGCCGTGAAACGCTGGGTTAGGCCGGTGGGTCGACGATGTCAAAACGCAGCATCATCGCGTGGTCTTCATGGACCAGGTTGTGGCAGTGCATGACGTACTTGCCCTTGAAGTCGCGGAAATGCATGAGCACCCGCAGCCTCTCGAACGGGTGCAGCACGAAGACGTCCTTGCGCCCGCGCTCATGGACCGGGACGGCCACGGCAACGCCATTGATCAGCTTGCTGAGGATGCGGCCTTCCTCGAAGTGAATATGGATCGGGTGATCCCAGCCGTCCTCGGTATTGGTCAGCTCCCAGATTTCCGCACTGCCTAAGGGAATTTCCGCCCGCGGCACATTCACATCGACCAGCTTCTCGTTGATTGTCCACAGCCCACCGGAACGGGCGAACGCCCAGCTGCGCACCGGCAAGGCGGCGAGTTCGGCGACGGATGGCAAGGTCGGCAACGGTCGCAGCGGGATGGAAGTTTTCATCAGGTTCGGGTTGCTGCGGTCCGGGCTGCTCGGCATGCGATCGACCACGAACTTCATGACCCGCACCCCCGGGCCCTTGATCTCCTTGGGTCTGCGGGTTTCGTCCTGGATCATCCGGTTGACCAGATACAGCTCGGTGCCTTTGGCGAACTTGGAAAAATCCACCACGATATCGGCGCGTTCGGCCACGCCCAATTCGACGAAGTTGAAGTTGATCAGCGAGTTGGGCAGCAGGTTGCCGTCGTTGGCCAGATAGGTGACCGGTTTCACGTTGTTGTTCGCGTCGACCAAGTACAGCGCATAGAAGCGACTCGGCCCGGCATTCAGCATGCGGAAGCGGTAGCGGCGCGCGGCGACCTTGAGCACCGGCTCGATCTTGCCGTTGACGATGACCTTGTCGCCGAGGGTGCCTTCGGGATTGAACTGGTCGTAGACCAGCACGCCAGAAGAGTCGAAGCGCCGATCACCGAAACTCAACGGGTAGTCGTAGGCGCCACTGGGCAGGCGCAGGCCGGTAGTCTCGCTGCCGGTATCGAGCTGGTCATAGATGAAGTAGAAACCAAACAGGCCGCGATACAGATTCGACGCGGTGAAGTCCAGCGTGTGGTCGTGATACCAGAGGGTTCCCAGGGCTTCTTTAGGGTCGCCTATGCCGTCGTTGAGGGCGTCGAAGCCGGCGTAGATGTTTGGATAGAAGTGATCCTTGTACTGCCCCGGAGTCGCCGGTTTCGGCAGGGTCGGCCCGGATTTAGTCGCGCTGAAGTAGTCGCCGGGGAAACCATCGCTTTCCGATGGCGCGTGCAGGTTGTGCAGGTGCACGGAAATTTCCGGGGAACCGAAACTGCGCAGCAGTTCGGCTTGACTGCCGCCTGAGCTGTACGGCATTGGCGGCAGGTCGTTGTAGAAGCGCGCCACGATCGGCTGGCCGTAACGGGCGGCGAACAGCGGGCCGGGAATGCTGGCCTTCTCATTGCTGCCGGGGAGGGCGAAGCCCCAGATGGTCTGTTTCGGATAATCCTTGTGGAACACCCACTCGGGATTCACCTTGGCATGCAGCTGATAGAACTGCACGTACTTGTCCTCGCACAACTCGTCATAGCGTTGATGCTCGGCGCGCCCGCATTCGCCGCTTTCGGTATTGGCGGTGACTGTCGGCATCGGGTTTAGCGCGGCGAGCGGGGTCTGCGGCGTCACGGCCAACGGCAGCTCGTCCTTCCACGGCGTGGTCGGCGGGCTGGGCGGCAAGACCAACGGAGCCGGTTCGCTAGCGGTGCTGGTCTGGCTGCGCAGCAGCAGTGGAGCTGCCACCGCGGCGGCGCTGAGTTTAAGGAATCGGCGCCGGTCGTTGGTTTCCGGCGCTGGGTTGGTGATTTCATTATCCGACTGGACGGTGGCTTTCATGATGGCCTCTCTCTATTGGAGCTTTTCTGGCGGGCCGAAGGGGGCGGGCTCTGACGGCGGGTCAGCTTCCCGGACGCATAAGTCGCGATGGCCGGCGGAGTGAATGCGGACAACACATCGGGCGCGGCGGGGCATGAAACAGCGTCAGGAATGAGCGATTCCGTGGCGACTGCAGAGGGTGGTCAATCCGTGCCGGCAGCATGAGCGGCTCCTTGCTCGCGTAACGAGCGACAGGTTTGTTAACCGTTAACCAAGCTCGGTAGCGTCCGCGCCGGTGTGCTTAACCGCATGATCCAGGTGATTGAGCGTGGCGAAAATCTGCTTGGGATCGGCCAGCGCAGGGGCCATCGACCAACGATTGAAGCGGTCGTTGCCGATGCGGATCATGCCGGTGTGGTTGGCCTTGTTGGCGTCGAGCAGCGGATTGATGTCATAGAAGCCGAGCCGCAAGCGCACTCGTTCCATATCGGCGGGATCGCCCGTGAGGAACTGCCAGCCCGCTTTGATCCGATACTTCTCGGCGTATTCCTTGAGCACCGCCGGGGTGTCGAGTTCCGGCTGCAGGGTCAGCGAATAGAAAAACACATCGCGGCCGGCGCGTGCGCCGAGCAGCTTTTGCACCGCCAACAAATTGGCGGTCATGGTCGGGCAGCGGTCGCCGCACGAGGCATACATCATGTTTACCGCCACCACCTTGTCGCGAATCAGGTCGTCGTAAAAGCGCACGGCCTTGCCTTCATGGGTGAACAAGGTGACATTGGGAAAATAACTATCTTCGCTGCGGGCGGGCTTTGCCTGCAGTTGGTTCAGGTTGCCGGCCAGGTGCCAGGCACCGACTCCCAGTGCGGCCACGCCAAGGCCGGTCAACAACTCTCTCCGATTGTTCATGGTGATTTCCCTGGATCAAGACAATAGTGGGGACGCCGCCCAAACGACCAGGGGCGGTCAAAAAGACGCAAGGCGAACAACGAACAGCGGCGTCAGCGTCGAGCTGAGCGTCGAGCGAGGGGTGGGCCGTGGAAGCGACCGATATGAGCCGTTACGGCCAAAGACAGGCTGGGATCCATGTTGGCGATCTCCTCAGCGCCGGGATGCGGGCGGTTAGCCGTCAAACCCTCATGAGCAGGACATGCTCCGTCGCTATCGTGCGCTGTTCCTTAAGTGATAGGACTTTAGTTGTGAGGCGTCAATACCATGGCGGTATTGCCGATAAGCGGCGAAATATTTCTCATCTATTTGATAGTAAAGATTATTTCTACATGGATACTGTTGGGATCAATGACCATTTGGCGGGTTGATAGGTGCGAAGGCCTATCAATCACAGTTGCGAGAGCCATTAAAGCGCCACTGCTGCGTACGGACGTGGCGCGCCGGCGGGCTCGCTCCGTATCGAGATGACAGGATTTCCACGACCGGCCGGCTATAACGAACCAACCGCCGTCTGCATCAGTCCCACCCTATATTTCCCACCGGAAGGAGTGCCGCGTGAAACACCTTGTTGCCCTACTGACCCTCATCGCTCTGCCAGTCTTGGCCGCCGAGCCGACGCTGTATGGCCGTTACGAGTACATCAAGCTGCCCGAGCTGAAGCAGACCTTCAAAGCCAAGATGGACACCGGCGCGCTGACCGCCTCGCTGTCGGCCAGGGACATCGAGCGCTTCAGCCGCGATGGCGAGGACTGGGTGCGCTTCAAGCTGGCCACCAAGGATGCCGATAACACCGTCTACGAGCATCAGGTCGCGCGCATCAGCAAGATCAAGAGCCGGGTCGACGAGGAGGAAGAGGAGGACGCACCGGAGGCCACCAAGCGCCCGGTGATCGATATGCAGATGTGTCTGGACGGCGTGACCCGCACCATCGAGGTCAACCTCGCCGACCGCAGCCACTTCAACTACCCGCTGCTGATCGGCGCGCGCGCCCTGCGCGAATTCGACGCCGCGGTGAACCCAGCACGACGCTTCACCGCCGGCAAGCCCAAGTGTGATTGACGCCTGAGCAGGCATTCGGCACTTTCCCCGGCTCCCACTCGGGAGCGCAAGAATCTGTTCCAAATCTTGCGAGCTAGGACGAGACAAGGCAGAAGCCGCCGAGGAAGCGCAGTTTACGAGTTGTAAATGAGCATTCCGAGGCGGCTTCTAACGCAGTATCGTCGACGCGCAGCTGATTTGGAGCAGGTTCGGGATGCCATGGCGCACATACTGATAGTCGAAGACGAAGCGGCAATCGCCGACACGCTGATCTACGCCCTGCACGGCGAAGGCTTCACCACCACCTGGCTGAGCCTGGCCGGTGCCGCCCTGGAGTTCCAGCGGCAGACCCCGGCCGACCTGTGGATTCTCGACGTCGGCCTGCCCGACATCAGCGGCTTCGAGGCCTGCAAGCGGCTGCGGCGCTTCTCCGAGGTGCCGGTGATCTTCCTCACCGCGCGCGACGGCGAGATCGACCGGGTGGTCGGCCTGGAAATCGGTGCCGACGACTACGTGGTCAAGCCGTTCAGCCCGCGCGAGGTGGCGGCGCGGGTCAAGGCGATCCTCAAGCGCGTCGCCCCGCTTGTGCCGGCAGCGGTCGGCGACGCCGGGCCATTTGAGGTCGACAGTCTGCGCCAGCGCATCCGTTACCACGGCCAGGCGCTGAGCCTGACCCGCCATGAGTTCCGCCTGCTCGAGCAACTGCTCGGCCAGCCGGAGCGGGTGTTCAGCCGCGAGCAGCTGCTCGATGGCCTCGGCGTGGCGGCCGACGCCGGTTACGAACGCAACATCGACAGCCACATCAAGAGCCTGCGCGCCAAGCTGCGCCAGGTTGCCGTCGCCGAGCCGATCCAGACCCACCGCGGCCTCGGCTACAGCTATGCGCCGGAGCACGCCTGATGCCGCTCGGCATACGTATCTTTCTGGTCTATTTCCTGTTCGTCGGCCTCACCGGCTGGTTCGTGCTGAGCACGGTGATGGACGAGATCCGCCCCGGCATGCGCCAGTCCACCGAGGAAACCCTGGTCGATACCGCCAACCTGCTCGCCGAGCTGCTGCGCGACGACGTCAAGGCCGGCACCCTGGCGCAAAGCCGGCTGCCCGAACTGCTCCGCGCCTACGGCGAGCGCCGGCCGCAGGCGCAGATCTGGGGGGTGACCAAGCGCGAGGTCAACCACCGCATCTACGTCACCGACGCCCGCGGCATCGTCCTGCTCGATTCCAGCGGAGTTGGCGTCGGTCAGGATTATTCGCGCTGGAACGACGTGTACCGCACCCTGCGCGGCCAGTACGGCGCGCGCTCGAGTCGCGAAGACCCGAATGATTCGGACTCCTCGGTGATGTACGTGGCGGCGCCGATCATGGATGGCTCGACCATCATCGGCGTAGTCTCGGTGGCCAAGCCGAATCGCACCCTGCAGCCCTACATCGAACGCTCGCAACGCCGCCTGGGCTGGCTCGGCGGCGGGCTGATCGGCCTCGGCCTGCTGATCGGCGGGTTGCTGTCCTGGTGGCTGAGCCGCGCCCTCGGTCGCCTGACCCGCTACGCCGAGGCGGTCAGCGCTGGGCAGCGTGCCGAACTGCCGGTCTACCGCGGCGGCGAGTTGGCGCAACTGGCCGTGGCGGTCGAGGCAATGCGCACCCAACTGGAGGGCAAGGCCTACGTCGAGCGCTACGTGCATACCCTGACCCACGAGTTGAAGAGCCCGCTGGCGGCGATTCGCGGCGCCGCCGAACTGCTGCACGGCGAGATGCCGGTCGAGCAGCGCGAGCGCTTCGTCGGCAACATCGACAGCGAGAGCGCGCGTCTGCAGCAGCTGATCGAGCGGCTCCTGCTGCTGGCCCAGGTCGAGCAGCGCCAAGGCCTGGAAGAGCGCGTCGCGGTGCCGCTGCGCGCGCTGGTCGAGGAACTTTGCCAGGCTCAGGCGGCACGCTTGCAGCAGGCTGGGTTGCGGGTCGACAACCGCATCGACGCGGATCTGACGGCCAGCGGCGAGCGTTTTTTGCTGCGCCAGGCGCTGGCCAATCTGCTCGACAACGCCGTGGATTTCACGGCGGCGGGCGGCGAGTTGCGGTTCAGCGCCGAGTGCGTCGGCGAACGCCTGATTTTGCGTCTGTTCAACCCTGGGCCGGCGATTCCCGACTATGCCTTGGCGCGTCTCACCGAGCGCTTCTACTCGCTGGCGCGCCCGCACACCGGGCGCAAGAGCACCGGCCTGGGCCTCAACTTCGTCGCCGAAGTCGCCGAGCTGCATGGCGGGCGGTTAGCGGTGGTGAACGTCGAGGCTGGCGTCGAGGCCCGTCTGGAGCTGCTAGCGGACGGTTGATCCACCGTCCGTAGGGCGTACTCGCGCAGCAGTACGCCGTCGGAGGCCGGCAGCGGACTGTTCGCTGGCGCTCCTGAGTCCGCCCTACGTTCCTACGGAAGCGCCGCCGGGCGCTTCACACACTATCCACCCAATCTCCATTCGCGCCCCACGCAGCCTGCACACACGCTGCTCAGACTGCCTCCATTCATCCCGAATGGAGAGTCGCCATGAGCCGTACCCTGGGTTTCAAGTTGGGCATCGTCGCCCTGTTGATCGTCCTGTTAATGATCCCGCTGATGCTGATCGACGGCCTGGTCGACGAGCGTCAGCAACTGCGCGACGGTGTGCTCGACGACATCGCCCGTAGTTCCAGTTACAGCCAGCAGATCACCGGACCGATCCTGGTGGTGCCATACCGGCGCACCGTGCGCGAGTGGAAGACCCACGAGAAGAGCGGCGAGCGCTACCTGGAAGAGCGCGAAGTGCGCAGCCGCCTGTATTTCCTGCCCGAGCGGTTCGCCCTCGACGGCACGGTGAAGACCGAGCTGCGCTACCGCGGTATTTACCAGGCGCGCCTGTTCCATAGCGATAACCAGCTCAGCGGGCGCTTCGAAGTGCCGGCGCAGTTCGGCATCCGCGAGAATTTCGCCGATTATCGTTTCGAGCCGGCGTTCCTTGCGGTCGGCATCAGCGACATCCGCGGGATCAAGAATGACCTCAAGCTGCGCATCGGCGGGCAGACCCTGAGCTTCGCGCCGGGGAGCGGCGACTCGCGGCTGGGCAACGGCGTGCATGTGCCGCTGGCGTTGCTCGATGGCAGCAGCGCGCAGGCCTTCAACTT
Organism: Pseudomonas sp. LS44; assembly: GCF_024730785.1. Lineage (NCBI taxonomy): Bacteria > Pseudomonadati > Pseudomonadota > Gammaproteobacteria > Pseudomonadales > Pseudomonadaceae > Pseudomonas > Pseudomonas sp. LS44. Next base: position 415,479 of record NZ_CP102830.1, read on the forward strand.
CTCCTTCGAGCTCAAACTGCAGGGCACCGGCCAGCTCGGCGTCACCCCGGTCGGTCGCGACAGCCGTGTGGCGCTGAGTTCCGACTGGCCGCACCCGAGTTTCGTCGGCAGCTACCTGCCGAGTGAGCGGGAGATCAGCGGCAAGGGCTTCGTCGCTCGTTGGCAGACCAGTTTCTTCGCCACCAACCTCGAGGAAGCGCTGCGCGACTGTGTGCGCCACGAGCGTTGCGAGGCGTTCAGCGGGCCGAGCCTGGGCGTCAGCTTCGTCGACCCGGTCGACCAGTATCTGAAGAGCGAACGGGCGATCAAATACGCGCTGCTGTTCATCGCCCTGACCTTCGCCGCGTTCTTCCTCTTCGAAGTGCTCAAGCGTCTGGCGGTGCACCCGGTGCAGTACGGCCTGGTCGGCTTGGCCCTGGCGCTGTTCTACCTGCTGCTGTTGTCACTCTCCGAACACCTCGGCTTCGCCCTGGCCTATGGGATTTCTGCGAGCGCCTGCGTGCTGATGGTCGGCGTCTACGTCAGCGGCGTGCTGCACAGTTGGCTGCGCGGCGGCGGCTTCACCGCGTTGCTGGCGGCGCTCTACGCGATGCTCTATGCGCTGCTCAGCGCCGAGGATTACGCGCTGCTGATGGGCTCACTGCTGGTGTTCGGCCTGCTCGCCGCCGTCATGCTGCTGACTCGCAAGTTGGATTGGTACGGCGTGGGTCGCGGCGACGCGGCTCGCCAGGAGGTGCAGTGATGGGCCGCGCCATCCTGCAATTCACTGCCTGCTTGGCGATTGGTCTGGTGCTCGGGGTGATCGCCCTGGTGCTACTGTTGTTCACCGGCGAAATGGGCCTGGTGAAGGGCTTCGTGCTCAGCGGCACGCCACTCGCCTACCTGGCGCTGAGCGTGCTGCCGGACGCTTTCTGGCTGTGGCTGACCGGCATCCATGACGCTGCCGCCAGCAGCACTCTGCGCTCGTTTCTCGAGCTGTGCGCGGCGCTCGGCCAGCTCGCTCTGCTGCTGGCGCTGGGCTTGTATTGGACGCTGTGCCGGGAGCCAGACGATGGCCATGCTGAGTGACGAGCGCGCGCTGGGCGCCCGTCTGGCGCGGCAGATTGCCCTGTTGTTCCCGCCACGCTTCTGGCCGCCGGCAGTGCGCGGCGGGTCGTCGCCAGATTCGTAGGGTGGGTTAGCCGTAGGCGTAACCCACCGAGCAGGCGGGCCGCCAGTGTTCCGAACGATGCCGCTGGTGGGTTACGCCGCTACGCGGCTAACCCGTCCTACAAAAGCGGTGCGCAACGCTTAACGGGGACGTAGCCTGTTGTTTCCGTCACGGCTCAGGCCGCTGGCCGCGCGGCAGCAGCGCCCAGTAGCCGAGCAGCGCGGCCAGGCCGAGGCCGAGCCAGGCCAGTGCGTCCCACAGGCCGTCGCCGAGCAAGGCGGTCAACAGCCCGGCGAAGCCGAGCAGGGCGAGTAGCAGCGGGGCGGCGAATACTCGCCACAAACTCTGCCGCTTCATGGCTGCACCTCACGCGCCGCATGCGGCGTGCCGGGCAACGGACCGCGGCGGCTCCACCACAGGTACAGGCCGCTGCCGAGGACGACGATGGTCAGCACGTCGAGCAGCGCCCAGAGGATCTGCATCGGCCGCCCGCCGTAGTCGCCGAAGTGCAGCGGCTGCGACAGCGACAGCGCACTCATGTACCAGGGTCGCGTGCCGACCGCGGTCACCGCCAGGCTCTGTGCGTCGATCAGCACTGGTGTCCACAGGTGCGCGGTGAGGTGCGTGCTGCCCTTCATGAACACCGTGTAGTGGTGCGCGCTGGAGAAGCGCGTGCCGGGGAAGGCGATGAAGTCCGGTTGCATGTTCGGTGCCGCAGCGGCGGCGATGCGCAGCACGTCGGTCGCCGGCGCGCGCGTGGTCAGTGGCGGGGCGTCGCGGTACGGCTCGATCAGCGCGGCCAGGCTGTCGTGGCGCCAGGCGGCGATCACCAGATCGTTGCAGGCGCTGATCACTCCGGTGATGCCGACCACCAGCGCCCAGCTCAGGGTGACGATGCCGATCAGGTTGTGCAGGTCGAGCCAGCGGGTGCGCGCCGACTTGTGCCGGCGCACCTCGGCGAAGCGCAGACGGCGCATGAACGGCGCGTAGAGCACCACCCCGGAGACGATGGCGACCACGAACAGCAGGCCCATGAAGGCCAGCAGCAGCTTGCCGGGCAGGCCGGCGAACATGTCCACGTGCAGGCGCAGCATGAGCATCATGAAGCCGCCGTTGGCCGCCGGCATGGCCACCGCCTCGCCCGTGCGTGCGTCGAGCATGAAGGTGTGCGAGGAATTCGGCTCGGTGCCGGCCGTGGCGGCGGTGATCGCTACCACGCCGTTCGGCTCGTCCTCCTCCCAGCCGAGGTACTGCATCACTTCGCCGGGACGGTGCTTCTCCGCTGCCTCGACCAGTTGCTGCAGGTCGAGCTGCGGGGTACCCGGCGCCAGCTCGCGCAGTTCCGGCGCGTCGCTGAGCAGGTGCTCGAGTTCGTGGTGGAAGATCAGCGGCAAACCGGTCAGCGCCAGAAGCAGCAGGAACAGGGTGCAGATCAGGCTGGTCCAGGTGTGGACGAAGGACCAGCGGCGAATCGTGGTGGCATTCATGGTCATTTCCCCAAAAGACCGAGGCCGCTTACAGGCGGCCTCGATCATGCGACGCAGCGCGCTAGCGCTTTACCATTTGTAGCTGGCGCTGGCGACGACGCTGCGTTCGTCACCGTAGTAGCACCAGAAGCCGTCGCAGGTGGACAGGTAGTCCTTGTTGAACAGGTTCTTCGCGTCCACCGCCAGCGCGGCACCGCGCAGGGTGCTGCTCAGGCGGCCGAGGTCGTAGTGCAGCGAGGCGTCGTACACGGTGTAGGAGCCGGTGTGGCCGACCCAGGTGTTGGCGGTGTTGCCGTAGCTGTCACCTACATAGCGCGCACCGGCGCCGATGCCGAAACCGTCGAGCAGACCGGCGTGCCAGGTGTAGTCGGCCCAGGTGGTGGCCTGGTTGCGCGGCATCTGCTGCATGCGATTGCCCTTGTCCGCGCCGTTCTGGATCTCAGAGTCGTTGTAGGCGTAGGAGGCGACCAGCTTAAGGTTGTCGGTGACGTCGGAGGTGGCTTCCAGCTCCAGGCCACGGACTTTCAGTTCGCCGATCTGGCGGGTGATGCTGCCTTCGGTGACGCTGACGTTCTGCTGGGTCAGGTCGAACACTGCGGCGGTCAGCAGCGTGTTGCTGCCCGGCGGCTGGTACTTGATGCCGACTTCGTACTGCTTGCCCTCGGTGGGCTCGAACGAGGTGGTACTGCTGACGGTGGCGCCCATCGCCGGCTGGAACGATTCGGCGTAGGACACGTACGGCGCCAGGCCATTGTCGAACAGGTAGCTGAGACCGACGTTGCCGCTGAACACAACGTCGCGCTGGGTGTTAGTAACGTCGCCCTGATTGTAGAAGGTAGTGCCGGTGTGCACCCAGTCTTCGCGGCCACCGATGGTCAGGCGCCAGTTGTCGAGGGCGATCTGGTCCTGCACGTAGAGGCCGGTCTGGCGGGTCTTCTGGTTGTAGTCCTGCAGGGTGAAGTAGGTCACGCCAGACAGGTCGGCACCATAAACCGGCTTGTTGACGTTGATCGACGGCACGCCGAAGCCGTACAGCCACTGGTAGTTGCTATTCGAGCGCTGGTGATCGAGGCCGAGCAGCAGGGTGTGACTCAGCTCACCAGTCTGGAAGTCGGCCTGGAAGTTATTGTCTACGGCGAACTGGCTGATGTCTTCGTTGACGATGCCGGATTCGCGGGTGACGTTGCCATTGGCGTCGACGGTATTGAAGGTGCTGACGTTGACCGCCTGGAATTCCAGGTCGCTCTTGGTGTAACGCAGGTTCTGACGGAACTGCCAGACCTCGTTGAAACGATGGTCGAAGGCATAGCCGAGCGCGTAGTAGGTGCGGTCGTAGAAGTCCCAGTCCGGCTCACCGAGGTTCTTGTGATGGGAGATCTTGCCAAACGGCGAGTCGATCTTGGTGCCCTGCAGCGGGAGGAACTGACCGGTGATGCCGGTATCGTCGCGGGTGTACTGCGACAGGAAGGTCAGGTGGGTGTCGTCGTCGAGGTTCCAGGTCAGGCTCGGGGCGAGGTTGTAGCGCTTGTCCGAGATGTGGTCGATTGGCGTGTCGCTGTCACGCACGGTGCCGCTGACGCGGTAGGCGAAACGACCGTCGTCGTCGATGGCGCCGGTGCTGTCGAAGCTGATCTGCTTGTGGTTATTGGTGCCGGCCTGCACCTGCACTTCCTGGCTGCTTTCGCTCTGCGGGCGGCGACTGACCATGTCCAGCAGGCCGCCAGGCGGGGTCTGACCGTAGACCGACGAGGCCGGACCACGCAGCACGGCGATGCGCTCGAGGTTCCACGGCTCGATCTTCGGGTTGGCGAACGAGCCGACCGGCAGCGGCAGACCGTCGAGGAACTGAGTCGGCACGAAGCCCCGCACTTTCAACCAGTCGGCGCGCGAGTCGGAGCCGTAGCCACTGCTCAGCACGCCGGCGGTGTAGCGCAGGGCATCGTTGAGGTTAAGGGTTTGCCGATCGTCCAGCTGCTCGCGGGTGATCACCGACACCGAGCGCGGCACCTCGATCAGCGGTGTATCGGTCTTGGTGCCGGCGGCGGTGCGCTTGGCGACGTAGCCTTCGACCGGGCCCCAGGCAGCTTCGCTGTTGCCGGCGGCATTGATGTTGGTCTCCGGCAGCGCCAGCGCCCCTTGCGGCAGCGGCTCCAGGCTGTAGGTGCCGGCGCTGCTTTGTACCAGCTGCAGGCCGCTGCCGTTGAGGGCTTGGCGCAGGGCAGTGCGCGCGTCGTAATCGCCTTGAATTGGCTGGGCAGTTTTGCCGGCCGTCAGGCTAGGCTCGATGCTCAGGACGATCCCGGCATCACTGGCGATCCGGCTCAGCGTGCTGGCCAACGGCGCGGCTGGCAGTTGGTAATGGCGTACGGCAGAATCAGCCTGCGCCTGCAGGGAGGCACAGCTCAGTGCCAGAGCGGCGGCCAGCAGGGCGGGTCGGAACGGGGTGGTCAACGAGAACGACATTGCGAACATCTCCTAAGCGGGAATAAGTCTCAATGTCCTGTTGCCGAAGCAGATTGGAAAAGTGATAGGGCAGGATGAAATTATTTTTACTGGCGGCGAGATCGATCGGTTTTCCCGGCTATAGAAGCGGCCCTCGTGGCTTAACTTCTATCGCGATTGCGAGCTCTCAACCGGCGCTACCTTCACCCACCAGCGAGTATGTCGTTCGATGCGCACCGGCAGGCTCGGTGGCAGTGCGGCGAGGGCCAGTTCGCTGTCGTGCAGCGGGAAACTGCCGCTGATCCGCAGATCGGCGATACGTGGATCGACACCCAGATAGCCATCGCGGTACTCGCTCAATTGGGCGAGCAGCTCGGCCAGGCGCATGTTCTCGGCCACCAACATGCCGCGAGTCCAGGCGTCGGCCGCGAGCGGTGCCGGCTGACTGGCCTCCAGCGTGGCGGCGTGCATCAGCACCTGCTGGCCTTCCGTGACGATGCGCTCGTCCGGCGCCGCGAGTGGGTGCGCGGCCACCGCCGACTGCAGCACGATCAGGCGCGTGCCCTGGGCTTCGCGGCGGACCAGAAAACGCGTGCCCAGCGCGCGCAGGTCGCCTTCCGGGGTGCCGACCACGAACGGACGCACATCGCCGTGGGCGGTTTCCACGAGAATTTCCCCGCTGCGCAAGAACAGCCGGCGCTGGGTCGGATTGAAGTCGATATCCAGCGCGCTGCGACTGTTCAGGCGCACCCGCGTGCGATCCGGCAATTGCACTTCGCGCTGTTCGCCGCTGCCGGTGACGATGTCCGCCAACCAATCGGTCAACGGTCGCTGCTGGTTCAGCAGGCCAAGCGCGAGCGCACTGCCGAGGACCAGGCCGAGCAGTCCGCTGGCCCGCGCGGTGCGTTTTTTGTTTGGCGTGCGCAGCAAGGCGCGCCGTGCCGCCAGGCTGGAGGCCCCGGCGAGCCGATGGTCGAGCCCACCCAGCTGCGCCCAAGCGCGGGCATGCTCGCTGTGCGCGGCGAGCCAGATGCTGAACTCGCCGCGCTCATGCTCGCTGGCCGCGCCCGAGTCGAGACGTAGCTGCCAGTCGATGGCCGCATCGAGCACCTTGGCCGACACCGGCGCATGGTTCATGTCGGTTCTCCGTAGAGCGCGATGTAGCACTGGCGCAGGCCCTGGGCCAGGTATTGGCGCACGCGCGGCACCGACACGCCGAGGCGCTCGGCGATTTCCGCGTGGCCCATGCCGTCGATGCGGTTATGCAGGAAAGCCGCGCAGGCCTTACTGGACAGCTTGCCGAGCAGCCGCTCGATTTCCCGGAGCGATTCGAGAATCAGCGCTTGCTCCTCGACATCCGGGTGCGATTGTTCGGGCAGCAGGGCCAACTCGTCGAGGTAGGCACGTTCCAGCGAGTGGCGACGGAAATGGTCGATCAGCAAGCCGCGCGCGATGGTGGTCAACAGCGCCCGTGGTTCTCGCAGCTGACGCAGATCCGGCTTGTTGAGGATGCGCACGAAGGTGTCCTGGCTAAGGTCTTCCGCCCGATGCGGACAGCTCAGACTCTTGCGCAGCCAGCCGAGCAGCCAATCGCGATGATCGCGATAGAGCAGCCCCGCCAGTTCGTGATTTGAAGATTCCCCAACGGCCACTGCAACCCCAGCCTCTGCAAATGACAAATAACAAAACAACGAGAATTATTCGCATATATTCGCAGAATATGGCGATCTGCCGCAATTGCAGATGGTCGGGCGGAGCACAGAGTACGGAGTTGTTAGGGGCGATGACGTGCGTTGCCGACGGCAGCAGTGTTGCAAAGGTTGCTCCGGCGCCAAGCCAAGCGAGGTGTCGGGCGCGGGGCACTGAACAGAATCAGGGCATTTTTCGGCGCTCAGCAGCGCGTGGGCGCTGGTATGGCGTCGTGTGTCCCCATGAGTAGGTCGCGTGGATGATATGGTTGCTAAGATATGTGGATATCCATATATTCGATAATCCATATGTTTGTGAGGCACTGTTCGCCATGACCCCGCTCGCTCTGTTCAAGTGCCTGTCGGATGAAACCCGGGCGCGTGCGGCCCTGCTGGTTGTCCAGGAGGGCGAGCTTTGCGTCTGCGAACTGGTCTGTGCCCTGGATGACAGCCAGCCGAAGGTATCTCGACACCTTGCCCAACTCCGTGCGTGCGGCCTTCTGCTGGATCGACGCCAAGGGCAATGGGTTTACTACAAGCTCAATCCGGACCTGGCGCCTTGGGTCCATGACGTCCTTATGACGACGCTGGAGGCCAACAGCGAGTGGCTTGAACAGGACCGAGCACGCCTGGGGCAGATGGGCGACCGCCCCGTCCGCGCCGCTGCTTGCTGCTAACTCAGAAGCGCACCGGAGTCGTCATGCTTGTCGCAGTAGCAGTCTTCCTCGTCACTATCATCCTGGTCATCTGGCAGCCCAGGGGCCTTGGCGTCGGCTGGAGCGCATCCTTCGGCGCCATCCTCGCCCTCCTGCTCGGCGTCGTTACCCTGGCCGACATTCCCACCGTGTGGGGCATCGTCTGGAACGCTACGGCGACCTTCATCGCGGTCATCATCATCAGCCTGCTCCTCGATGAAGCCGGGTTCTTCGAGTGGGCCGCACTTCACGTTGCGCGCTGGGCCAAAGGTCGGGGGAGCCGCCTTTTCGCCTTCACCATACTCCTGGGGGCCGCAGTCTCGGCCGTGTTTGCCAACGACGGCGCCGCGCTCATCCTGACCCCAATCGTGGTTTCCATGCTGGTTGCCCTGCGCTTCTCGGCAGCTGCCACTTTGGCCTTTGTCATGGCGGCCGGCTTCATCGCGGATACCGCCAGCTTGCCTCTGGTCGTCTCTAACCTGGTGAATATCGTGTCGGCGGACTACTTCGGACTCGGCTTCAGCGAGTACGCCTCTGTCATGGTCCCGGTCAACCTGGTCAGCGTCGCCGCCACCCTGACCGCCCTTTGGTGGTTCTTCCGGCGCGAGGTCCCGGTGAGCTACGACCTGGAGTTGCTGAAAGACCCGCGCATGGCCATCCGCGACCGGGCTGCTTTCCGCGTAGGTTGGTGTGTTCTGGTCGCGCTGCTACTGGGGCTGTTCGCCTTGGAGCCGCTGGGCATCCCGATCAGCGCCGTAGCTGCCGTCTGCGCCGCCGTCCTGTTTGCTGTCGCTGCTCGGGGGCATGTCATTTCCACTCGGAGGGTGCTGCGCGAGGCGCCCTGGCAAGTGGTCATCTTCTCCCTGGGCATGTACCTCGTCGTCTACGGCCTGAAGAACGAAGGCTTCACCGACTACCTGACGGCTGCCCTAAACCACTTGGCCGGCTATGGCGTATGGGGCGCTGCGCTGGGGACCGGATTCCTAACGGCGGCGCTATCGTCAGTCATGAACAACATGCCTACCGTCCTGGTCGGCGCCCTGTCGATTCAGGCAACGGATGCTACTGGCGTGGTGCGCGAGGCGATGGTCTACGCCAACATCATCGGCTGCGACCTGGGGCCGAAAATTACGCCAATTGGCAGTCTGGCCACGCTTCTTTGGCTACATGTTCTGGAGCGCAAGGGTATCCGCATCACCTGGGGCTACTACTTCAAGGTCGGCGCCATCCTGACCTTGCCCATCCTGTTCATCACCTTGTCCGCCCTGGCCATCCGGTTGGGCTTCTGATGCCACTGCCAATACGGAGGAGCACCCTGTGAAAGTCCTGTTCATGTGTACGGCCAACAGTTGCCGCAGCATCCTGTCCGAAGCCATGTTCAACCATCTGGCTCCGGAGGGGTTCGAGGCTGTCAGCGCCGGCAGCTTCCCCAAAGGCCAGGTCCTGCCACGCACGCTGACGACGCTCCAGGAGGCCGGTATTTCGACCCTGGGTCTGGCCAGCAAGGGCAACGATGCCTTTGAGAGCAGCGTCCCGGACGTCGTCATCACCGTTTGCGACAAGGCCGCTGGGGAAGCCTGCCCGGTGTACTTCGGCCCGGCCCTGAAAGCCCACTGGGGCCTGGAGGACCCGTCCGACGTGAAGGGAGACGCCGCCGCTGTCTCCGCCGCATTTCACGCGACCCTGGCCCACATCGAGACGCGTTGCCGGGCTTTCCTGGCGTTGCCCTTCGACCGACTGAGTCGCGACGAGCTGAAGCACGAGCTCGACCGCATCAGCACCCTGTAGCCTGGAGACGACCATGACCCACGACCTCCCCAATCTGGACGAAACGCTAGTCCAAGGCCGCGAAGCGGAGGCCCACAAACCGCGCATCCTGCTGCTCTATGGCTCGACCCGGCCACGCTCTTTTAGCCGGCTCCTGGTGGAGGAAGCCGCCCGTCTGCTGGAGCGCTTCGGTGCAGAGACGCGCATCTTCAACCCGTCCGGGCTCCCCTTGCCCGATGACGCCCCGGTCGACCATCCCAAGGTGCGCGAGCTGCTGGACCTGATGGTCTGGTCTGAAGGCCAAGTCTGGTGTTCACCCGAGCGACACGGCGCAATGTCGGCCGTCTTCAAGGCGCAGATTGATTGGGTGCCGTTGGCGCTGGGGGCGGTACGCCCGACCCAGGGCAAAACCTTGGCGGTCATGCAGGTGTGTGGCGGGTCGCAGTCCTTCAATGTGGTCAACCAGCTCCGGGTCCTAGGTCGGTGGATGCGGATGTTCACCATCCCCAACCAGTCGTCCGTGCCGAAGGCGTACCTGGAGTTTGACGACCAGGACCGCATGAAGGCGTCGTCCTACTACGACCGTGTGGTGGACGTCATGGAGGAGATGGTCAAGTTCACCCTCCTGCTGCGCGAACGCCCTGACTTGGTCGATCGCTACTCGGAGCGGAAGGAGTCGGCCGAGGAGCTGTCCAAACGGGTCAACCAGCGGTCCATCTGAAGCGCCGGACTGTTCGTCTGCTCCAGGTCGGAAATCCCAAGCCATGCCAGCTGGGCCGCGCATCCTATTGATCCGACCCTTTAATGTCTTGATTTTCAAGGGTGGGTTAGGCCGCAGGCCGTAACCCACCGACTGCGTTGCGCCTTGCCTCGGCGGCCTCGCCTACATTTCTCAACGGCCTGTCAGAACGACGGCGTGCGTTGCCGGCGGCGCCAGTGCTGCAAGCGTTGCTCCAGCGCCACCAGGCTATCGAGGTCGTGGCTGCGGGCGCGATTGAACAGGATCAGGGCGATTTCCGCGGTCAGCAGCGCGTCGGCGCTGGCGTGATGACGCTGGTGGGCGTGCAGGCCGAAATAGCCGGCCCAGTCGTCCAGCCCGGCATTGCGGAGCTGCGCCTGCGGGCACAGCAGTGGTGCCAGTTCGGCGACATCGAAGAAATGCCGCTGCAGGCGCAGGCCGAGCACCTGCTTGAGCGCGCGGCCGAGCATGCGTTGATCGAAGCCCGCGTGAAAGGCCAGCAGCGAGCTGCTGCCGAGAAATTCGAGAAAGCCCAGCAGCGCTTCCGTGGGATCGACCCCGGCGGCTAGCTCGCTTGGCCCCAGACCGTGGATCAGTACGCTGGGGCCGATTTGGGCAGTTGCCTGCAAGGTGCATTCGAACTGCTGGGCAAGGTCGATGGCGCCGTTTTCGATGACCACCGCGCCGACTGCCAGAACCTGATCGCGCCGCATGTTCAGGCCACTGGTTTCCAGATCGAGCACCACCAGACGTTGCGTGCACAGCGGCCGGCTGTCCAGCGGCGGAGCGACGGGCAGCGTGGCCAGCCGCTGTTGCTGGACGGCGCTCAAGAGCGGCCGGCGGCGCTGCAGCCAGGCGAGCATGCTCATAGTTGATAGCGCAGCGCCAGGCTGCTCTGCAGGCGCTGCGCTTGCCGCAACGACTCGCGCAGGATGCGCCGGTCGAGGTGATTGAGGTGGTCGGGGTTCAGCCGATTCGAATACGCCTGCTGCTGGCGCGCCTGGGTCTGGTGCAGCTGCATGCGGGTCTGCTGGATGAAGTGATAGGCCTCCTCGTAGGCGGCGCCGTCCTGGGCATCGATCAACTGGCGCTCGACCAGGGCGCGCAGGCGCTCGAGGGTGCCCGTGGCGGCGATGCCATTGGCCAAGGCGAGCAGCCGCGCGGCATCGACGAAGGGCGTCAGGCCTTGCACCTTGAGATCCAGGGTGCCGGCCTGCTCACCGCCTTTGCGGGCCACCACGAAATCGCGAAAGCGCCCGACCGGCGGGCGCATCCGCAGTGCGTTGGCGGCCATCAGGCGCTGGAAGATCTGGTCTTCGGCGATCTGCGCCATCAGCTCGACGCGCAGTTGCTCGCAGCTCTGTTCGGCGCCCCAGATGGCGCGCAGGTCGAAGAAAATCGTCGAGCCGAGCAGGTTTTCCGGCGTCGCCTCGCGAATGAAGGTACTGAAGCGCCGGCTCCACTCGCTGCGTGACAGGCACATTTCCGGGTTGCCGGCCATGATGCCGCCCTTGCACAGGCTGAAACCGCACTGCGCCAGGGCCTGATTGATGCGCTCGGCGAGCGCCAGCAGGCGACCGCGGATCGCCGCCGCCTCGACCGCGTCGTCGGCGTCGAAGAGGATGCCGTTGTCCTGATCGGTGTGCAGCGTCTGCTCGCGGCGCCCCTCGCTGCCGAAACACAGCCAGGTGAAGGGCACGCCGGGGTCGCCATGCTCGGCCAGCGTCAGCTCGATCACCCGGCAGGTGGTGTGATCGTTGAGCTGGGTGATCAGGCGGGTGATCTGCGTCGAGCTGGCGCCGTGGGCGAGCATGCGCTCGACCAGCAGATGAATGTCGTTGCGCAGCGCCACCAGGGTGTCGAGCTTGCCGGCATGGCGAATGGTGCGGGCCAGATGGACCAGATCGACGCGTTGCAGGGAAAACAGGTCGCGCTCCGAGATCACGCCGGTCAGGCGGCCATTCTCGACCAGGCAGACGTGGGCGATATGCCGTTCGGTCATCGCCATGGCGGCGTCGAACGCGCTGGCCGACGGAGCCATGGCGAAGGGTTGCTGGGTCATGATTTCACCCAGCGGCTGTTCGAGGTCGGCACTGGCTTCGCCGATCACCCGGCGCAGGTCGCGCAAGGTGAAAATGCCCAGCGGCCGCTGCATTTCATCGACGATCACGATGCTGCCCACGTGCATCTCATGCATGTGCCGCACCGCCTCGCGCAACGGGGTGTCTGACCGGCAGCTCACCGGTTGCTGCGTGGCCAGCTCGGCCAGGCGGGTGTCCAGCGAATAGTCGGCGCCGAGAGACTCGACCGCGCGGAGCTGCACCTGCTGGTTGACCTGGTCGAGCAGGCTGCTGACCCCGCGCAGGGAGAAATCACGGAACGGGGTGGACGTCGAGAACAGTCGAGCGAATGGCTCCTTGCCGAGCAACAGGCAAAACGTATCGGCGCCGGCCAGATGCTCGGTGCGAGTGGCACGCTCGCCGAGCAGCGCGGCCAGCGGGAAGCACTCGCCGCTGGTGATCTCGAAAGTGGTTTCCGTGCCGCGCCTGGCCGAATGCGGACGCTCGCCAACCACTCGGCCTTGCTTGACGATATAGAAGTACTGCACCGGCCCATCGGCGGGCCTGATGATGCTTTCGCCCTGGGCGTAGAAACGCAGCTGGCAGTGTTCCAGCAGGTAGGCCAGATGGCTGCTGTCCATCTGGTTGAACGGTGGGAATTTCTGCAGAAACTCCATCAGACCGTGGATGTTCTGCAGCACGGCGGTCTTGCCCGCCTGGGCGAACGCATCGCTGGTGCTCATGCTGAACCATGCGGAAAACGAAGAAGGCCATGGTCATGGCTGGCGGGCGGCTTGCCCATTGGACGTAAGTCTAGGCGCGCTCGCGGAGCCGTTGTCCGCCGAGGAGCAAGGAACGGACACGCGGTGACGAGGAATCGCAGGCAATAAAAAACCCCAAGGAGGCTAAGTTCGCTTGGGGTTTCTCGGTATTAGTGGTGCCAGGGACGGAATCGAACTGTCCCGCCAAAAGCCCGTCGTTGAAAGGTTTCTCTGGGTTCGCTCTTTGCAGAAGCCCCCAAATAAGCCCCCAAAACGAGATGTCCTTTAGTCCGGAGTAGTAATTTTGCCCTAGCAGTCCCGACAAAAGCCAGTAGGTGTCGGCGGCGAACCGGGTAGCCGTTTTTTCCAGTCTTGGGGAAATTCGCCGTTTTTTCTGCGTTCGATTTGAAGAAGGGGTTCGGGGTCCGCTAGATCAAGTGTCGGGAGCTGCAGCGCCTCCCCCCCTCTGGGGTGGGCACGCACCTTGGGGGCAGTTTTCTGAGGTGCTTGCGTTTAAAGCCGTCTTCGCGCCGCGCGAATCACTGCAATCCCGCTCCCGGAAAAAGGCAAACTAGGGCCTTCGCAGACTCTCGGCTCCCGGCGCTGGCGCTATTGACCACTGGATGAATACGGATAGGTGTAGACCGGTCAGACTTCCGCTGCGTGGCTTGCCTCTGTCCACTGCCGATGGACCAGACGATCAACTGCAGATTACACCACTCAAGGAAGATGCATGCCCAAAGGGACCTGTTTAGAAACTGAAGATTTACTAGCAGCGCTCAGGGAGAAAGGTCAATTTGGCTTAGTGCGTTCGCTTCTGACCTTCATGGTGTCCGTTTTCGGCCGAGGCTGTGTAAAAACTCCCGCTGAAATTCGAGGTTGGCGTTGCTACGCAAAATCTTTGGAATTTGACCGAGTTGGGATGCTCAGAATTTGCTAGGAAGCGCCAAAATTGATCGTCAAACGATCAGTGTTCGGCGCTCAAAACGTTTTTACACAGCCTCGGCCAGAAGCGGACGCTGCCTAGCGACCCAAACCGGTTGGTCATGCTGTCCGCAAAATGCCAATGGCGGTTCAAAGTAGGTCTATGGTTTGCCAACGAGGTGTTAGAAAACCCTATAAAGCAGTCGCCTCTCGCCACAGAAAACTACTGAACGTCCTGACGTTGCTCATGCGGCTAGAGGGGCGCACCAACTCTTTCCAGTCCAAACCTCAAGCTCACCGGAAACTACCCAGTGACAGCCCAGCAGACTCACGATAACCACTACGTGCCGGTGTGGTACCAGAAGCGCTTCCTACAGGAGCCTAATGCGCAGATTTATCGCCTTGATCTCACACCCCCGGTTTATCACAAAGGCCCGGCGAGGGCGATTAACAAGAAATTTCCTAAGAGTTTTTTCTATACATCGGATCTCTATACGACGTGGCCGGATGGGCAGCCCAACGATGAAATAGAGCGTCTTCTTTTTGGGGATATCGACAACGAGGGGGCGGTCGCTGTACGACAGATGGCCGAAGGTAAACCGGAGGAGGTGCATAGCGCCTTCGAGTCGTTCTTTGCGTACATCGCCGCACAGAAGATGCGTACGCCCAAAGGGTTAGAGTGGATCAAGCAGCGATATTCGGGGCTCGATCAGAATGGCCTTATGACGGAGATGCAGTACTTACTGCATCTGAACCTGACACTCTGGAGCGAGGGTGTCCGCGAGATCGTCTCAGCCAAAGACTCGGACGTGAAGTTCATCGTGACGGATCATCCAGTCACCCTTTACAACGCGGCCTGTCCTCCTGATTCCCAGGCATGTATTTACCCCAATGAACCTGCTGCGCAGTGGAACGGTACCCAGACTATTTTCGCTCTGGATGCAAACCACTGCCTGATCATCAGTCATCTCGACTACGCAAATCAGAAACCAGGTTTAGACCTACTAGCCGACCGTCAGAATTCCCGGCACCTAGGCCGTACGATCGTCAACACCCTCGCATGGGTTCGCACTAGGTCTCTCTCCCGTGAAGCGGTGGTAGCGGTCAACTACTTGCTGAAATCGCGAGCTCACAGGTATGTGGCGGCCGCAGCGGAGGAATGGCTCTTTCCCGAACAGCAGTATTCGGGGGATTGGGCTGGAGTCGGCGAGGTGTTGCGTCCGCCGAGTGATGAGCTCTGGCACTTTGGAGGGGAGATCTATGTCGGGTACCAAGATGGCTCGACCGATTATCAAGACCCTTATGGACGAACGTCGGGGAGCCATGAGTATCTGAAGAAGGAGTCCAAGTGTTTCTCGATTCAGGATGGGGATGAGTGCGGGTGCGGAAGTGGGCGCACTTTCGAAAAATGCTGCAAAGAGTTGCCTGAGGCGAAGCGACCTAGCTGGTCGGTGGCGAGCATTCGCGAACGTAACCTGATGTTCATTCGGGCGGTGCGCCACATCCTCGGATTGGATAGCAGAAAGGACTGGAACGACATCCGCACCGAGCTGTGTGATGAGCACATTGTTCAGATCTACAAAACGCTGCAAGGCATATGGCCACCGGACACCAATTTTCGGGAGCTCTGGCCGCGGCCTGATCCGCGAACCTTCCGTGCGGTATTCATGGGCTGCATAGATCCACGAACAGTGGTTGCCAGCGTGCTCGCATGGACCAGCTATTTTGACGAAATTATTGTCCTCAACCCTTTTCAGAATCCGGCATGCATCCGTCCGGAGTACAACCCAATCCACAACCCCGGGCAGTACAAGACGCAGACCCTCAAGAACGTATTGCTTCTGATGTTCCTTGAGCCTTTCATCGAAGCGGGGATAGTCCACCTAGTCCCTGACCCGGGCGAGCTCAATTACACCTTTGGTAAGGCTATGCGGTATATGGCGGAGGCAAGGAGTGGCAACCCTGATCTGTGTCGAGATGAGACTGGATTTTTAAGGCGCCTCGCCGATGACGACCTAGATCGGGCGCACGCAAGGCTGCCGCATAAGGCTCTCAGCAACCTCATTCGGAGAAGGCGGCCCGAGCTAGGTGAAGCCGAGGCGGATCAGCTCGCTCACGACATTCAGAAGAGTAGAGCCGATGATCCCTTGGCGTTGTTGCAACCCGTGGAGCAAAGCCAGCTCATGGTGTGCCGCTGTTCGCCCCTAGAGTTTTCTATGTTTATGGCGCAGGTGACGGGTGCGGCAGTCTATACCGACCTTCCAGTATTTTGGCGGCAGCTCAATGCTGCTGCGCAGGCTGGGCCTTCTGCAGCATGCTGGGAACGGTTTACTGCCGCGACCGAGCAGCTGCCCTTCGCACTGCCCGACGATCATCAACAAGCACTTCAATTACGGACAGCGGACACTTTCTTAGATGTCAGAAGGGTGTTTAGGAGCCTGTTGGGCACGCTTATCGCCCCGGAGGGGGATGTTGCGGTACAGGCTGAGCAGTTGGCGCTAGAGGCAGAAGAAGCCTTCGCGGCGGCTCAGGAGCGCTGGAGGACCGAGATTTCACCTGGATTTGCGTTACGGCTCCGGCTGTCGGTTCCTGAAGGGGGGGCTGCGTATGCACCAGCACAGCGCTTGGTACTCACCTATGGGCCAGACAACGCTCTTCAGACCGTACCGATGGCTCTCCTTGTGGACGCGCCCTGAGAACCATTTTCTCTGAGGCATGGCCTACCCGAAGGCTGGCAATGCGGCTTGTGTTTCAGTAGAAATCGGGTGGACGTTGTTGTATTTCGCCCCCAAAGCGACATTCTGTTCGTGCCAGGTAGATGGCATAAATTGGTTCGCCCACGCTGTCCAATCTGCGAACCATGGATATGGTGTCGATTTCGACTTGTGATGCGTGATGTGGTGACTTGCGCACAGGAGGATCAGGTTTGAGACGTCGTTATTCGCCGGGTTCTCATCCAGGTGATGGGCTACCATCTTCACGTCTTCCCGCCACTCTTGGCACACTCGGCAAACCCGATCCCGCTCGATGATCAAATCGCGTGCGGACAGAAACTGCCCGGAGTAAGGCCCGCTAGTTGTGCCGTTTCCGAGTCTCCGCTGAACCGATCGCCAACTATGCCCCGCCCTGAAACAAGGATCTGAGCAATAGAGGCGGCGACTGGTATCTGGCTGGAACGGCTCTTTGCACCACTCGCAGGGTTTTGGCTTCAGTGTCTTCAGACTGGGTTTGCAGGCTTTCGAACAGTAAATCGCATTGGTCGCTCTTGGCCTTTTGCGTGTGTAGCTGAAGGGCAAAACACCCCCGCAAGTCTTGCAGCGGCGCCCTGCAAGACGTATGGCCATTTTTGTGCATTCTTTTGAGCAGTTGAAACGTAGTATTCCGCGTTGAATCGCCTGGACCACCGCATGTTTTTTATAAACCATCGGTTTGCCACACACCGCGCAGGGAAGGTGAATCGCCAGGACACACGAGCGATTGCCCCTTTTCAGCGTGCCCGGCTTCTTCCCGGCCCAGTGTGAGTACTCCTGGATGGCCCGTAGGTTTAATTCTTCCAGGGTTCGTGGAAGTTCAGTGAACACCAGTTTGTCCACCTTCTGCGGCGCAGCGCGCACTTTGGGTTTCGCTGGCCCTCGCTTTAGATTTTTGTACCGAGTGGAGCATGACAGGCTGCAAAACACCTCGCTGTTGCTTTTCTCCACAGCCTTGAAAGCCTTTGCGGGTGGGCGCTTCAGATCCTCGCCGCACTGCAAGCAAGGCAGGCTCAACCACAAAGCCCGTGATCGTGACCCCTGCTTCAAGGTCAACGGCTGTGATCCAGCCCACTCCGGGCACTGAGAAACGATGATCTGGTGTAGCTCGGGCACACTTGCCGGAAGCTGTTCTAATCTCAACCAATCCACTTGCTGCATACTTTTCCTGCACCGCCACAATCGGTGCAGCCAACATTTGGCCACTTCCAAGACCGAAGCTAAAAATTTCGTCGCCAGCGGTCAAGTCCTCGATAGGTACAGTCCAGCGGGCTCTCTCGGCGCTGCGACCCGTGTGTCCGACGGAAAGCAATCACGTTGTTGTAGGGCCAGCAAAATTGCGCTCGTTTGCGGACGGTGCCGCATTCCATTCTGGGTGACTGCGGATCAGCCGGGCGGCGAAGCGCGGGTGCATTCCGCATTGCTCGGCAAGGTCATGGTGATCGATGAACCCGGATTCCAGTAGATAGACCGGCGAGCACTCGAGCAGCGCGGCGACCGTAGGCAGCCAGACATAAGCATTGGGTGACGGCTCCGTACGTCCCGGAATTTTTTGGATATGCGCAGAGTAGGTACCGACAAAACTGACAGAACTAGGTTTAGTCGGTTCTGTCGGTAGGGTGTCCGGACATATTTGGATTTTCTGTAACCATCGGCCCATGAGGAGTTCTCCTCCAAACGAATCGAGCTGAGGGTCGTCCGCCTGTCTCGACCTTTACTTCGTACCGAATAACCAGGTGATGCTCAGCGAGGATGGCTAGCGCGTCGTTTATCGTCGCCGGTGAGTCGAGACCAGCCCATCCTTTGCGCATGACGTCCCGTGGCGTAAACGGCTCAGGGAGTTTTCGCCGGCGCTCCAGAATCAACCGAGCGCCCAATAGCGAAGCGTTGATGGCGGCGCCATACACTCGCCCGGCGTGCGACTTGAGATAATCCGCCCAGCCCAAGGCGCGTGCGGTGGCAACAAGGCCTACAGCCTCCCTGCCTCCTACTATTAGCTCGAACAACAGAGCCAGGCTGACGATGGTCTTGGCCATTTTGATGAAGTGCGCCTGCAGGGCGGGATGCAGTTCGCCTCTGCGGATTTCCTGCATGTGTTCGGTGTACCAAGTATTAAAAAGCTCCTGAGCTTCCTCGGTGAAGTGCAGTGCCAGGCGTGGCTCGTCTGGTAGTTGGTCAAGGTCATGAAAGATCCCTTTTACGTACTCTCTGACGGCGTGGTTCGGCCAGCGGTCCACCAGTTGCCATTCCCTATTGTCATCGGGCCAAACCAAGAGCTGAAAGCGCTGCATCAACCCGTCAGCAAAATCACCAGTAACCGCACCGCGCACTAGCGATGCAATACGAGAAGGCTGGATGCCACCGATTATGGATAAGCAGCATGACGAGATATGCAGCGTCCCACGACCAATCCGGTCATAGGTGTACTCGCCGTTGCCCTCGGAACACTCAAGGTAGAACGCCCGATCTGCCGCCCAGCGTTCGTCCTGCAGGCGCGCCAACCATCCCGACAGTTCATCGCGCGCCAGAAGCAGGCCATTGGGGTTTTGGTTCAGTAACTCCCCCAGCTTCTCGACAGTCGTATCGTTGACAATATGGCGCCGGGGGATTGGAGGCGGAATATCCTCCACGACGGATTCCAGTAGGGACTGGGCGCCCACCTTCTGATTGTTTTCGAGCAGTTTCCTCGCCTTGTCCTTAACGACCTTGCGTTCCAGTTCCAGCAGTTCGCTGCCGGTCTTGTACTCGGTCATGGCTTTGGTGTGCTGCTCCCTTGCTGAAGTTTCCAGGGATTGCAGTGGAAACATTGCCTGGTTGAGTGCAGGCGATTTCATCGTCGCCGGATTTCCTATCACGCATCCCCACGGATTTGGCACTACTGCCCAGTCATCGTGCCGCTTGGGGTGAATGGTGAACTTGCGTCCCACCACACTACCTATCTCGACGACCAAAGCGACGGACACAAAGTCAGGCGGGCATTGGGTGCGTTCGGCAACATCGCGAACAAAACTACTCAATGCATCGGGCAGCAGGTCGTAATCCCAGGTCATTGCCGATGGCAGCCCGACGGGCAGCGGACGTGGCTGGATGTTTGGGTTGAGGTAAGACAACAGGGCGTATTCCGGCATTTCGCCAGTCAGTTCAGGCGGGATACCCATGGCTTCGACCTCAGGCTCCATACCTCGCCGGGCCGCACGGGCGTCGTCCCAATCCCTATATAAGTCCTTCAGGACCTCGTCTGAATCGCCACGTGCTATCGCCTCGCCCAGTTCGCGCTCGCACCTACGCTCGGCTTCAAGGGCGTCCGATATTTCGCTCTCCAGGTGTTCGTGCCGGTCGTTGAGATCAGTCATGGCCGCCTCCGGATTGGAACGAGGCGAACCGTCACTCGTCCCCAGGGGTAGGAGGCTGCGCATTCACGATCAGCTTCCTCTTTGGCCGGGTATGGCCCCAGCAAAATGCATTCGGTTTCCGGATCGACGACGCAGTACCCCACTTTGACTCTTTCCGGTTTCTTTTGGTGGTCCATGTTTGGGGCCTCCAGGGGTGTTTTCGGGCAAGCCAAGGGCGGCCCCGCTGGTAGCGGATCAGGTTGTTATGCGGGGGGTGGCGTCTGTTTTGGTGTGCAGGGACAACGCTGAGCGTATGGCTCAGGCAATTTCATCCCGGCTTGCCCGGATGCACGCTTCTCGCCAGACAAGTACCTCGTCTTCGATCCAGGCAGCAGACTTCGGACCTAGCATGACTTGCTTGGGGAAAGTGCCGGCGGCGATACGCCGATAAATCTCGGAGGTGGAAAGGGTGGTCAGCCATTTCACTTCGGGTAGTTTGATAAACCGATAGCTCTTGAGGGCAGCCTTGACGCGGAGTTCAAACTCTTCGTCAGGCTGCGGAATTTTGGCTTCGTTACGCCGCGTGTGTTCGGCTTTTGCAGCCTCGCGAAGTCCGGATAGGGTGGGGTTTGCCATGTTGTGGGCCTCCAGGGGTGGCGTTGAACATGACTTTCAGTGAAGGTGCTAGTGGCGAGTCTGGCGACGACAATAATTCGGGCTGAATTTTTGTCGTCGTTTTCTCTTTGTGTACTGCCGCCTTTCAATCGGCCCGGACTCTGAAAGTGGCATTGGCGGCTTCGACGACAGCATTAGCGGATTCGATGACGACATTGAATGACGCAGCGGTGGCGTCTCCGGACTTGGCGATGGTATGGAGGGCGAAAAGGGGTTTCGCTATTCGCCCGTATCGCTCAAGGGTACGCTTGCTGTTTTTGCAGTTTGGTAAAACTTCTGCACGGGCTTTTGCGCAGGTTTCCCCTTGCTCCCTTCTGGCCTCGACTTTCAAAGCAGCTTTTAGCCACGGGCTTTGACGTATTTGTGCAAGTGTCCGTCGGGGTCGGCCGACGGGCTTTCGATCTAACTTTGTTCGCGCCACTTCAGCCATGGCCGCCATTGCATCGGGGGAGGGGGGCGTGCCGGCATGGAATGCGTCCAGAAACTCCCGGTAGAGGTTTTGGTTCGACTTGGCCATCGGATTCTCCAGAGCTACACGTGTGGCTGGCTGAACTGAAAATGCGATGACTTGAGAATAGTCGGTACGGTTGAAGAATTACGCCTTGCGCTTGATGCACACCACATTGGCGCCGGCGCACAGGGCGTCAATCGAATCGGCCCAGGCCTGCATCATGTCTTCTCGTTGGGGCAGATAGGTCGCGTGGTTGTAGGTGTCACGGATTTCGTCCTTGTCGCCATGGGCAAGCTGGCGCTCGATCCAGTCGCCGTTGTAGCCGCGCCCGTTCAGTTCGGTGCTCAGCAGATGGCGGAAGCCGTGGCCCGTCTGCCGACCTTCGTAGCCCATCAGGCGCAACGCCTTGTTGATGGTGTTCTCGCTCATGGGCCGATCGGGGTTCTGCTGGCCGGGGAAGACCAGGGCGTATTTCCCGCTGATCTCCTGAAGCTGGCGCAGGATGGCCATAGCCTGGCGAGGCAGGGGCACCACATGGGGACGGCGGGCCTTCATGCGTTCCTTGGGAATCGTCCAGGTATCACAGTTAAGGTCGAACTCATCCCAGCGCGCGGCGCGCAATTCGCCGGGGCGAACGGCTGTCAATATCAGCAGGCGAATGGCGGAATGGGTGAATGTGTGTAGCTTGACGGCCTCCAGTTTCTCCAGCAATTCGGGCAGTTCGGTGAAGGCGATGTGCGGATGGTGGCGGGCAGCCTTGGCCGGTTCTGCCACCACGCTGAGATCGGTGGCCGGGTTGCTCTCCACCACTCCCTTGGCCAGCGCGTAGCGGAATATCTGGTGCAACCATTGGCGAATCTTGCCAGCGGCATTCAACGTGCCGCGTGCTTCTACCTTGCGCACCAGTTCCACCATGTCGGGCCGGGTGATACCGGCGATGGGGCGTGAGCCGATGCCGGGGATAATGTCGTTTTCTAGGTAAAGCTTGGCTTTATAGCGAGTGCTTTCTGCCCAGCGCGGGGCGTTATAGGTATACCACTCCCGTGCCACCGTCTCGAAGGTCAGCGCCTCGGCCTTCTGTGCCTGCTTGGTGGCCTTCCTCTGCTGTCCGGGGTCGATACCCTCGGCCAACAATTGGCGCGCATCGTCGCGGCGCTGGCGGGCCTTCTGAAGCGTTACCGTGGGGTAAGCGCCGAGGGCCAGCTTTTTTTCTTTGCCGGCTACCCGGTATTTAAGCTTCCACAGCTTGGAGCCGTTTGGGTTGACCAGCAGGTAAAGCCCGTGGGCGTCAGTCAGCTTGTGGGGCTTTTCTTGGGGTTTGGCTGCCTTGATGGCGCTGTCAGTCAGGGACATGTCGTTCGCTTCCGCATTGGGGGCCTTTTTGAGACCGAACCAAAGAAGCCCCCATACAGGCCCCCATTTGTTGGGGCTTATGCGGGGTGTCTTGGGAAGCGTAGACAACAAAAAACCGGCTCAGAGGCCGGTTTTTTGGGGCTTTCGGGTGGTTTTGGCACCACCTGAAAACAAAAGATGGTGCCCAGGGACGGAATCGAACCGCCGACACGGGGATTTTCAATCCCCTGCTCTACCGACTGAGCTACCTGGGCAACGGGGCGCTATTAGACGGATTTGACCTTTGCCTGTCAAGCGCGAGTTGGAAAAATATTTAGCGATAACGGGCGCTTACGTTTGTCGGCTTATTCGCTGGGCGGAACATAGCCATCGGCTTGGGCGTATTCCTCGCCGGAGAGGAACTTGTCCATTTCGCCCTGGAGGAATTTGCGGTCCTCGGCATTCATCATGTTCAGGCGGCGTTCGTTGATCAGCAGGGTCTGGTGTTTCTGCCATTCGTCCCAGGCTTGCTTGGAGACATTGTTGAAGATGTCTTCACCCTTTGCGCCCGGATAGGGCGGGCGGTCGAGGGCGGGCAATTGTTGTTTGTGCTTGCGGCACATCACGGTGCGGGTCATGGCGATCTCCTGCGATTATGGCGCGCTTGAGCGGATTCGCGGCTCAAGCGGTGTCGGTGTGCAATTCGGTTTCCGCGCGTTTCAGCAGCTTCTTCACCGGAGCGGCGAGGCCCAGGCGCGGCGGGGAGGCGAGGTTATACCAGAGCCAGTCGGCCTCGGCCACGCCGCTGCCGTGCGCGTCGACCTCGATCAACCAGGGCTCGATGGCCAGCTGGAAGTGGCTGAACGTGTGGGTCAGACCGGGTAGCTGGCGGCGCTGGCCAAGGGTCAGACCGTGGCGGGCGGCGAGATCGTCCAGCTCGTCGCTGGCGAGCAGTTCCGGCAGGCTCCACAGCCCACCCCAGAGGCCGCTGGGCGGGCGGCGATAGAGCAGGATGGCGCCATCGCGGTTGGCCAGTAGCGGCATCAGCGCGCGTTTCTGCGGCAGCGCCTTGCGCGGTTTGGCGACCGGATAAGCGGTTTCCCGGCCGAGGAAGTGCGCGCGGCAGCCCGTCTGCAATGGACACAGCAGGCAGCTCGGTTTGCTGCGGGTGCAGAGTGTGGCGCCCAGATCCATCATCGCCTGGGTGTAGTGGTTGACCCGCGCGTGCGGGGTGAAGCGCTCGGCGACTTCCCACAGTTGCTTGGCCACCTTGGGTTCGCCGGGGTAGCCGTCCTGCGCGCTGTAGCGGGCCAGCACGCGCTTGACGTTGCCATCCAGAATCGGCGCGCGCAGGCCCATGCTCAGGCTGGCGATGGCTCCGGCGGTGGAGCGACCGATTCCGGGCAGCTCGGCCAGCGCATCGACGTTGTGGGGGAATTCGCCGGCGTGCTCGGCGACCACGATCTGCGCGGTCTTGTGCAGATTGCGGGCGCGGCTGTAGTAGCCGAGGCCGGTCCATAGGTGCAGCACTTCATCTTCCGGCGCGGCAGCCAGGGCGGCGACGCTCGGCAGGGCGTCCATGAAACGATCGAAGTAGCCGAGCACGGTACTGACCTGAGTCTGCTGCAGCATGATCTCCGAGACCCACACCCGGTACGGGTTGATGCCCAGTTGCCAGGGCAGATCCTTGCGTCCGTGGCAGTCATACCAATCGAGCACGGCGCTGGAGAAATGCTCGGGGCTCATCGCTTGAACAGGCCCTTGAGGGCGTCTTTGAGTTCCGGACTGACCTTGTCGCCAAGCTTCTCTTCGAGCTTTTCATTGAGTTTGTCGCCGGCCAGTTTGGCGGCCACCTTGCCCATCCCGTCGCGGTCCAGGCGGCAGGCTTTGGCGCCCAGTTCCAGCGGGCCGCGGCAGCGCAGCGGCCATTCGAGGCCGACGTAGCGCTGGTTGACCTGGCAGGCCGGGTCGGGCATCTCGCTCTTGTCGCCTTCGATGACGACGCCGACCCGGTAGTCCATGCCGAGGACGCGCAGGTCGAGGTCGCCGTTGCCCTTGAGGCTCAGGCCGGGGATGCGCGCGCGCAGATCGGGGTTGCTGGCTACGCCGTTGTGGAAGTTGAGATTGCCCTTGAGTTCCTGGAACGGTGTGTCCCGACCGCGCGGCGCGCTGGACAGGGTTTTCCGATTGAGCGTGGCGATGCCCTGGCATAGCTGCTGCTCGAGGTTGGCGTTGACCAGCACGCCGTCGCTGAGGGTGAAGCTGGCGGTGCCATTCAGGCTATCGATCCAGGCCTTTTGGCTGTTGCCGCTGGCGGTGATATCGGTGACCAGATCCAGGCGGCCGGTGAGCGGGCTTTTCTGCCCCTGGCTCTCGACGAGTTTTTCCACCGGTACCTGGCTGATGCGTTTCTTGGCGGTCAGCAGTGGTGTTGGCTGGCGCACATCGAGGCTGGCCTGGGCGTTGAAGTTGCCGTTGTAGAGCTCGCCGCGCAGGTCTTGCAGGGTCAGCAGACCGTCCTTGCTGGTCAGTTTGAGGCTGGCGTTGTCGATCGGCAGCTTGTCGAGGGTCAGTTGGCCGAGCGCCATATCCAGCTCCACGTCCAGCGTGCGCAGGCGCTCCACCGGCACTATCGGGGCTCCGCTCCAGGCCTGCTGGGTCGGCGCTTTGGGCAGCTCGTCGCTGCCGCTGCTGGTGGCTTCGGCAATCGTGCCTTTGACTTCGCTCCGGCGGCTGGCAGTGGCGGCGTCGGCACCCTCCGCGACTCGAGCCGGCAGGTAGCGATCGAGATCCAGACGATCGCCCTTGAGCTGAACGCGCAGCGCGCGCTTGGCGAGGTCGGCGACGGCGATGCGGCCGCTGAAGCTGCTGTCATCGAATTTCAGGTTGAGTTCTTCGAGCGCCACGCTGGTCGGGCTGCCGCCCAGGCGCGTGACCAATTCGACTTTGCTCAGCGTCGTTGGGTCGGCCATGGCCGGCAGCGACTGGCCGATG
This sequence comes from Pseudomonas sp. LS44, assembly GCF_024730785.1. Lineage (NCBI taxonomy): Bacteria > Pseudomonadati > Pseudomonadota > Gammaproteobacteria > Pseudomonadales > Pseudomonadaceae > Pseudomonas > Pseudomonas sp. LS44. The sequence continues at coordinate 440,726 of NZ_CP102830.1, forward strand.
CCGTCGAGAAATTCGCGCAGGTTGAACTGGGCGATGGACAGGCCGCCGGTGAGTTTCGGGGTTTTGTTCAGCTCGCGCACATTCAGTTCGCCGAGCGCGCGCAGTTGGTTGACCGACAGTTTCAGGCCGCTCCACTCGGCAATCTGTGCCGCCTGGTCGAGGAGCAACTGGCCTTGGACGGAGAAGGTCGCGGTCTTGCCCTGCAAGGGTTCGCCCGAGGCCTCGCCGGACAGTTTCATGTCTTCCAGCTGATAGCGCTTGAGCGCGCGATCGAAACGCAGTGCGCCCTGCAGCTCGGTTTTGGCGCGCATCAGCGGCTGATTGGTGCCCAGGAAGGCGGTCAGCTTGATCGGAATATCGGCCCCTTCATGAATCGCGCCGGTGGTCAGTTGAATGCTTTCGGCACTGAATTGCTTGCCACTCTTGGCGTCGTGGTAATCGATGCGCGCGTTGTTGACGATCAGGCTGTCGATATCCAGTTTCATCGGTTGCGCAGATTTTTCCTCGTCCGTCTCGCTGCTAGCGGGCGTGGCTGGCGCCGACTCGGCTGCATCGGCTGGGGCGCTGGCGGGTTTGGCCGGGCGGCCGATGTCCTGCCAGTTGCCGTGGCCTTGTTCGTCGCGGCTCAGGGTCAGGTTCAGGCCCTCGACGCGGATATCGCTCATCTGCACTTCCTTGCGCAGCAGCGGCAGGACGCGCACCGACAAGCCCAGCAGGTTGAGGTCGGCGAACGGCTTATCCGGCGTGGCGGCGCTGGCCAGGCTGGCCTGATGCAGCTCCAGGCCGAGCCAGGGGAACAGGCTCCAGCCGATATCGCCATTGAGGGTCAGTTCCAGGTTGGCCTTTTCCCGCGCCAGCTGGCGGATTTCGTCCTTGTAGTCGTTCGGGTCGAACAGGTGGGTGAGGGCGAAGCCCAGCGCCACCACGATCAGCAGCAGTCCGAGAAAGACCAGGCCGAGAATTTTGCCGAGCGATTTCATCGACGAGTCCTTGTGGGCAAATAACAGGGGATGGCGAAGTATACAGAGTGGTGCAAATTCGCTGCCGCGCCAGGCATGTAGCGGCTTGGACGGAGCAGAGCCGCGGCTGGTTCCCGAGTCGGGTGTTACAGCGGCTCGAGCGGCAGATGACAGCGCGCCGCCAGCGCTTGGCACTCCAGATGCTCGACGGGCGCCGCCAGATGCAGCGGTCGACCGGCTTCGCGGGCGATGCGCTGGGCTTCATCGAGCAGCCGGCGGCCGACCCCGCGTTTGCGGGTCAGGGTGCGCACGCACAGGTGCGACAGCCGCCAATGCACGCTGCCGCTTTCCAGCAGGGCGGCGCCGAGCAGGCGATCGTTGAAGCGTCCGCTCAGCAACGTGCCGGCGGCCAGTCCCGCGGCGATCAACGCCTGCGCATCGGTATACGGGGCGAGCAGCCAAGCCGGCGCGTCGGCATAAATCTTCGCCAGATCGAGGCGATCCTGCTCCGAGGGCTGGCTGATGCGTTCGACGATCACGGGCATGGCAGGGCTCCGGCGGGCGCTAAAGGGGTGGGGCCGACGAGTGTAAACCGCGTGCGACCGCCGTCGGTAGCCGCGTGCGGCCGCGACCGCCTATAATGCCCGCCTTTTCCGTGAGCACTTGTGGAGCTGGTGATGGCCGAACGTACGGCGTCCGTCGAACGCAACACCCTGGAAACCCAGATCAAGGTTTCGATCAATCTGGATGGCACTGGCAAGGCGCGCTTTGATATCGGCGTGCCGTTTCTCGAGCACATGCTCGACCAGATCGCCCGTCATGGCCTGATCGACCTCGACATCGAGTGCAAGGGCGATCTGCATATCGACGACCACCACACTGTCGAAGATGTCGGTATCACCCTCGGCCAGGCCTTCACCAAGGCCATCGGCGACAAGAAGGGCATGACCCGTTACGGCCACTCCTATGTGCCGCTCGACGAGGCGCTGTCGCGCGTGGTGATCGATTTCTCCGGTCGCCCGGGCCTGCAGATGCATGTGCCGTTCACCCGTGCGGTGGTTGGCGGCTTCGACGTCGACCTGTTCCAGGAATTCTTCCAGGGTTTCGTCAACCACGCCTTGGTCAGCCTGCACATCGACAACCTGCGTGGGCACAACACCCACCACCAGATCGAGACGGTATTCAAGGCCTTCGGCCGCGCACTGCGCATGGCTGTCGAGCTGGACCCGCGCATGGCCGGGCAGATGCCGTCGACCAAGGGCTGCCTCTGATGCAGACGGTGGCCGTCATCGACTATGGCATGGGTAATCTGCACTCGGTGGCCAAGGCGTTGGAACACGTCGGCGCCGGCCGGGTGCAGATCACCAGCGATGCCGATGTGATTCGCGAGGCCGACCGCGTGGTGTTTCCCGGGGTCGGCGCGATCCGCGACTGCATGGCCGAGATTCGTCGTCTGGGCTTCGACAGCCTGGTCCGCGAGGTCAGCCAGGACCGTCCGTTCCTCGGCATCTGCGTCGGCATGCAGGCATTGCTTGAGCGCAGCGAAGAGAACGACGGGGTCGACTGTATCGGTCTGTTCCCGGGTCAGGTGCGCTTCTTCGGCAAGGGCATGGTCGAAGATGGCGAAGCGCTGAAGGTCCCGCACATGGGCTGGAACGAAGTCGCGCAGAGCCTCGATCACCCGCTCTGGCACAATATTCCGGACCTGGCGCGCTTCTACTTCGTGCACAGCTATTACATCGAAGCCGGTAATCCACAGCAGGTCGCCGGCCGTGGCCACTACGGCAAGGATTTCGCCGCCGCACTGGCCGAGGGTTCGCGCTTCGCCGTGCAGTTCCACCCGGAAAAGAGCCATACCCACGGCCTGCAATTGCTGCAGAACTTCGCCGCCTGGGATGGTCGCTGGTGAGCCGCGCCAAGAAGCCGCCGATCCTGGCGCTGGACGCCGCCCAGGAGCGGGACGCGCTGAACACTCTCAAACGCTTCCTCGAGGAGCGCTTCGAGCTACAGCTGGGCTCCTTCGAGGTGCAGGAAGTGCTCGACCTGTTCACCCGCGAACTGGCACCGCATTTTTATAACAAGGCGATTGCCGATGTGCAGGCGCACCTGACCGACAGGTTCCAGAGCATCGAAAGCGACTTGTGGGCGCTCGAGAAGAGTTGACCCGTCCTAACCGAACTCAAGACTCAAGCAGGTTTCCGCGATGCTGATTATCCCCGCTATCGATCTCAAGGACGGCGCCTGCGTGCGTCTGCGCCAGGGCCGCATGGACGATTCCACGGTGTTCTCCGATGACCCGGTGAGCATGGCCGCCAAGTGGGTGGACGGCGGTTGCCGGCGCCTGCACCTGGTCGACCTGAACGGCGCCTTCGAGGGTCAGCCGGTCAACGGTGAAGTGGTCACCGCCATCGCCAAGCGCTACCCGCAGCTGCCGATCCAGATCGGCGGCGGCATCCGCTCGCTGGAAACCATCGAGCACTACGTCAAGGCCGGGGTCAGCTACGTGATCATCGGCACCAAGGCGGTCAAACAGCCGGAGTTCGTGGCCGAGGCGTGCAAGGCCTTCCCCGGCAAGGTGATTGTCGGTCTGGATGCCAAAGACGGTTTCGTCGCCACCGACGGCTGGGCGGAAATCAGCACGGTGCAGGTCATCGACCTGGCCAAGCGTTTCGAGGCTGACGGCGTTTCCGCGATCGTCTACACCGACATCGCCAAGGACGGCATGATGCAGGGCTGCAACGTGCCTTTCACCGCCGCGCTGGCCAATGCCACGAAGATCCCGGTGATCGCCTCCGGCGGCATCCACAATCTTGGCGACATCCAGGCCCTGCTGGACGCCAAGGCCCCGGGCATCATCGGCGCGATCACCGGCCGAGCGATCTATGAAGGCACCCTGGATGTGGCCGAAGCGCAGGCGCTGTGCGATAGCTTCGCGAAGTAACCGGTAGGGCGTACTCGCCGCAGGCAGTACGCCGTCGCCCATCGGCGGACTGTCGCTGCGCGCCGAGTCCGTCCTACGAGAGCACTGAATATGGCACTGGCAAAACGCATCATCCCCTGCCTCGACGTCGATAACGGTCGCGTGGTCAAGGGCGTCCAATTCGAGAACATCCGCGATGCCGGCGATCCGGTGGAAATCGCCCGTCGCTACGATGAGCAGGGTGCCGACGAGATCACCTTCCTCGACATCACCGCCAGCGTCGACGGCCGCGACACCACGTTGCACACCGTCGAGCGCATGGCCAGTCAGGTGTTCATTCCGCTCACCGTGGGTGGCGGCGTGCGCACCGTGCAGGACATTCGCAACCTGCTGAACGCCGGCGCCGACAAGGTGTCGATCAACACCGCGGCGGTGTTCACCCCGGAGTTTGTCGGTGAAGCGGCCGATCGGTTCGGCTCGCAGTGCATCGTCGTCGCCATCGACGCGAAGATGGTTTCCAAGCCCGGCGAGACGCCGCGCTGGGAAATTTTCACTCACGGCGGACGCAAGCCTACCGGGCTGGATGCGGTGCTCTGGGCGAAGAAGATGGAAGATCTTGGCGCTGGCGAAATCCTCCTGACCAGCATGGATCAGGACGGCGTGAAGCGCGGCTACGACCTCGGTGTCACCCGCGCGATTAGCGAAGCCGTGGGCATTCCGGTGATCGCTTCCGGCGGTGTCGGCAACCTCGAACACCTGGCCGCCGGCATCCTCGAAGGCAAGGCCGCCGCAGTGCTGGCGGCGAGCATCTTTCACTTCGGCGAGTACACCGTGCCGGAGGCCAAGGCCTATCTGGCCAGTCGCGGGATCGTGGTGCGTTAAGAGCCTGCTCGATCTGCTCCCCTCTCCCATTTATGGGAGAGGGGCTGGGGGAGAGGGGGAGTCGGCAGTTTGGTGTTATCGGCCGGCACCGCCCCTCTCCCTAACCCTCTCCCCAGCGGGGCGAGGGGATGAAAATCGGAGTTCGGCACCTCAAGCGCGGGAATCCCAACCTAGCCATAAAAAAACCGGACATCTGTCCGGTTTTTTATGGCCGTTTGGCGATCAGTTGCCGCGCGTGACGTTCAGCCCCTTGAGCAGGTTGAGCGCTTGGCCGAGTTGGTAGTCATCGTCCTGCGGGCGCGGGGTTGTCGCGGCCTTCTTGCCGGTCGGCTTGTCTGCGCCGCCGTTGCCATTGCCCAGGTGGCCGGCCAGATCGGCTTCCTTGTAGATCTCGCCGTCCTGCTCGCGGGTGATCTTGGCGCGGGTGACTTCGACATCCGGGTTGATGCCTTGCGCCTGGATCGAGCGGCCGTTGGGGGTGAAGTACAGTGCCGTGGTGATCTTCAGCGCGCGCTCGTTGCTCAGCGGCAGCACGGTTTGCACCGAGCCTTTACCGAAGCTGTCGGTGCCCATGAGGATCGCGCGTTTGTGGTCCTGCAGGGCGCCGGCGACGATCTCCGAAGCCGAGGCGCTGCCGCCGTTGATCAATACCACCAGCGGCACACCTTCGCTGGCGTCGGCTGGATCGGCGGAGAAGCGCAGCTCGGAGTTGGCGATGCGGCCTTTGGTGTAGACAATTAGACCCTTCTTGAGGAAGTGGTCGGCGACTTCCACCGCGGCCTGCAGCACGCCGCCGGGGTTGTTGCGCAGGTCGAGGACCAGGCCCTGCAGGCGCTTGCCGCCATTGTCCTTCTTCAGCTTGGCCAGCGCCTTGCCGACTTCCTCGCCGGTGGCGACCTGGAACTGGGTGATGCGCAGGTAGCCGTAGCCGTTCTCCAGCAGCTGGCTCTTGACGCTCTTGACCTTGATCACCGCACGGGTCAGTTCCAGGTCGAACGGTTGGCCGCCTTCGCGAACCAGGGTCAGCTCGATTTTCTGTCCGGGTTTGCCGCGCATCTTGTCGACGGCTTCCATCATCGACAGACCCTTGGTCGGTTGACCGTCGATCTTGATGATCAGGTCGCCGGGCTGGATGCCGGCCTTGGACGCCGGGGTATCGTCGATCGGCGAGACGACTTTGACGAAGCCGTCTTCGATGCCGACCTCGATGCCCAGGCCGCCGAATTCACCGCTGGTGCTTTCCTGCAACTCCTGGAAATCTTCCGGGCCGAGATAGGCGGAGTGCGGATCGAGGTTGCTGAGCATGCCCTTGATGGCGTTTTCCAGCAGGGTCTTGTCGTCCACTGGCTCGACATAGGCGGCCTTGATGCGGTCGAGAACCTCGGCAAAGGTCCGCAGCTCATCCAATGGCAGCGGCGCTTGGTCCTTGGCGACAGGGCTGGCGACGGGCGTGGCGGGCTGGGCGGCCTGCAGCAGCGGCGCACCGAGCATGAACGCGAACGCCATGGCCAGGGAGGTGAGGCGGGACGAGTGCGGCATGTTGGACTGACTCCTAGAAATTGTGGCGCTACTGATACGCGGGCTTCCTAGCCTTGTGCGCGGCACCACTGGGCAGGATCGCTCGGGCGACCCTGCTGACGAATCGCAAAATACAGCGCCGGGGTGGCTTGGCCGCCGCTGGTACCGACGGTCGCAATGGCTTCGCCGGCTTTGACGACGTCGCCGGCATCTTTCAACAGGCTCTGGTTGTGACCATAGAGGCTCAGGTAGCCGTTGCCATGATCCAGAATGACCAGAAGCCCAGCACCACGCAACCAGTCGGCGAACACTACGCGGCCGCCATGCACGGCATGCACTTGGCTGCCGGCGCTGGCGCCGATTAATACGCCGTCCCATTTGCTCCGAGCGTCATCGCCGCGCGGGGTTCCATATCGCGCAACCAGACGTCCATTGATTGGCCACGGTAATTTGCCGCGCGCCTGGCCAAAGGGGCCGCCGTAGTTGGCGCCAGTGCTGGAAACCAACGGCCCGCTGACGCTGGCCGGCTTGCCGCTGCGGGTCGGCTGGCTGGCGGCTAGGCGCTGTTGTTCCGCCTCGCGTAAGCGGGCGGCTTCGGCGGCCTTGGCTTCGCGTTCCTGGCGGGCCAGGGTTTCTTCGATGGTTTTCAGCACGCGGCCGAACTGTGCCTGATCCTGTTCGCGAGACTTGAGCTTCTGACCGCGCTCCCGCGCCTGCTGGCCAAGTTTGGCGAGGGCCAGCTGACGTTGCTTGCGGACTTGCGCTAGCGCGTCGCGGCGGCCATCCAGGGCGGCTTTCTGTTCGCTCAGGCGGCTTTGCTGGGTGCCGATGTCCTGCTCGATATTGGCCAGCTGGCGCAGCGTTTCGTTGAACGTTTGCAGCTGCTCTAGGCGCGCCTGGCCGAGATATTCGTAGTAGGTGAGGGTGCGCGAGAATTTTTCTGGCTGCTGCTGGTTGAGCAGCAGGCGCAGCGGCTCCTGATTGCCGGCCTGATAGGCGGCGCGCGCCTGGATGCCGATCAGGCGTTGCTGTTCAAGGCGCGCCTCGTCGAGTTTTTTTTTCTCGCTATCCAGGCGCTGCAGTTCGGACTCGCCGTCCTTGAGCTCTTCCTGCAGCGATTTGACCTGTTTTTCCAGGCCGCCCATCTCGGTTTCCGTCTGCCGCAGCTGTTTCTGCACGCCGGACTTTTCCTGCTCGATCTGTTTGAGCAGCTTTTTCAGTTCATCGACGTCTTTGCGTGCCGCTTCCAGCTGCTGCTGGGTTTCCGCACGCTGGTCGGCCATCACAGGGCTGAGCAGGCAAAGGCAAAGAAAGGCAAGCAGGGCGCGAGACATGGGGTGAGTGACACCGAGGGGAGGGGAGGACCGGCTTAGTATGCCCGCCGCGCGAGGCAAAAAAAACGTCCACGCCGCGGATAGCGTGGTCTGGATGCGAATAAGCGATCGGGCGCCGATTAGCGGTGTCTAAAACAACAACCCCGGTTTTCGCCGGGGTTGTTGTGGAGCGCTTAGGCCAGCTCGATGATGCTGGTGCCGGTCATTTCCACCGGCTTTTCCAGGCCCATCAGGGTCAGCATGGTCGGTGCCACATCGGCCAGCACGCCGCCCTCACGCAGGAGCACCGCGCGCTTGCCGATATAGATGAAGGGCACCGGCTCGCAGGTGTGGGCGGTATGCGCCTGACCGGTGCACTCGTCTTCCATCTGCTCGACGTTGCCGTGGTCGGCGGTGATCAGCGCTTCGCCACCGACCTTGTCCAGCGCGGCGACGATGCGCCCGACGCAGCCATCCAGGCATTCCACCGCCGCGACGGCGGCGGCGAACACGCCGGTATGGCCGACCATATCGCCGTTGGCGTAGTTGACGATGATCACGTCGTAACGCTGTTGTTCGATGGCTTCGACGATGCGATCGGTGACTTCCGGCGCGCTCATTTCCGGCTGGAGGTCGTAGGTGGCGACGTTTGGCGACGGGATGAGGATGCGTTCTTCGCCCACGAACGGCTCTTCACGGCCGCCGGAGAAGAAGAAGGTGACGTGCGCATATTTCTCGGTTTCGGCGATGCGCAGTTGGGTCTTGCCGCATTTTTCCAGGTATTCGCCGAGCACGTTGTTCAGGCTGGACGGCGCGAAAGCGCTGGGCGCCTGGATGCTCGCGGCATACTGGGTGAGCATGATGTAGCCGGCCAACTGCGGTTGGCGGGCGCGGGCGAACTCCTGGAAATCCGGCTCGACGAAGGCGCGGGTCAACTCGCGGGCGCGGTCGGCGCGGAAGTTCATGAACACCACGGCGTCGCCGTCCTCCACCGATGCGGCGGCGCCGATGCGCGTGGCTTTGACGAATTCATCGCTCTCGCCACGTTCGTAAGCCGCTTGCAGACCCTCGAGCGCAGTGGCGGCGGCGAACTCGGCCTGGCTGTCGACGATCAGGTTGTAGGCCTGGGCAACGCGGTCCCAGCGGTTGTCGCGATCCATCGCGAAATAGCGGCCGATGATCGTCGCGATACGGCCTTTACCGAGATCGGCGAAGGTCGCATCGAGCAGCTCCAGCGACGGCTTGGCGCTCTTCGGCGGGGTGTCGCGGCCATCGAGGAAGGCGTGTAGGTAGATCTTCTCGGCACCACGCTGGGCGGCCAGCTCGGCCATCGCCACGAGATGGTCCTGATGGCTATGCACGCCGCCGTCGGACAGCAAGCCGAGAATATGTACGGCCTTGCCGGCGGCTACGGCCTGGTCGACCGCACCGGTGATGGTCGGATTGTGGAAGAACTCGCCATCGCGGATCGCCTTGGTCACCCGGGTGAAGTCCTGGTACACCACGCGCCCGGCACCGAGGTTCATGTGGCCGACCTCGGAGTTACCCATCTGCCCGTCCGGCAGGCCGACATCCATGCCGCTGCCGGAGATCAGGCTGTGCGGTTGGGTGGCGCGCAAACGGTCGTAAACCGGGGTGCGGGCGGCGTGGATGGCGTTGTATTCGGGGCTGTCGCTGTGACCGAAGCCGTCGAGGATGATCAGAACCAGCGGTTTTGGCGTTGCAGTCATGAGGTCGACTCGTTGCGCTAGGGGTGCGAAAAAAGACCGGCATTTTAAAGCCAAGTTCGCGTGGCGTCACCGCTGGACGGGGTTTGGCCGACCTTTGGGCGTGTGTATACTGGCCGCCATTTTACGGTTGTGGAACCACGCGATGCTTGCCCACCTGATTGAATTTATCTCTAACCACTATGTACTGAGCGCAATCTTCGTTGTGTTGCTGGCGCTGCTGGCCTACACCGAACTGAGCAAAGGCGGTAAAAGCCTGAGCAGTCGCGAGCTGACCGCCTTGGTCAACAGCGAAAACGGTGTGGTACTCGACATCCGCAACAGCAAGGATTTCGCCAGCGGGCATATCGTCGGGGCGCTGAACATCCCCTTCGACAAAGTTGCTACGCGGATCAGCGAGCTGGAGAAGTACAAGGCCAAGACCTTGGTCGTCGTCGACGCGATGGGCCAGCACGCCGGCACCGTTTGCCGCGATCTGAAGGCCGCTGGCTTCAACGCCGCCAAGTTGGGTGGCGGGATCGGCAGCTGGCGCGGCGACAATCTGCCGCTGGTGAAGTAAATGGCCGCGGTCGTCGTCTACTCCAGCGATTGGTGCCCTTACTGCATTCGCGCCAAGCAGCTGCTGGCGAGCAAGGGCGTGACCTTCGAGGAAATCCGCGTCGATGGCCAGCCGCAAGTGCGCGCCGAGATGACCCGCAAGGCCGGGCGCAGCTCGGTGCCGCAAATCTGGATCGGCAGCACGCATGTCGGCGGCTGCGACGATCTGTATGCTCTGGAGCGTGCCGGTAAACTGGATGCGCTGCTCAAATCCTGAACCGTACGTGTTAATCACCCTATAAGAAGAAGGCTTTTGCTATGACCGATCAAGTTACCAATGGCGCCGCTCAGGAAGAAAATCCACAGTTTTCGCTGCAGCGCATCTATGTCCGCGACCTGTCCTTCGAAGCGCCGAAAAGCCCGGAAATCTTCCGCCAGGAGTGGAATCCGAGCGTCGGTCTGGATCTGAACACCCGCCAAAAGGCGCTGGAAGGCGACTTCCATGAAGTGGTGCTGACCCTGTCGGTTACCGTGAAAACCGGCGAAGAAGTCGCCTTCATCGCTGAAGTGCAGCAGGCCGGGATCTTCCTGATCAAGGGTTTGGACGCCGCGGCGATGAGCCACACGCTCGGCGCCTTCTGCCCGAACATCCTCTTCCCCTACGCCCGCGAGACGCTGGACAGCCTGGTCACCCGTGGTTCGTTCCCGGCACTGATGCTGTCGCCGGTGAACTTCGACGCCCTGTACGGCCAGGAACTGGCGCGCATGCAGGCCGCTGGCGAGACTCCGGTTCAGGCCTGATCCGAGCCTGCTCAAGAAAACGCCGCTTCTCCTAGGGGGAAGCGGCGTTTTTGCATTCTGTAGGAGCGAATTTATTCGCGAGCATCAGACAGGCGCGTAGAGATCGCGAATAAATTCGCTCCTACCTCAGCTGGCCAGTCCCGCTCCGGCGAAGCCATGCTGGCGCCAGGCTTCGTAGACGGTCACCGCCACGGTGTTGGACAGGTTCAGGCTGCGGCAGCCGGGACGCATCGGCAGGCGGATGCGCTGCTCCGGCGGCAGAGCGTTGCGCACTTCCTCCGGCAGGCCGCGACTTTCCGGGCCGAACAGGAAGGCGTCGCCAGGCTGATACTGCACTTCATGAAAGCCGTGCGAGCCTTTGGTGGTGAAGGCGAACAGGCGCGGTTGGCCGAGACTTTCCAGGCAGCTGGCCAGATCGGCGTGGCGCTGCAGCGGGGCGTACTCGTGATAGTCCAGTCCGGCGCGGCGCAGGCGCTTGTCGTCCAGCTCGAAGCCAAGTGGCTCGATCAAATGCAGGCTGCAACCGCTGTTGGCGCACAGCCTGATAATGTTGCCGGTATTCGGTGGAATTTCCGGTTGGAAAAGGATGACGTGAAACATGCCCGGCTCCGCGCTTGATAACGAGCGGCATTCTACCCCTGAGACCCCGCGTCCGCAGATGGGTTGGCGCTTTATCGTCTCATTGGCGGTGTTCGGATTGCTGCTGGGGTTGATGCTCGGTCGCCTGAGTGGCCCGTCGGTAACCACGCTGGAAAAAGCCGAGGTGCAGGAGGGGCGCTTGCTGTTGTGGTTCGATCAGGAGCCGAGTGTGCGCGGTGAGTCGGTCCAGGGCGTGTTGGTGTTGCGTATCGAAGCCAGCGGTGCGGCACGCCACGGTCAACTGCAGATGGATGGCAAAACGGTGAACTGGCGGATAGCGAAGGGCAAGGGCGAGGAGGGTGGTTTGCTGGTAAACCTGGTCGCCGCCCGCCCGCTCCGCGGTGAATGGCGCGGCGCGGCGGTGGATGGGCGGTGGCGGCTGGAGATCAGTCCGCGAGAGGAATAAAAGAGGGGAATCCCCGGCCTGCCTGTACCAAGGTCCCCGAAACTGGGTGTCGTCCTATCCTATGCAGTGCGTGTGCCAGTTTTATTACATCGCCTGAAAAGGCCGAAATTAGTGGGCTGTAGCGGCTTCGCCGGTTTTTCCGATAGTAAAAGATGGGCCGGAATTGAACCGCGCGGGTGCGTGGCGTGCAGCGCGCGCGCTCGTGGTGGGCATTTTCGTGCGTAGAGCCCTGTAAGAGTGGACCCGGCCGCGATAGGTACGCGCGATCCACCAAAGGGCTTGGCCAGGTGGCGTTCCTACCGTCGTGGATTTTTCTCTATCCAATAAAGAACGGCGCAGTGAGCGCCGTTTTTTATTGGGGAGCAGGCTTAGGCCTCATCGCCCTCGTCATCGTCCGCGCCGTCGACCTTCATGCCCAGTTCCTTGATTTTGCGGGTCAAGGTGTTGCGACCCCAGCCGAGCAGTACGGCGGCGTCGCGGCGGCGGCCCGCGGTGTGCTTGAGGGCCGTTTCGATCATGATCCGCTCGAACGCCGGTACGGCGTTGTCGAGCAGGCTCGATTGGCCGCGCGCCAGGGCTTGATCAGCCCATTGGCGCAAAGCCTGCTCCCAGTTGGTCACCGGCACCGCATCGTGCTGCTGGGTCAGCAGTTCCGGCGGCAGGTCGTCGATATGCACCTCCCGTCCGGAGGCCATCACGGTGATCCAGCGGCAGGTGTTTTCCAGCTGGCGGACGTTGCCCTGCCACGGCAGGTTCTTCAGGTAATCCTCGGTTTCCACCTTGAGTAGCTTCGGCTCCACCGCCAGCTCCAGAGCGGCGCGGCTGAGGAAGTGGCGGGCCAGAGTGGGAATGTCTTCACGCCGGTCTGACAGTCGCGGGATATGAATGCGGATGACGTTGAGGCGATGGAACAAGTCCTCGCGGAACTTGCCGGCCTGCACCAGCGACTCGAGGTTCTGGTGGGTCGCGGCGATGATGCGCACATCGACCTTGACCGGCGTATGGCCGCCAACCCGATAGAACTCGCCGTCGGCCAGGACGCGCAGCAGGCGAGTCTGGGTATCCGCCGGCATATCGCCGATTTCGTCGAGGAACAGCGTGCCGCCGTCGGCCTGCTCGAAGCGCCCACGGCGCTGGTTGGCGGCGCCGGTGAAGGCGCCTTTCTCATGGCCGAACAGCTCGGACTCCATCAGATCCTTGGGAATCGCCGCCATGTTCAGCGCGATGAACGGCGCGGCCGCGCGTGGGCTGTGGCGATGCAGGGCATGCGCGACCAGCTCTTTGCCGGTACCCGACTCACCATTGATCAGCACCGTGATGTTCGAGTGGCTGAGGCGGCCGATGGCGCGAAACACTTCCTGCATCGCCGGCGCTTCGCCGATGATTTCCGGGGTGCGCGTTTGTTCTACCGGGATCTGCAGGCCTTGTTGTTCCTGCGCATGCAGATAGGCGCGCTTGACTAGCGACACCGCTTCATCGACATCGAAGGGCTTGGGCAGATACTCAAAAGCCCCGCCTTGATAGGAGGCGACCGCGCTTTCCAGATCAGAATGGGCGGTCATGATGATCACCGGCAGACGCGGATACAGCTCGCGGATACGCGCCAGCAAGTCGAGGCCGCTGGCGCCCGGCATGCGGATGTCGGAAACGATCACATCGGGCTGCTGCCGAGTGAGACGATTGAGCAGGCCATCGGCGCTTTCGAAGCAGGTAGTCGTCATCCCTTCCTGTTGCAGCGCCTTCTCCAATACCCAGCGGATGGAGCGATCGTCATCGACAATCCAGACGGTTTCACTGCGGCTCATGACGGGCTGACTCCTTGTTCCAGCGGCAGGAAGATCGAGAACACGGTATGCCCGGGGTGGCTCTCGCACTCGATCAGGCCTTGGTGCTGACTGATGATGTTCTGGGTGATGGCCAGGCCGAGCCCGGTACCGTCCGGGCGGCCGCTGACCATGGGATAGAAGATGGTGTCTTGCAGCTCCGGCGGAATGCCGGGGCCGTTATCGATGATTTCGACCTTGGTCACCAGGCGGTGGCGCGTGTGGCCAATGGTGAACTGGCGCAGCGTGCGCGTACGCAGACTGATGCGGCCCAGGCGCAACTCGTTCTGCGTGCCGATTGCCTGCATCGCATTGCGCACGATGTTGAGCACCGCCTGGATCATCTGTTCGCGGTCGATCAATACATCTGGAATGCTCGGATCGTAGTCGCGGATCAGGGTGATGCCGCCCTGGGTTTCTGCTTCGACCAGGCTGGAAACCCGCTCGAGGACTTCATGGACATTGGTCAGCGCCAAGCGCGGTAGCTTGTTCGAGCCGAGCATCCGATCGACCAGGTTCCGTAGGCGATCGGCTTCCTCGATGATCACGTTGGTGTAGTCGCGGAGGCTCTCTTCCGGCAGTTCGCGGGCTAACAACTGTGCCGCTCCGCGGATGCCGCCGAGCGGATTCTTGATTTCGTGAGCCAGGCCGCGCACCAGCAATTTGGTGGTTTCCTGCTTGGAGAGCTGCGCCTCTTCTTTGGTGATGCGCAGCAGTCGATCGCGCGGCAGCACTTCCAGTAGCAAGAGGGTTTCACCGCGATTGGGAATCGGCGTGACGGAGTAGTCGACCGTCAAGGTCTGCCCGGTCAGTGCGGTCAGCACCGCTTCCCGCTTGTTGAACGGGTGGGCTTCTTCGACGGCTTGGCGCAGCGAGGCCAAGGCTTCGGGCGATTCGGTGAAAAGTTCGCTGATGAACTGTCCATGACTGCGCTGACCGCTGACGGCCAGGAGCATTTCCGCGGCGGGGTTCATGTACTCGACGCGCAGTTCGGCATTGAGCAGCAGAGTCGCGGTGGTCAGGTTGTCGAGCAACAGGCGGTGCAGTGCGTCGTTAATGATCATAGGCAGCTTCCGGAGTTGGGTCGGAAAATGCAAAAAACAAACCAAAGCCCTGAAAAGACGCGTGAAAAAAGGGCGCCCCAGGCTTTGCGGCTGCTTATCAGCGCGAGCGGTGGAAATGGCGAACCAAAATGGGGATGTCGAAAAATCTATTGGAGCATATCGCACCATTGCGGTGCGTATGCGTTGTTTAGAAGAACGGCAGAATGCTTGATTCTTCCTCGGGCTTGTCCTTGAGCGGGCATTCCGGGCGGTTGCCGTAATCCTCTTTGGCGCAGGGCTTGATCTGGCGCTTCTGCTCCAGCGAGGTGCGCAGGATGTGCACCGGTTGGCTGGGCGTGCGCTCAAGCGTGCGGCCCTGAGCATCGAGAATCTCAACAGCCAGCTGATGGGTGCCGCGATCCAGATTGGTCAGCGGAAACACCGGGCTGCGACTTGGGGCAGTGGCTGCCTGCCCGTCCAGCAATAACTGATAGCTGTGACCCGGCAGTAGGCCGGGTTCGCTGGTGGCGGTGACGATCAGCTCGCCAGAGCTGCCGTTTTGCACGGTCGCATCCGGCTGCGGGACGAGGATGCGCAACAGCTGGTAACTCTGTGGGAGCGTGGTGGCCGCCTGTACTACGGCTGGCGCACTGGGCTGGGGAGCGCCTATGCCATTGGTAGGCGGCAGTTGCAGGCGTTCGGCGTTGCCGCCATGCGGTCGGTCGGTGAATACCCGATTACCTTCGGCGTCGATATAGGTGTAGACCTCGGCCGCAGCGGGCAGGCCAAGCAAAATCAGGCTGAAAAGAATCGCGCGCATGGCTCAGGGCTTAGGTTTTGGGCGCTGGGCCGGGCTGCTGGTATTTACCCGTTGAACGGTGAACGTCTCGGTGTTGCTGATCTGGATCGACTGATCGCCGCTGAGGATTTCCACTGCCAAGCTGTGCTCGCCACGGTCGATATTGACCAATTGCAAGCGCGGCACGGGGCTGGGTACGCCATAAGGTTGGCCGTCGAGCAGCAGGCGCAGGAGGTGACCGCTCTGCAGTTGCGGCTGCAGCTCCACATCTACGCTGAAGGTGCCGTTGTTGGCGCGTAAGGCATCGTCGTTGGGGATGTTGATCAGGCGCAGCATGCGATAAGCGGCTTGCTTGGCTTGGGCAGCTGGATTGGTGTCGGCACTGGTGGTCGGCTTTTGCATTTCGACGGTGTTGGTCGGCGGCAGCTCGACGGGTTTGCTGTTCGCCCCGTCCGGCGGTTGGTTGGTGTACACCGTGTTGCCCTTGGCGTCGGTGTATTTATAGATCTGCGCACTGACCGGTAGGGTCATGGCGAGGATGAGGCCGGCGACAAGCAAGCGCATGAGGCGTCTCCAAGATGGGATGCGGTTAGCCTTGCATCGCGAGGCGCGACTGGCAAGGAAAACCCGGTGGCCGCGGCTGCTTCTGGCAGGCCTGGGGCTTGGGTTGCAGCGGATTATCCTACCAGCGGGCCAGGCTTTCCTAAGCGCACCAATTCGCAGAGCGGGTTTTTCCCTGGCTGCGAGCTAATTGCGCCCATAAAAAAGGCCTCCCGGAGGAGGCCTTAATTCAGCTGGGCTGGATTAGACGCTGTAGTACAGGTCGTATTCCAGCGGGTGCACGAAGGTGCGCACCTTGATCTCTTCTTCGCTCTTCAGCTCGATGTAGGCATCGATGAAGTCGTCGGAGAACACGCCGCCTTTGGTCAAGAACGCACGGCCCTTGTCCAGTTCTTCCAGAGCTTCTTTCAGGCTGCCGCACACCTGCGGGATCAGCTTGCCTTCTTCCGGCGGCAGGTCGTACAGGTTCTTGTCCGCTGCATCGCCAGGGTGGATTTTGTTCTGGATACCGTCCAGGCCGGCCATCAGCAGAGCTGCGAAGGCCAGGTACGGGTTGGCAGCTGGGTCCGGGAAGCGCGCTTCGATACGGCGGGCTTTCGGGCTGGAGACGTACGGGATACGGATCGAGGCGGAACGGTTGCGAGCCGAGTAGGCCAGCATGACCGGAGCTTCGAAGCCCGGAACCAGACGCTTGTAGGAGTTGGTCGCCGGGTTGGTGAAGCCGTTCAGGGCCTTACCGTGCTTGATGATGCCGCCGATGAAGTACAGGGCGGTGTCGGACAGGCCGGCATAGCCTTCGCCAGCGAAGGTGTTCTTGCCATCTTTGGCGATCGACAGGTGTACGTGCATACCCGAGCCATTGTCGCCATACAGCGGCTTCGGCATGAAGGTAGCGGTTTTGCCGTACGCGTCGGCAACGTTGTGCACGCAGTACTTCAGGGTCTGAACTTCGTCAGCCTTGGCGACCAGGGTGTTGAACTTCACGCCAATTTCGTTCTGACCGGCAGTCGCCACTTCGTGGTGGTGAACTTCGATGATCAGGCCCATTTCTTCCATGGCATTACACATGGAGGTACGGATTTCGTGGTCGTGGTCGCACGGCGGAACCGGGAAGTAACCACCTTTGACGGCCGGGCGGTGGCCCTTGTTGCCGCCTTCGACGTCCTGGTCGGTCATCCACGAGCCTTGCTCGGAGATGATCTTGAACATCGAGCCGGAGATGTCGGATTTGAATTTGACTTGGTCGAAGATGAAGAACTCTGGCTCCGGACCAACGAATACGGTGTCACCGATACCGGTGGTTTTCAGGTATTCCTCGGCGCGCTTGGCGATGGAGCGCGGGTCACGGTCGTAGCCTTGCATGGTGCTCGGCTCGATGATGTCGCAGACCAGAATCAGGGTCGGCTCTTCGGTGAACGGGTCCAGAACGGCAGTTTCGTCAACCGGCAGCAGGATCATGTCGGAGGCTTCGATGCCTTTCCAGCCATGAATGGACGAGCCGTCGAACATCTTGCCGACTTCGAAGAATTCGTCGTCCAGCGCGTCGCGTGCCGGCATGGTCACGTGATGCTGTTTGCCTTTGGTGTCGGTGAAGCGCAGGTCAACCCACTTCACGTCGTGTTCTTTGATTAGTTGAAGCGCCTTCGACATGCTGTCCTCCAGGTGGAAAGGGGCTGTACGTAATGAGCCCTACAAATACTTGTGAAACCAGGCGGCATGTTCCGCCTCAGTAGCCTGCCTCACAAGAGAGCAAATAGTATGCCAGTGCTCTAGTTTGGGTGGAACGCCTGGAGTGTAGGAATGACGGGGCCTGTGGGGCTGATTTAGACGAAATGACGCACCGTTTTGATGCGTATGGTTTTCCGTGTGTTCCAACTCGGTGCGTTAGATCATCGCTTGTGCAAAGTTGATTAAACCTTGAGCAATTTCCGCTATAATCCGCGCCCCTGTTTTTCGGCCTCGCTTACGCGCGTTGTTTTCATGAAACTGATCGTCAAAGTCTTCCCAGAAATCACCATCAAAAGCCGCCCGGTGCGTAAGCACTTCATCCGGCAGCTGGCGAAGAACATCCGCACGGTGTTGCGCGACCTCGACCCGCAGTTGGTGGTCAGTGGCGCCTGGGACAACCTCGAAGTGCATAGCTCCTTGAGCGAGCCGAAAGTGCTGCGCGAGATGATCGAACGGCTGAAATGCACGCCAGGTATCGGTCAGTTCCTCGAAGTGCACGAATATCCGCTGGGCGATTTCGACGACATCGTCGAGAAGTGCAAGCAGCATTACGGCGATCAGCTGCCCGGGAAAAATTTCGTGGTGCGCTGCAAGCGTGCCGGCAAGCACGACTTCACCTCCATCGAGGTGGAGCGTTATGTCGGCAGCCAGCTGCGCCAGCAATGCGACGCCGCCGGCATTTCGCTGAAGCAGCCGGACGTCGTGGTGCGTATGGAAATCCGCGACCAGCGTCTGTTCGTCGTGCATAAACAGCACAACTGCATCGGCGGTTATCCGCTGGGCACTAT
The DNA here is from genome assembly GCF_024730785.1 of Pseudomonas sp. LS44. Lineage (NCBI taxonomy): Bacteria > Pseudomonadati > Pseudomonadota > Gammaproteobacteria > Pseudomonadales > Pseudomonadaceae > Pseudomonas > Pseudomonas sp. LS44. Next base: position 459,170 of record NZ_CP102830.1, read on the forward strand.
CGAGCATTGTCTGGTGCTGATGTCTGGTGGTTTCGACTCCACCGTGGCGGCTTATCAAATGATGCGTCGCGGCCTGGTCAGCCATTTCTGCTTCTTTAATCTAGGCGGCCGCGCCCATGAGCTGGGGGTGATGGAGGTCGCCCACTACCTGTGGGACAAGTACGGCCGTTCCCAGCGCGTACTGTTCGTGTCGGTGCCGTTCGAGGAAGTGGTCGGCGAGATTCTCGGCAAGGTCGACAACAGCCACATGGGCGTGATCCTCAAACGCATGATGCTGCGCGCCGCCACCGACATTGCCGATCGTTTGAAAATCGATGCGCTGGTCACCGGCGAGGCGATTTCCCAGGTTTCCAGCCAGACCCTGCCGAACCTGGCGGTGATTGACGCGGCCACCGAGAAGTTGGTGATGCGCCCGCTGATCGCCGCCCACAAGCAAGACATCATCGATACCGCTTACGAGATCGGCACCGCCGAATTCGCCAAGCACATGCCGGAATATTGCGGCGTCATCTCGGTCAATCCGACCACTCGGGCCAAGCGCGATCGCGTCGAATACGAGGAACGTCAGTTCGATATGGCGGTCCTCGAGCGGGCGCTGGAGCGCGCGCGGCTGGTGGCAATCGACCGAGTGATCGACGAGCTGGGCGAAGACGTGCAGGTCGAGGAGCTGGCCGAGGCGCTGCCGGGGCAGATCATTCTCGACATCCGCCACCCGGATGCCGCCGAAGATGAACCGCTGGAGCTGTCGGGCATCGAAGTACAGGCACTGCCGTTCTTCGCCCTCAACAGCCGCTTCAAGAACCTGGATGACACCCGCCAGTACCTGCTGTATTGCGACAAGGGTGTGATGAGTCGCCTGCATGCCCATCATTTGCTCAGCGAGGGGCATACCAATGTGCGTGTTTATCGTCCGGCTTAAACAGCCTGGGCTGTTTGGCGGCAGTATCCGCCATCGCCCCCCCGACCCGAACTGAACAATCACTGCATTGCTTTTCATATTGGCCGCCCAGAATCGCGGCACCTGAATCCCTAATCGAGACGACATCGTGATCGAAAATCTACGCAACATCGCCATCATCGCCCACGTCGACCATGGCAAAACCACCCTGGTTGACAAGCTGCTGCGCCTGTCCGGCACCCTGGACCGTAAAGAGCTGGAATCCGAGCGCGTGATGGACAGCAACGACCAGGAAAAAGAGCGTGGCATCACCATCCTGGCCAAAAACACCGCCCTGAAATGGAACGGCTACGACATCAACATCGTCGACACCCCCGGCCACGCCGACTTCGGCGGTGAAGTTGAGCGCGTGATGTCGATGGTCGACTCCGTGCTGCTGGTGGTCGATGCCCAAGACGGCCCGATGCCGCAGACCCGTTTCGTGACCCAGAAGGCGTTCAAGGCCGGCCTGCGTCCGATCGTGGTGATCAACAAGATCGACCGTCCGGGCGCGCGTCCGGACTGGGTTGTCGACCAGATCTTCGACCTGTTCGACAACCTCGGTGCCACCGAAGAGCAACTGGACTTCCCGATCGTCTACGCCAGCGCCCTGAACGGCATTGCCGGCCTCGACCACGAGAACATGGACGAGCACATGGATGCTCTGTTCCAGGCCATCGTCGACCACGTGCCGACCCCGGCTGTCGACATCGACGGTCCGTTCCAGATGCAGATCTCCCAGCTGGACTACAACAGCTTCCTCGGCGTCATCGGTATCGGCCGTATCGCTCGCGGCAAGGTCAAAACCAATACCCCAGTGGTCGCCATCGGCGCCGACGGCAAGAAGCGTCAGGGCCGCATCCTGAAGATCATGGGTCACTCGGGTCTGCATCGCGTTGAAGTGGGCGAAGCCCAGGCTGGCGACATCGTCTGCGTCAGTGGCATGGACGAGCTGTACATCTCCGACACCCTGTGCGACATGAACAATGTCGAAGCCCTGCCGCCGCTGTCCGTCGACGAGCCGACCGTTTCCATGACCTTCCAGGTCAACGACTCGCCGTTCTGCGGTAAAGAAGGCAAGTTCGTTACCAGCCGCAACATCAAGGAGCGCCTGGAAAAAGAACTGCTGCACAACGTTGCCCTGCGCGTTCAGGAAGGCGATTCGGCAGACAAGTTCAAGGTCTCCGGCCGTGGTGAATTGCACCTCTCGGTACTGATCGAAACCATGCGCCGCGAAGGCTTCGAGATGGCTGTCGGCCGTCCGGAAGTGGTGATCAAGGAAGTCGACGGCGAGAAGCAAGAGCCGTACGAAAACGTCATCATCGACGTCGAAGAGCAGCACCAGGGCTCGCTGATGGAGCAGATGGGTCTGCGCAAGGGCGATCTGACCAACATGGTTCCGGATGGCAAAGGCCGTATCCGCCTGGAGTACACCATTCCGGCCCGTGGCCTGATCGGTTTCCGTAACGCCTTCCTGACCATGACCTCGGGCAGCGGCATCCTGACCTCGACCTTCAGCCACTACGGTTCGATCAAGTCGGGTGAAGTCGGCCACCGCCAGAACGGCGTACTGGTCTCGATGGCTACCGGCAAGGCGCTGACCTATTCGCTGGAAACCCTGCAGGATCGCGGCAAGCTGTTCCTCGAGCCGGGCCAGGACATCTACGAAGGCCAGTTGGCGGGTATCCACAGCCGCGACAACGACCTGGTGATCAACCCCACCAAAGGCAAGAAGCTTGACAACATGCGGGCTTCCGGCAAAGACGAAACCATCGCTCTGGTTCCGCCGATCAAGTTCACCCTTGAGCAGGCGCTGGAATTCATCGATGACGACGAACTGGTCGAAGTGACGCCGAAGTCGATCCGTCTGCGCAAGAAAGTGCTCAACGAGAACGAGCGTAAGCGCGCCAGCAAGAACTGATTGCTAACCGCTTGAAACAACGCCCCCGTCAGCTCTGCTGGCGGGGGCGTTGTTGTTTGTCAGGGCAGGACTGCGGTTGTCGCCATGGGGGCTGTGTTGTCATGCGGGTACGTCGCTCTGCCAGGCGTCTGGCGTTAAGCCGCGGACGATCCTTTCGGGCGTTGTGGCTTTTGCCGCCCTACGCTATGCGGCCTCAGTGTCCCCAACGCCCCGGTGCGTAGGAAAACACCGGCAGCGACCAGCCGAAGCGGATCGCCGAGAGGCGCAGCAGCAGGCCAGCGCTGAAGGAGGCGAGCAGGTTGATGTCGTGGTCGACGCCGCGCTCGCGCAGCGCCAGATAGAGCAGGGCGATCAGCAGCGACACGCTGGCGTACAGCTCGTGGCGCAGCACCTGCGGGGTGCGGTTGCAGAGGATGTCGCGGAGGATGCCACCGAAGATGCCGGTGATCAGTCCGGCCATCACCACTACCGGTTGGCTGTAGTTCAGCTCCAGGGCGACGTTGCAGCCAATCACCGTGAAGGCGATCAGGCCCACGGCGTCGAGTACCAGGAACAGCTGGCGCAGGTGGTGCATGAAGCGCGCGAGCAGCATGGCGCAGAGGCCGGCGCCGATGGTCACGTAGATGTACTGTGGGTGTTGGGTCCAGCCGACCGGATAGTGGCCGAGCAGAATGTCGCGCACGGTGCCGCCGCCGAGGGCGGTGAGGAAGGCGATCAGCGAGACGCCGAACAGGTCCATGTTGCGCCGCCCAGCGGCGAGCGCGCCGGACATGGCTTCGGCGCTGATGGCGATCAGATAGATATAGGTGAGCACACAGAGATCCCTGCGTTGTGCGCCCTCCCCCTGTCCTTGGTACCTGAGAGTTTACGCGGCGACCGGCCGCTTGCCCCTTCGGTGGGCCGCTCGCGGGCGGCCGCTCTCCAGTTGGCGATGATGTGAAGCCGCAGTAGGTTGGCCTGAGCGATTATGGGAGTTTGCGCCTTCGGCGGAGATGGCGGGCATCTCGCTCTCCTGCGGGGAGCGGAGTATACCGCACGGCGGCGGTGGGCTTGACGAGGTTTTTATGCCCGGCCCGCCAAGCCCTGAGCGAGCCTAGCGTCGGGCCGGCTCAGCCTTGGGCTTGAATGCGCAGTAGCCCGGCCGCGGGCCGATTTTCGGGTGATTGCGGCAGGTCTCCGGGCGCAAGTCGTAGATCGTACACAGGCGGCTCTTGCGATCCAGATACAGGCAGTCGTTGTTGCCCATGCGCACTAGCGTGTAGATCCCGGTTTTCTGGCTGAAGCGCTCGACGATGCCTTCTTTCATCAAGCGTTTGGCGATGTTCTTGGCCGGCTCGCTACGCTCGAACTCCTGAACCAGACCAATCCGCAGCAGATCGTTGAACTTCACTTCTACCGGCATGGTGCAGCAGGTGGAGTGGCAGCTGCTGCACATGGTTTTTTCGTATTTGATCCAGGTTTCGGTGCGATCGAGTTCGGCACCGATGATCAACAGGTTGTTCATGGAATCCACGGCTGGAGGCGAATTGCGGGCGCGCATGATAGCGGCGTTGGCGAAATTGTGAACAATTTTCCGCCGAACCGCCGGCCGATACACATAAGTACTGACGAGGCATTCGCGCCTTTTTGGTGTCACCCGAATGGTTGGCGCCCGCTGGCTTCCCGGCTAAAGTCGTACTGGCGTCCCAATCCAATAACAAACATAAGGATTCGCATGATGAAACGGACTCTGCGCGCGTTGGCGCCAGCCTGCCTGCTGACAATTATTTCCCCTGCGTTGTACGCCTCGCCCTACAGCTCATTGATCGTCTTTGGCGACAGCCTTAGCGATGCCGGGCAGTTTGCCGATTCGGGCGGCCCGGCCAACGCCACCCTACGCTTTACCAACCGGGTCGGGCCAACCTATCTGCCGGGACGTGGCGAGGTGACCAGTACGACCACGCCGATGCGTCTTGGGGCGCTGCTCGGTGTGGACGGGCTGGGGCCATCCACTTCAGCGGTGCTCGCCCGCCAGGGCCTGGCCGACGGCAACAACTGGGCGGTGGGCGGCTATCGCACCGACCAGATTTTCGCCTCGATCACCCAGCCGGGGGGCTCGGCTACCGGTTTTCGAACCCGCGATGGCTATCTGGTCGACCTCGCCAATCGCGGCCTGAGCCTGGATCGCAACGCATTGTTCTATGTGAACGGCGGTGGCAACGATTTTCTCCAAGGACGGGTCTTGAATACGGTCCAGGCGCAAGCCGCCGGGAACCGCCTCGCCGATAGCGTGCAGGCGTTGCAGGCGGCCGGCGCGCGTTACTTCGTGGTGTCGATGATGGGCAGTGTGGGCAATACCCCGGCGCTCTTTGGAACCCCGGCTGCGGGATTGCTCACCGGGTTGGTGAATGATCTGAATACTCAGCTGATCGGCCGCTTGAAGCAGATCGATGCGCAAATCATTCCGCTGAACGTGCCGGCGTTGTTCGGCGAAGTTCTCCAGAACCCCGCTGCTTATGGCTTCGATGCGACGCAGAATCTGCGTGGCACCTGCTTCAGTGGCTGTGCCAGGGTCAACCCGACCTGGGGCATCACCAGTGCTACGCCGAACCCGGACCGCTTGCTGTTCAACGACAGCGTGCACCCGACCACCGCGGTGCAGCAGATCTTCGCGGACTACACCTATTCACTGCTGTCCGCGCCCTGGGAGCTGACCCTGCTGCCGGAAATGGCGCACGGCACCCTGCGCGCCCATCAGGATCAACTGCGCGCGCAATGGCAGGCCGACTGGGAGGCATGGCAAGCGGTCGGAGAGTGGCGGGCCTTCGTCAATGGCGGCGGCCAGCACCTCGATTTCGACGGTCAGGACGCCGGCGCCAGCGGTGATGGGACCGGCTACAACCTCAACCTCGGCGGCAGCTATCGACTCGACGATGCCTGGCGGGTTGGCGTGGCGGCGGGTTTGTATGGGCAGGAGCTGGAAGCCGGGCAAGCCGACTCCGACTACAACCTGCGCAGCTATCTAGGCACCGTCTTCGCCCAGTACCAGCAGAATCGCTGGTGGGGCGAGCTGGCCTTGACCGGCGGCTACCTGGACTACGACGACCTGAAGCGCAAATTCGCCTTGGGCATCACCACCCGCAGCGAAAAGGGTGACACCGACGGCTATCTCTGGGCGCTCGGCGGGCGTGCCGGTTACGACATCGCCCAGCCGGGCAGCGACTGGCATCTGAGTCCGTTCATCAGCGCCGACTATGCGCGAGTGGAGGTCGACGGTTATGCGGAGAATGGCGCTACGTCGACGTCGCTGCGCTTCGATGATCAGAAGCGCACCTCCAAGCGCTTGGGCGTTGGTCTGCAGGGCCGTCTGCAAGTGACACCGGCGACCGCGCTGTTCGCCGAAGTGGCGCAAGAGCGGGAGTTCGAGGATGACCCTAGCGATCTGCGCATGTCGCTGAACAGCCTCGATAGCCTCGACTTCACCCTGCAGGGCTATACCCCGGACGATCAACTGCAGCGCGCCAGCATCGGCTTCAATCAGCAGCTCACCGCGGAGTTGGCGCTGCGCGGCGGCTACACCTTCGGCAAGACTGACGATGACGAGCTGCAGGCGGTGAGCGTGGGGCTGTCGTTGGATTTCTGAACGCGCTCCCAAACGCACCACTCGGACGAGTGTCGAGGCCCTAAGCTTCGGCGCTCGTTTTGCGTTATTGGGCTCCAGTTCTTGAAACTTGCGGGATTCCTCCACCAAGCGACCGAACGGCAGTGCCGCAACACCTAAGAGCTTGTCTCGGATCTGCTGCGCGTCGGAAACACTGCGTTGAAAACGGCTTCGGAATGCTCATTTACAACTTGTAAACTCCGCTTCCTCAGCCGTTTTCGCCTTGTTTTTCTCTAGCTCGCGAGATCCGAAACAGGTTCTGAGTCCGGGCACCCGTCTGCGCGTGGTTGAGGTATCCGTTCCGGGGTGGAAACGTTAGGCTTACCGGCAGTGTTGTTGCTCGATGGTGGGCCTGTAGCCACGATGGCGCTGAGTTGCATGCGCCATGCTGCAAGGCCGCGTATGGGTCGAGCATTCTCCTTACTCCCCAGCCGAGGTCAGGAAGACTTTGCGTAACCCTCTCCGTGTTGTGGTGGCTTGGGAGTACCTGTCGTGCTGAGCGCTTGCGTCGACTCCAGCTGGATGTTGAGTTTTCCGGTATTCGTCACGGGCTTGCTGTGCCTCGGCATCATGCTGTTGGGCTACTGGGTGTTGCATCAGCGCGGTTTTCCGGGGCGCGACAGTTTTGTGCTGCTGCACGTCGCGAGCGTGTGGTGGTTGCTGGCGGCGGGCGCCGAAATGGCCAGCCAGGCGGCGGGCTGCAAAGTGTTCTGGGCCAGCATGGCCTGGCCCGGCATCGTCGGGGTGCCGACCTTCTGGGCGGTGTTCCTCTGGCAGTACGTCAACAGCGTGCGCTCCGGTCTGGCCTGGCGCAGCATATTGGCGCTGAGCATCGCGCCGCTGCTGATCTGGGCGCTGGCCATGACCAATGCCTGGCATGGCCTGCTCTATAGCGCCGGGACGGCACCGGTTAGCGCTGAGCCCGGCGCGGCGATCCGCTACGAGCATGGTCTGCTGTTCTACACCGCGGCGATCTACGGCTACTTGCTGATGGTCTACTGCTTCATGTTGACCTTGCGTGCCGCGCTGGCCGCTCAGGGCGTGTATCGGCGTCATTACCTGGCCTTCGCCTTGGTTACCTGCATTCCGTGGGCCGCCAACCTCGGCTATGTGTTGTTCGATTGGACGCTATTCGGTTTCGATCCGACGCCCTTCAGCTTCGTTGTGACGTTGGTAGCGTTTGCCTGGCTGATTGTCGGGGTGCGCCTGTTCGATCTGCTGCCAGTGGCGCGCCATCTGCTTCTCGAAGAGTTATTCGATCCCGTTCTGGTGGTCGATCCGCAGTCGCGGGTCATCGAGGCCAACCCAGCCGCCTTGCAGCTAGCCGGTCTCGGGACGGATTGGCAGGGCCGACCATTGGGCGACTGGCCGGTGTTCGGTGCGGATGTGCTGGCGGTGCTGCAAGGCTCGACCAGCACTGAAGAGCAGCTGTTGGCGCTGGCGGGCTCGACGCGCTATTTCGAGTTGCGCATTCGCAATATCGAACGGGCGACTCGTACCGGTAGCTACATCCTCGGGCGCATGATTTATCTGCGCGACGTGACCCAGCGGCACCTCAGCGAACTCAAGTTGGCCGAGGCGCTGGCGGTCAGCGAGGAGCGCCTGCGGACGATTTCCCAACTACATGAGCAGTTGCAGGACCAGGCTCTGCGCGATCCGCTGACCAAACTCTACAACCGTCGTTATCTCGATGAGTTCTTTGCCCGCGAACTGGCGCGTTGCCAGCGCGAGTGCGTGCCGATTTCGCTGGCCTTGATCGACCTCGATCACTTCAAACGCCTCAACGACGAACACGGCCATCTGACCGGCGACGATGTGTTACGCGCGGTGGCCGCGCGCTTGGGCAGCAGTCTGCGTAGCTCCGATGCGGTATTTCGTATCGGCGGCGAGGAATTTCTCCTGATTCTGCCGGGCGCCGACTCGATCGAGGCGCACAAGCGCATGTCGAGCATTTGCGAGGAACTGGCGAAAACCCCGGTGGAAACCCGTAGCGGCTTGCTGCGCGTGACCTTGTCGGCGGGCTTGTCGCACTGGCCGGCGCAAGGCCTGGCTCTCGACGTCCTGCTGCAAACCGCCGACGCCGCGCTGTACGAAGCCAAGCGCAGCGGACGCAACCAGGTGTGCGCGGCGATTCCGGCGAGCAGCTGAACGGACGCCGCGCGCTTCGGTCAGACAGAAGCAATGCAACTCGACTCGCGCTAAACTGCGCGCGATTTTCTCTTCCTCCGGAGTCTCCCATGTCCCGCGTTACCCTCAGCCGCTACCTGATCGAGCAGACCCGTAGCAACAACACTCCGGCCGATCTGCGCTTCCTTATCGAGGTAGTGGCGCGTGCGTGCAAAGAGATCAGCCACGCAGTGTCCAAGGGCGCGTTGGGCGGCGTACTCGGCAGCATGGGCACCGAAAACGTCCAGGGCGAAGTGCAGAAGAAGCTCGACGTGTTGTCCAACGAGATCCTTCTGGAAGCCAACGAATGGGGCGGCCACCTGGCCGGCATGGCCTCCGAAGAGATGGACAACGCCTACCAGATTCCCGGCAAGTACCCGAAAGGCGCCTACCTGTTGGTGTTCGACCCGCTGGACGGCTCCAGCAACATCGATGTCAACGTCTCGGTCGGCACCATCTTCTCGGTGCTGCGCTGCCCGAACGGCTGCGTCAGCCAGAACGACACCCTCGGCGAGGAAGCTTTCCTCCAGCCGGGCACCCAGCAGGTCGCCGCCGGCTATGCCATCTACGGCCCGCAGACCATGCTGCTGCTGACCCTTGGCGACGGCGTCAAGGGCTTCACCCTCGACCGCGAGCTGGGCAGCTTCGTGCTCACTCACGACGACATCCGCGTGCCGGAAACCACCGCCGAATTCGCCATCAACATGTCCAACCAGCGCCATTGGGAAGCTCCGGTGCAGCGTTATGTCGACGAACTGTTGGCTGGCAAGGACGGTCCGCTGGAGAAGAACTACAACATGCGCTGGATTGCCTCGATGGTGGCCGACGTGCATCGCATCCTCACCCGCGGCGGCATGTTCATGTACCCACGCGACAGCCGCGAGCCGAGCAAGCCCGGCAAGCTGCGCCTGATGTACGAAGCCAACCCGATGTCGTTCATCATCGAGCAGGCGGGCGGCGCGGCCACTGATGGCCACCAGCGCATCCTCGATATCCAGCCGGAGTCCCTGCACCAGCGCGTGGCGGTGTTCCTCGGTTCGAAAGAAGAAGTCGAGCGCGCGACCCGTTATCACCAGGAATAACCGGTGAGCGCTTGGCAGCCCTTGCTCGAATGGTGGTTCGGGGCGCCCGGCGTCGGCGCGACCCCGAGCGATCTCGAGGCGGCGGCCCAGCGCTACGGTCTGTGGTTCGGCAAACAGGACAGTCAGGATATGCAGGCGCGCGAGCGCTTCGCCGGACAGGTCGAACAGGCTCTGGCCGGCGAACTGAGCGAGTGGACTGCCGAGCCCGAAGGTTGGCTGGCGCTGATCCTGTTGCTCGATCAACTGCCGCGGATGATCTACCGCGATACGCCCCGTGCGTTCGCCGGCGATAGCCGCGCGCAAGCCCTGGTTTGCCAGGGGCTGGCGGAGGGTCGCGAAGCGGCGCTGACCCCGCTACGTCAGGTGTTCATCTATCTGGTGCTCGAGCACAGCGAAAACCTGGCAGTTCAGGAGCAGGCGGTTGCCCGCTTCCAGATCTTGCACGGTGCTGCACCGCTCGCCGAACGAGCGCTGTTCGGCGGTTTTCTCGACTATGCCGAGCAGCACCGCCGGGTGATTGCCCGCTTCGGTCGCTTTCCCCATCGCAACGCCATTCTCCAGCGCCCCTCGACCGATGCCGAGCTGAGTTTCCTGCAGGAACCTGGCTCGCGTTTTTGACTCCAACGAGCTAACCCGCCAACCGGCTACGCTCAGGTTGTCGTCTATCCCCAAGGAGTTCTCCATGTCTCTGCGTCATTTCGCGCTGCTATCGTTTTGCGTGCTGTTGGCCGCCTGCAACAAGCTCAATCAGGAAAATTATTCCAAGCTCAACGCCGGGATGACCAAGGCGGAAGTCGAGAAACTCCTCGGCAGCCCCACCGAATGCTCCGGCGCTGTGGGGCTGACCAGCTGTACCTGGGGCGACCAGGAGGCCTTAATCAGCATTCAGTACGCGGGAGACAAGGTGCTGATGTTCTCCGGAAAAGGCCTCAAGTAAGGAATTGCAGATGCGTAAATGGTTGATCTGTTGTGCCGTGCTGGCCCTTGGCGGCTGCGCCAACTCCGGTACCGGCACGGTCCCCCCGCAAACCGTCGACAAGGTCGACCTGCAGCGCTACCAAGGCACCTGGTACGAACTGGCGCGCCTGCCGATGTTCTTCCAGCGCGATTGCCTGCAGTCCGAAGCGCATTACCGCTTGCAGGACGATGGCAGCATCGGCGTGCTCAATCGCTGTCGCACTGCCGAAGGCAAATGGCAGGAAGCCAAAGGCCAGGCCGTGCCGCAGAAGCCGGGCGAAACCGACAAGTTGTGGGTGCGTTTCGACAACTGGTTTTCCAGCCTGGCTCCGGCCTTGGCCAAGGGCGATTACTGGGTGCTGTACCTGGATAAGGACTACCACACCGCCCTGGTCGGCAATCCCGACCATAGCTACCTGTGGCTGCTGTCGCGCACTCCCGAGGTACAGCCGGAGGTCCGGGCCAAACTGCTGAATGAAGCGAAGCGCCGTGGCTACACGATCGACAAGCTGATCTGGCGCACGCCGGATGCGCAGCTCGGTAGCCGGAACTAACCTGGCGAGCAGGATGGCCAGTCGCAGCCATCCTGCGTTTCATCGAGTGCCGCGTTGCTTGCTGCATTCGCCGTTAGCTAGCCGTGCTGTCGTTCAGGCGGAATTGCCTGGCGCGTGCGGCGCACCACGAATGCCGGAATGCTCAAATCCCGTTTCATGGTTATGATGCCCCGAGGACATTTTCACGGGGCGCCCTGGCGCCGTACGTGCACATTTGGGGAATATGCTATGCAGACTTTGTATCCGGAGATAAAGCCCTACGCGCGCCATGAGTTGGCCGTAGAGGCACCGCACGTCCTGTATGTGGACGAAAGCGGGTCGCCGGATGGCCTGCCGGTGGTATTCATCCATGGCGGCCCAGGGGCCGGCTGCGATGCCTCCAGTCGCCGCTATTTCGACCCGACCCTGTACCGCATCATCACCTTCGACCAGCGTGGCTGCGGGCGCTCGACGCCGCATGCGAGCCTGGAGAACAACACCACCTGGCATCTGGTCGCCGACCTCGAGCGCATCCGCGAACACCTGGGTATCGACAAATGGGTGCTGTTTGGCGGCTCCTGGGGTTCGACCCTGTCGCTGGCCTATGCACAGAGCCATCCGGAGCGGGTGCTGGCGCTGATCCTGCGCGGCATCTTCCTGTGCCGCCCGCAGGAAATTCAGTGGTTCTACCAGGAAGGCGCCAGCCGACTGTTCCCCGATTACTGGCAGGATTACCTGGCGCCGATTCCGACCGAAGAGCGCGGCGATCTGGTCAAGGCCTTCTACAAGCGCCTTACCGGCGCCGATCAGATCGCCCAGATGCACGCCGCCAAGGCCTGGTCGACCTGGGAAGGGCGCACCGCCACCTTGCGCCCCAATCCGTTGGTGGTCGATCGCTTCAGCGAGCCGTCGCGGGCGCTGTCTATTGCTCGGATCGAGTGTCACTACTTCATCCACGACTCGTTTCTCGAATCCGATCAACTGATTCGCGACATGCATAAGATTGCCCATCTGCCCGGCGTCATCGTGCATGGCCGCTACGACGTGGTCTGTCCGCTGGATAACGCCTGGGCGCTGCATCAGGCCTGGCCGAACTGCGAGTTGCAGGTGATTCGCGACGCCGGCCACGCCGCCTCCGAGCCGGGCATCACCGACGCCCTGGTGCGCGCGACCAAGCAGATCGCCCACAAACTCCTCGATCTGGCGCCGGACGAAGCATGAAGGCGCTGATTCAGCGCGTGCGCAATGCGCGCGTGGACGTCGCCGGCGAATGCGTCGGCGCCATCAATCAGGGCCTGCTGGCGCTGGTCGGTGTGGAGCCGCAGGACACCCCGGCGAGCGTCGCCAAGCTGCTGCACAAGTTGCTCAATTACCGAGTGTTCAGCGATGCCGACGGCAAGATGAACTGCTCGCTGAAAGACATCGACGGCGGCCTGTTGCTGGTTTCCCAATTCACCCTCGCCGCCGACACCAAGAACGGCCTGCGCCCGAGCTTTTCCAGCGCCGCGCCACCGGCCCAGGGCGAGGCGTTGTTCGCGGCGCTGGTGGAATTGGCTCGTGCCCAGCACCGGCAAGTCGCCACCGGCCGATTTGGCGCCGACATGCAGGTCCAGCTGATCAACGATGGGCCGGTAACTTTTCTCCTCGAGGCGTGAGTGGCGCGCCTCGTGGCGCTTCTCGGCCATCCTGCGTGTTAGTCCCCTCTCCCATTCATGGGAGAGGGCTAGGGAGAGGGTGGCTCGGCTGGCGCAGCCCTCTCCCCCGGCCCCTCTCCCGCAAGCGGGAGAGGGGAGCAAACCCTCCTCACAACTCGCCCATCACCCATCCGGCTAAGCCGTATACCCGGCGCAGGCCGGCCAGTTCGACCTCGCGGCTCTGTCCCGGCTCGAAGCGTACCGTAGTGACGGCCTGGATGATCAGGCGCATGCCGCGCGTACTCGGTCGATCAAGGCTCGATGGGTATCGCTGTGCTCAACCCATCGAGCTCGCTCCCGGCTTCATCCTGCGAGCAACGTCGCCGATCGTTCAGGCATTGACCGGCAGCTCGTCATCTCACGCCATTCTTGCTTTCCCACGGCTCGCCATCTTTGCTGATGACGGTTAGCATGCGCGGTCATTTTTTGTCCGTGGGCGCTGTCACCCACTTTCCAAGTTCCAATCGAGGATTCGCAATGAAGAAGTTTCTCGCCTCCCTGCTGCTCTGCACCTGCGCCATGGGCGGTCTGGCCCATGCCGGGATGATCGACGACGTGGTCAAGAGCGGCACCCTGCGCGTAGGCATGGACCCGACCTACATGCCGTTCGAAATGACCAACAAGCGTGGGGAGATCATCGGCTTCGAAGTCGACATCCTCAAGGAAATGGCCAAGGCCATGGGCGTCAAGCTGGAGCTGGTGTCGACCAGTTACGACGGCATCATTCCGGCGCTGCTGACCAACAAGTTCGACATGATCGGCTCGGGCATGACCGTGACCCAGGAGCGCAACCTGCGGCTCAACTTCCCTGAACCGTTCATCGTGGTCGGCCAGACCCTGCTGATCCGCAAGGAGCTGGAAGGCACCATCAAGTCCTACAAGGACCTCAACGATGCCAAGTACCGCATCACCTCGAAGATCGGCACCACTGGCGAGATGGTCGCCAAGAAGCGCATCAGCAAGGCCAAATACCATGGCTTCGACAACGAGCCGGAAGCGGTGATGGACGTGGTCAACAACAAGGCTGATGCGTTCATCTACGACGCGCCGTACAACGTGGTGGCGGCGAGCAAGTTCGGCGCCGGCAAGCTGGTCTACCTCGATGAGCCGTTCACCTACGAGCCGCTGGCCTTTGGCCTGAAGAAAGGCGACTACGACAGCGTCAACTGGATCAATAACTTCCTCAAGCAGATCCGCGAAGACGGCACCTACGATCGCATTCACGCCAAGTGGTTCAAGAAGACCGAGTGGCTGAAAGAGATGGAGTAACAGTGACTTCGAGCAGCGCCTTCCAGCCCGTTTGCGGTGTGGCGTGCGCTGGATTTCGTAGGGTGGGTTAACCGTGTAGCGGCGTAACCCACCATTGGCACCGCGAGGTGCCGCGCTTGTGCGGCATTGGTGGGTTACGCTTCGCTAACTCACCCTACGAAATTGAACCAACGCGCAGGCTATTCCTGCGCGTTCGCATTTATGGAAACCGACCGTGGCTAAATCGAAAAAAGCCCTGTGGCCCTGGCATCTGCTGACCGGCCTGATTCTTATCACGCTGGCCTATGCGCTGTGGTTCTCGACTTCGCTGATTTCCTACGAGTGGCACTGGAACCGCGTGCCGCAGTACTTTGCCTACCACGCCGAGGATGCGCAGCGCGCGTCCGACTATGCCAGCGTGAAGAGCATCACCGAGCAGGGCGAGCGCGCCGTGGTGACGCTGACCAGCGAGAGTGGCGACGAGATCCAAGTGAGCGTCGCCAAGGACAGCCTGCGCGTGGCCGAGGGGGACGACGTCAGCGAGGGCGACGAGCTTGGTGTGACCCGTCACTGGGCCGCCGGACCGCTGCTCTGGGGGCTGTGGACCACGCTGTGGATCTCCGTGGTGTCCGGCGCGTTCGGCCTGCTGATCGGCCTGGCCACCGGCCTCTGCCGGCTGTCGAAGAATCCGACCCTGCGCGACCTGTCGACCGTGTTCGTCGAACTGGTGCGCGGCACGCCGCTGCTGGTGCAGATCTTCATCTTCTATTTCTTCATCGGCACGGTGCTCAACCTGTCCCGCGAGTTCGCCGGGGTTGCGGCGCTGGCGCTGTTCACCGGTGCTTATGTGGCCGAAATCGTCCGCGCTGGCGTGCAGTCGATCGTCAAGGGACAGGACGAGGCGGCGCGCTCGCTGGGCCTCACCGCGCCGCAAACCATGCGCTATGTGATTCTCCCGCAGGCCTTCAAGCGTGTGCTGCCGCCGCTGGCCGGGCAGTTCATCAGCCTGGTCAAGGACACCTCGCTGGTCTCGGTGATCGCCATCACCGAGCTGACCAAAAGCGGCCGCGAGGCGATCACCACCTCGTTCTCGACCTTTGAAATATGGTTCTGCGTGGCGGCGCTGTATTTGCTGATCAACCTGCCGCTGTCGCAGATTGCCAACCGCCTGGAACGGAGGCTTGCGCAAAGTGATTGAAGTCCGTGATCTGGTAAAAGTTTTCGATGCCCGCGGCCACGAAGTACGTGCGGTGGACAAGGTCAGCACCCATGTGTCGAAGGGCGAAGTGCTGGTGGTGATCGGTCCGTCCGGCTCGGGCAAGTCGACCTTCCTGCGTTGCCTCAACGGTCTCGAAGAGCTCGACTCCGGCTCGGTGAGCATCGACGGCCTCGACCTCGCCAACCCGAAGACCGACGTCAACGCCTACCGCCGCGAAGTCGGCATGGTGTTCCAGCACTTCAACCTGTTCCCGCACATGACCGTGCTGGAGAACCTGTGTCTGGCGCAGAAGGTGGTGCGCAAACGCGGCAAGGCCGAACGCGAGGACAAGGCGCGCGCGCTACTGACCAAGGTCGGCATCGCCCAGAAGGCCAATGAATTCCCCTCGCGGCTTTCCGGTGGCCAGCAGCAGCGCGTGGCCATCGCCCGCGCGCTGTGCATGGAGCCGAAGGTGATGCTGTTCGACGAACCGACCTCGGCGCTCGACCCGGAGATGGTCGGCGAGGTGCTCGACGTGATGAAGCAGCTGGCCGTGGAAGGCATGACCATGGTCTGCGTCACCCACGAAATGGGCTTCGCCCGCGAAGTCGCCGACCGCGTGCTGTTCTTCGACCACGGCAAGCTGCTTGAAGACGCGCCGCCGGCCGAGTTCTTCAACCAACCCCGCGACCCGCGCGCGCAGGCGTTCCTCAAGCAGGTGCTGTAAGCGTCGGGCGGCCCCGGAAGCCTTTGTGTGCAGGAGCGAATTCATTCGCGATGGGCGGCACCCAGATCGCGAATGAATTCGCTCCTACCAAAGCGGTCTGGTGGGCGGCTTCTGCGCTGCATTGTTCGGTGCCGCGCGCAGATGCTGTTCTTCCAGCCAGTCCTCGGCCAGTTCGCGGCGCCGTTCACGTTCGAAGCTCTGCCACTCCGCGGCCACTTGCGGGAACGCGCCGAGCACGTGGCGGAAGGCACGGGTCGCCCGCCGGCCGGCGAGGGCCAGCTGCAGCTGCGGGTAGGCGAGCGGGTGAGTGACCTGCTGGGTGAATTCCTGCATCAGCCGGTAGCCGATTTCCGGCTCCCAGGGCTCGATCGAGAGATAGCGCTCGGGTTCTTCCAGCAGTTGCCCTTCGAGCGTCGCGTCGAAGGCTTCGATGCGGCCACTCAGCAGGTCGAGGTAATGCAGTTGATCCGGGCTGTCGAGCGCCCGGCTCAGGGCGTCGAGGTCGATAGTCAGCGGGCGCATGGCCGGTTCCCCCAGACAATGGCTACCCGCTGATCCTACCCTTATCGACGTTACAGGCGGAAGCCGTTGACCAGCTGCTGCAACTCGCCGCCCAGACGCGCCAGCTCGGTGCTCGAGGCGGCGGTTTCCTCGCTGGCCGCGGCAGTTTGTTCGGAGATGTCGCGCACGTTGATTACGCTGCGATTGATCTCTTCGGCCACCGCGCTCTGCTCTTCGGCGGCCGCGGCGATCTGCAGGTTCATCGCCTGGATGCTCGACACCCGCTGGTTGATGTTGGCCAGCGCGTCGCCGGCCTTGCGGGCCAGCTCCACGGTGCGCCCGGCCAGGTCGCGGCTGCTGTCCATGCGGCTGGCGGCCGCCTGGGTACCGCTGTGCAGGCCGGCGATCAGCTCTTCGATTTCCTCGGTGGATTTCTGCGTGCGCTGCGCCAGGCCGCGCACCTCGTCGGCGACCACCGCGAAGCCACGCCCGGCCTCGCCGGCGCGCGCCGCTTCGATGGCCGCGTTGAGCGCCAGCAGGTTGGTCTGTTCGGCGACCGACTTGATCACGTCGAGCACGCTGCCGATCTTCGCGCTTTCCTGCTTGAGCTGTTCCATGGCCTGCGCCGAGCTCTGCACCTCGGCGGCCAGGCGGTCCATCTGCGCGATGGCGTCGCTGACCACCCGATCACCCTGGCTGGCTTCGCGATCGGCTTCTGCGGCGGCCTCGGAGGCCTGCTCGGCGTTGCGCGCGACTTCCTGCACGGTGGCGGCCATCTCGTTCATCGCGGTGGCGACCTGGTCGGTCTCGACCTTCTGACTGTTGACCCCGGCGCTGGTCTGCTCGGTAACTGCGGAGAGCTCCTCGGCGGCGCTGGCGATCTGCGTCACGCCGTCGTGGATGCGCCCAACCAGCTCGCGCAGGCTCAGGGTCATGCGCTGCATCGCCTGTTGCAACTGGCCGAGTTCGTCGCGGCGAGTGGCGCGGACGTCCTGGCTGAGGTCGCCGGACGCGATGCGCGTGGCGGCGGCCAGGGTGTCGTTCAGCGGGGCGACGATTTGTCGGGTAATGGTCCAGGCGGCGCCGATACCCAGCAGCAGGGCGAGGGCCACGCCGAAGCCGATCAGTAGGCGGGCGTGCTCGGCCGCGGCGTCGCGCTTGGCGGCCTGACGGTCGCTCAGCTCATCGCTCAGTTCTGCGATCTGTCCGCCGAGCGACACCATGGTTTCGCGCGCCGCCAGGCTGGCGTCGATCTCGCTGGAGAACGAGGCGAGGGTGGTGCGGTAGGTCGCCAGTGCGGCGGCGGATTGGTCCAGTTCGGCTTCATGGCCGCTGCCGACCTGGCCGCGCAGGCTACGCAGGGTTTCGATGGTCTGGTCGATGGCGCCGAGGGCGGCGGCCTTGTGCGCCTGATTGTCGCCACTTGTGTAGCTAAACGCCTGGAAGCGCGCCTCCACCACCTGGCGGCCGAACTGGGCAAAGGTGTGTAGGTCCTGCAGGCGCTGCTCGATCGTGCCGCCGGCGTCGTTGAGGATGTCCTGTTCGACCTTGACCATGCTGTCGGCGATCGCGGTCGCCTGTTGGATCAGGTTCTGCCGCGCGGCTTCGCGGTTGTCGAAGGTCTTGACCAGCGTGGCGAAGCTGCTGCGGTAGTCGTCGACATGCCCGTCGAGCTTGTCGAGCAGTTGACGGTCTTGCGGGTCGGTTAGGAGGCCGAGGAGCTGCTGGTTATGCTGGCCCAGCTTGTCGAGGGTCTGCAGTGCCGCGTCGCGGTCTTCGGCCTCGCGGCTGGACTGATAGCCGAGGCGGTAGATGCGCAGGTCCTTGGTCAGCAGATTGAGCTGGGACAGGCTGGCGAGCTTGTCGCCGCGCTGGATGATAGTGCTCATGTTGAGCCAGCCGATCAGGGCGACCATCAGGGTCAGCGCCAGGACGATGCCGAAACCCAGCGCTAATTTTCGGTTAACGCTGACGTTGCCCAGCGCGTCGGTGAACCACTTGAACATTCCATTTCTCCAGCAAGGACGGGGCGCTCCGTTTGGTCGGTGGCGCATATGTTAATCGGCCGCTGGGGCGATTTTCTTAAGCGCTGATGCCAACCTTTCGTCGGCTGGAACGCCCGTACCTGCTGGGGTGTAGTTATTTCGCCAAGGCCTCGGCGATGAAATCGAGGCGGTCCTGGCCGAAGTACAGTTCGCCGTCGACAAAGAAACTCGGCGCGCCGAACACGCCGCGCGCGATGGCCTCCTCGGTGCTGGCCTTGAGGCGCTCCTTGACTGTTTCGTCGTTGATCAGTCGTTCGAATTCGGCGGCATCGAAGCCGGCGGCGGCGAGCACTTCGGCGACCACTTCGGGGCGGCCCATGGGCTTTTCGTCGACCCACATGGCCTGGAAGATCGTCGTCAGGTAGGCGTGGAAGCGCGGATCGTCCTGATAGCCGGCGGCGCCGCGCATCAGCATCAGGGTGTTGATCGGGAAGTACGGATTGAAGCGCAGCGGCACGCCGTAGCGACGGGCGAAGCGCGCCAGGTCGTGATTCATGTAACGGCCCTTGGCCGCAATGGCGGCGGGCGATTGATTGCCGGTGGCCTTGAACACGCCGCCGAGCAACAGCGGGCGCCAGACGATGGTCGCGCCGGTAGCGGCAGCGATTTTCGGCAGCTGAGTCCAGGCCAGGTAAGCGGTTGGGCTGCCGAAGTCGAAGAAGAACTCTACGGTTTTGCTCATCTTGTTGTCCTTGTCGCGGGGAAGTAGGGGGGCTTAGTCCGTAGGTTGGGCTGAGGAGCCTGCGACGAAGCCCAACGAATGGTGGCGCCTCTCGCTGCGGCGTCACCTGTGTTCATTGTTGGGCATCGCTACGCTCAGCCCAACCTACGGGCTCCGGAAGTGTCTAGAACGTCTCGCCCCACGGTCGCAGATCCAACTCATGCACCCAGCAGTCGCGCGGCTGATTGTGGATCTGCCAGTAGGTCTCGGCGATATGCTCGGGATTGAGAATGCCGTCCTGCTCCTTGAGTTGATAGCGCTCGGGGAAGGTGTCGCGGATGAACGCGGTGTCGATCGCCCCGTCGATCACCGGATGGGCGACATGAATGCCCTGCGGCCCCAGCTCACGGGCCATGCTCTGGGCCAGCGCGCGCAGGGCGAACTTGGCGCTGGCGAAGGCGGCGAAGCCGGCGCGGCCGCGCAGCGAGGCGGTCGCGCCGGTGAAGATGATCGTCCCGCGAGCGCGCGGCAGCATCACTCGGGCGGCTTCGCGACCCGTCAGGAAGCCGGCCAGGCTGGCCATCTCCCAGACCTTGCGATAAACCCGCTCGGTGGTTTCGGTGATCGAGAACTGCACGTTGGCGCCGATGTTGAAGATCACCGCTTCGAGCGGACCGATCTCGCTTTCGATGTTCTGAAACATCGCCAGGACCTGCTCTTCGACCCGCGCATCGCAGCCGAACGCGCGCGCCTGGCCGCCGGCGGCCTCGATCTGCTCGACTAGTGGCTGCAGCTTGTCGGCATTACGCCGCGCCACGCAGGCGACATAGCCCTCGCGGGCGAAGCGCTTGGCGATTGCCCCGCCGGTGGCATCGCCGGCTCCCACTACCAGTACCGCTTTGCGTTCAGTCATTGCCGTTGCTCCGGATGGAATTCTTGTCAGTTCTGTTTTGGAACTCGCAATGAATAGTCAGTTCCTTTTTAGAACCTGTCAAGCTAGAGTAGCGCCATCATCTGGCGGAGGACCGGCCATGCGCTGGGAAGAACTCGATCAACAACCCTGCTCGCTGTCGCGCACCCTGGCCGTGGTCGGCGACCGCTGGACTCTGCTGGTGCTGCGTGAGGTGTTCATGGGCATTCGCCGGTTCGACGATTTCCAGCAGCGCCTGGGCATCACCCGGCATGTGCTGGCCGACCGCCTGAAGACGCTAGTGGAGGCGCAGGTGCTGGACAAGGTTGCCTATCAGGAGCGGCCCCGGCGCGAGGAGTATCGCCTGACGCCGCGCGGTCACGATCTGTATCCGGCGATTCTGGCGCTGGTCAATTGGGGCGACCGCCATCTCGCCGGTAGCGAGGGCGCGCCGATCCGCCACGTGCACAAGGCGTGCGGCAAGCCGATGCATGGCGTGCTGGTGTGTTCCGAATGCGGCGAGCCGCTGCAGGCGCGGGACGTCGATCTGGCCGAGGCGCCGGAGTTTCGCGAGCAACTGCTGCCGCGGCATTGGCGTGAACGTCAGGGCTGAAGGGCATGTGCGCGCTTGGGCCGAACCTGCCTGCATCCGGGCTACGGTGCTGGCCCCGCCACCGGTAGGAGCGAATTTATTCGCGATCCTTCGCGCTCAGTCGATCGCGTCGCGAATAAATTCGCTCCTACGGTTCGTCGGGTGGGTGGGGGCGCCTAGCCCTACGCCGTTAGCACCGCTGGTGCGTAAAAAGCCCGCTCAGAACAGCCGCGCCAGCAACACCGGCACCGCCGTTTCCACTCGCAGAATCCGCGCGCCGAGCTGCACCGGCTGCAGGCCGGCCTCGCGCAGCTTGTCGACTTCATAGGGAATCCAGCCCCCTTCCGGGCCGATCGCCAGGGTTACCGGCTGCTCGACCGCGCGCGGGCAGGGCGGGAAAGCGCCGGGGTGGCCGACCAGGCCGAGCGTAGCGGCGGCCAGCGCCGGCAGGCGATCCTCGACGAACGGCTTGAAGCGCTTCTCGATGAACACCTCGGGTAGCACCGTGTCGCGCGCCTGCTCGAGGCCGAGAATCAGTTGTTCGCGCAGCGCCGCCGGTTCCAGAAACGGGGTTTGCCAGAAGCTCTTTTCCACCCGGTAGCTGTTCAGCAGGATCAGTCGCGGCACGCCCATGGCGGCGACGGTTTGCAGCACGCGCTTGAGCATCTTCGGGCGCGGCAGGGCCAGCAACAGGGTTAGCGGCAGCTTGGCCGGCGGTGGCGTATCGAGCTGCACGTGCAGTTCGGCTTCGTCGCTATCCAGGCGCAGCAAGGTGCCGCTGCCCATCGCGCCACCTAGGCGGCCGACCCGCATTTGGTCGCCTACGGCGGCCTGATGCACTTCATGCAGATGCTTGAGGCGCCGATCGCGCAGCACGGCGCGATCGGCCGCGACGAAGTCGGCGTCTTCGAGGAGCAGCAGGTTCACGGCTGCACGGAGGGTGGCTGGTCCTGCGGCGCGTCGTTCTCGGCATCGGCATCGGCCTGCGCGTCACTGCGCTTGCGCACCAGGCTGCCGGCCAGGATGCCGAGCTCGAACAGCAGCCACATCGGCACCGCCAGCATGGTCTGCGAGAAGATGTCCGGCGGGGTGAGGATCATGCCGACCACGAAACAGCCGATGATCACGTAGGGGCGGATTTTGCGCAGGTAGGCGACGTCGACGATGCCGATCCAGATCAGCAGCACCACCGCCACCGGAATCTCGAAGGCCACGCCGAAGGCGAAGAACAGGGTCATGACGAAATCGAGATAGCTCGAGATGTCGGTCATCATCGCCACGCCTTCGGGGGTCACGCTGGCGAAGAAGTGGAAGATCATCGGGAACACCAGGAAGTACGCGAAGGCCATGCCGCCGTAGAACAGGATGATGCTGGAAATCAGCAGCGGCACGGCGATGCGCTTCTCGTGCTTGTACAGACCGGGGGCGATGAAGCCCCAGATCTGATGGAGGATTACCGGCATGGCGAGGAACAGCGCGACCACCATGGTCAGCTTGAACGGGGTGAGGAACGGCGAGGCGACGTCGGTGGCGATCATCGTCGCGCCTTCCGGCAGGTACTGGCGCAGCGGCGCGGAGACCAGCGTGTAGATCTTCTGGGCGAAGTAGAACAGCCCGGCGAAGATCAGGAAGATCGCCGCTACACAGCGCAGCAGGCGCGTGCGCAATTCGGTGAGATGCGTAACCAGCGGCATCTCCTGGTCGTTTTCCGGCTTGTGATCGCTCATGGGTTTCGCGGTACTTGCTGCGGTTCGGTAACGGGGCTTGCCACGTCACTCGGGGCCGGTTCGACCGGCGTCGGCTGGGCGGCGGGCGGCACGGGAGTTGGCGAGGCGAGCTGGTTTTTCAGTTGCTGCTCCATCGCCAGGATCTGCTCGTTATGCAGTTGGCGGCGGATTTCGTCGGCGCCGATTTCGCGCTCCACTTCACTCTTGATCGCATTGAAGCTGCGCTTCAGCCGGCCGATCCACAGCCCGGCGGTGCGCGCCGCACCTGGCAGGCGCTCGGGGCCGAGCACCAACAGGGCGATCAGGCCGACCAGCAGCAATTCGCTGAAGCTAATGCCGAACATGACGGTCTACCTCAGTCCTTGCGCAGCGGCTCTTCGACCTTCTGCGCCTGGGCGTCGATGGTGTGCGGCGAGTTCAGCGGCGGCTGTGGGGTGACCGGGGTGATTGGCGGCTCGGCGGGCTTGGCCTCGTCCTCGTTCATCGCCTTGCGGAAACCCTTGATGGTTTCGCCGAGGTCGCTGCCGAGGTTCTTGAGTTTCTTGGTGCCGAACACCAGGACCACGACGATCAGAATGACGATCCAGTGTTTCCAGTCGAAAATGCCCATGTCGCGTTCCTCTATGTCTATTAAGCGGAAGGTTCGCGGGCGGCCTTTTCGGCATGCCCGGACAGTCCGAAACGGCGATCCAGTTCGTCCAGCACGGCCTGCGGATGCTGGCCAAGGGCGGCGAGCATGACCAGGCTGTGGAACCACAGGTCGGCGGTTTCGTAGATCAGGTCGGTGCTGTCGCCGCTGACGGCGGCGTCCTTGGCGGCGAGGATGGTTTCCACCGACTCTTCGCCGACTTTTTCGAGAATCTTGTTCAGACCCTTGTGGTACAGGCTGGCTACATAGGAGCTGTCCGGCGGCGCGCCTTTGCGCGACTCCAGCACCTCGGCCAGGCGGGTCAGCGTGTCACTCATGGCTATGTCCTGCAGAGTAGATGGCGTGCGGGTCTTTGAGTACCGGATCGACGATGTGCCAGGCGCCGTCCCGGTAGACCCGGTAAAAGCAGCTTTGCCGGCCGGTATGGCAGGCGATGCCGCCGAGTTGCTCGACGCTGAGCACGATTACGTCGGCGTCACAGTCCAGGCGCAGTTCATGGAGCTTCTGCACATGGCCGGATTCCTCACCCTTGCGCCACAGCTTGCCGCGCGAACGCGACCAGTAAATGGCGCGTTGCTCGCTGGCGGTGAGAGCCAGGGCTTCGCGGTTCATCCAGGCCATCATCAGCACGCGGCCGGTCTGGTAGTCCTGGGCGATTGCCGGCACCAGGCCGTCGCTGTTCCAGTTGATTTCGTCGAGCCAGTCAGTCATCGGTTTTTCCGCCCGCTGGGGCCGTATTCACAGGGATACAGTTTGCCTGTCGTCGACCAGCCTGGCTATCGGCGCACGACCAGGTAAATCCCGGCGGCGGCCATCAGCCAGGCCGGCCAGGCTTCGGGCGCGGTCAGCGCAGCGCTGGTCGCGAGCACTGCAGCGCCACCCAGTAAGCCCGCACCAGCCAGGCGCAGCAGCCAGCTATCGCGCGGTTCGAGACGCGGCGCTGGCGGATCTTGCAGATGCGCTTGCGACAGGCGTTCGAGCAGGTCGCGGGTCATGGTGGCCAGATGCGGGACTTGCTCGACCTGGCTGTGCAGATTGCTCAGCAGCTGTTTGGGGCTGACTCGCTCGCGCATCCAGCGTTCGAGGAACGGCGCGGCGGTGCTCCACAGGTCGAGGTCGGGATACAGCTGGCGGCCGAGGCCCTCGATGTTCAGCAGGGTCTTCTGCAGCAGCACCAGCTGCGGCTGGATTTCCATGTTGAAACGCCGGGCGGTCTGGAACAGGCGCAGCAGCAGTTGGCCGAAGGAGATGTCCTTCAACGGCCGCTCGAAAATCGGTTCGCACACCGTGCGGATCGCCGCCTCGAAATCGTTGACCTTGGTGCCGGCGGGCACCCAGCCAGAGTCGATATGCAGCTGCGCGACCTTGCGGTAATCGCGCTTGAAGAAGGCGATCAGGTTGCGCGCCAGGTAGTCCTGATCCTCGGGGGTCAGGCTGCCGACGATGCCGCAGTCGATGGCAATGTACTGCGGGCTCCACGGCGTGCGGGTGCTGACGAAGATGTTGCCGGGGTGCATGTCGGCATGGAAGAAGCTGTCGCGGAACACCTGGGTGAAGAAGATCTCCACGCCGCGTTCGGCGAGCAGCTTCATGTCGGTGCGCTGGTCGGCGAGGGTCGCCAGATCGGTCACCGGCACGCCGTAGATACGCTCCATGACCAGCACTTTGGGCCGGCACCAATCCCAGTACACCTGTGGCACATAGAGCAGCGGCGAGCCTTCGAAGTTGCGCCGCAGCTGGCTGGAATTGGCCGCCTCGCGCAGCAGGTCGAGCTCGTCGTAGATGGTTTTCTCGTAGTCGCTGACCACTTCCACCGGGTGCAGGCGGCGCGCTTCGGTGGAGATGCGCTCGGCCAGTGTGGCGAGCAGATACAGCCAGGCCAGGTCGGCGCGAATGATCGGCCGCAGCCCTGGGCGAATCACCTTGACCACCACTTCTTCGCCGCTTTTCAGCTGCGCGGCATGCACCTGGGCCACCGAGGCAGAGGCCAATGGCTGGCTGTCGAAACGCGCGAAGGCGTCGGCCACCGAGACGCCCAACTGCTCTTCGATCAACGCCACCGAATGTTCGGGATCGAACGGCGGCACTTGATCCTGCAGCCAGGCCAGCTCGTCGGCGATATCCGGCGGCAGCAGGTCGCGGCGCGTCGACAGCAGTTGGCCGAACTTGATGAAAATCGGCCCGAGATCTTGCAAGGCCAGGCGCAGCGCGGCGCCGCGCGTCAGGTTCAGGCGCTTGCGCGGCAACCAGCGCCACGGCAGCAGATAGCGCGAAGCGGCCAGCCACCAGGGCAGCGGTAGGTTGAACAGCAGGTCGTCAAGACGGTAGCGGATGACCACGCTTTGAATGCGCAACAGACGGCGGACGGCAAGCAGCTTCATGCGGGATCGCTGGGTTCAGGTGGAAGGGAGAGACGGGCGACGCGAGCTTCGAGGCGCTCGAGGGCGACTTTCAGGCTGTCCAATTCGGCAAACCGGGCTTCGGCTTCCGCCG
Source organism: Pseudomonas sp. LS44 (assembly GCF_024730785.1). Classification (NCBI taxonomy): domain Bacteria; kingdom Pseudomonadati; phylum Pseudomonadota; class Gammaproteobacteria; order Pseudomonadales; family Pseudomonadaceae; genus Pseudomonas; species Pseudomonas sp. LS44. Next base: position 484,851 of record NZ_CP102830.1, read on the forward strand.
TGCCGACCAAACTGCGCGACTCCTCGCTGAGAAAATCGGCCAGGCTCAGGCGCAAGCTGTCGAGACCATGATCGAGCCAGCGCGCGCGCAGCTTCAGGTGGCTGGCGAGCACTTGCGCGCCGAGCGGGCCGAGCCAGCGCGACAGTTCGTATTCCCAGTCCAGCTCGAGGTCCTGCAGCACGGCGGCGAGATCCAGGAGCACGGCGCTATCGCCCTGCAGCTCGATCTCCGGACTATGCAGCACACTGCTTTTGTCCTTACTCAAGGCCAGGCGCAGCAAACTGGCGGCGGGCGCGCGCAGACGGCAATCGGCCGGCGCATCCCAATGGCCGGCAAGTTGCACGCCCTGTTCGGAAGGCAAGAGAAACAGCTGCACGGGTGGCTTCTGGCAGTCGATTTCAATCACCGCGCCATTCAGCGACGCCAGACGTGGCAGAGCCGTGGCGTCGAGGCGCAAGACGCGGTTGAGACCGAGCTCGACGCCGGCTAGCACGGCCTGGGACAACATCAGGGCTTGATGCCGCGATGCAGGGCGACGATGCCGCCAGTCATGTTGTGGTAGGTGACGCGATCGAAACCGGCCTCGACCATCATCGCCTTGAGGCTTTCCTGGTCCGGGTGCATGCGGATCGATTCGGCCAGATAGCGGTAGCTTTCCGAGTCGTTGGTGATCAGCTTGCCCATCAGCGGCAGCAGGGTGAAGGAGTACGCGTCGTAGGCCTTGGACAGCAGGCTGCTGCTCGGTTTGGAGAATTCCAACACCAGCAGTCGACCGCCCGGCTTGAGCACGCGCAGCATGGAGCGCAGGGCGTCGTCTTTGTGCGTCACGTTGCGCAGGCCGAAGGCGATGGTCACGCAATCGAAATGGTTGTCGGGGAAGGGCAGCTTCTCGGCATCGGCCTGGACGAAGCTGACATTGCCCGACACGCCGCTGTCGAGCAGCTTGTCGCGGCCGACCATGAGCATCGAAGCATTGATGTCGGCCAGCACCACTTCGCCGGTCGGGCCGACCAGGCGCGAGAACTGGCGAGCCAGATCGCCAGTGCCGCCGGCGATGTCGAGCACCCGGTTACCGGTGCGCACACCGGACAGCTCGATGGTGAAGCGCTTCCACAGGCGGTGTACGCCGGCGGACATCAGATCGTTCATCAAGTCGTACTTGGCGGCGACCGAGTGGAACACCTCGGCGACCTTTCCGGCCTTCTGGCTTTCCGGCACGCTCTGGTAACCGAAATGGGTACTGGGTTCGGCATCGCTGCCTTTGCGTGGATCGTTCATAGGGCTACCACCGGAAGAAAGTGCCGGCCATTCTAATCCTGCCGACCTGCTTTGTCTTGGCGGCCGCCGGGCCAGCTGCCGCAGATGGCGAGCCTGATATAGTCGGCCGACCACAGGCCGCGGTTAGGAGCATCTTATGGCCCGCATCACTATCGAACGTCCTCATTCCCTCGGCCGCGCGGCTGCTCGCGAACGCGCCGAACAATTGGCCGAGCGCCTGGCCAGGCAATATCAGGTGAGCTACCGCTGGAACGGTGACACCCTGGAGTTCAAGCGTAGCGGTGCCGACGGCAGCATCGAGGTCGGCGAGGATCGTGTGCGCGTCGAGTTGAAACTCGGGCTGCTGCTGTCCGCTATGAGCGGGACGATCAAGCGCGAAATCGAAACCACCCTCGACGAGAAGCTCGCCTGAGCGCCCGCTGACATCGACGTTTTTTGCCGCGGGCGCCGGAAAAAAACGATCTGTTGCCCTAGGGCCTGTTAACGCTACTGACACGGCCGTGCCGGAGCCTCTTTTTGCGCGAGGCAAGGCACGAGATGCAAGGTTTGGCATTCCAAATGAGCATCGAGAAACGCAGCCTCGCGCAAAAGCAGGCCCGTCCCGCAGGGTTGCGCGGGAAATGGCCCCCGCTGTCGTTGCAGGACTTGCCAAGGGAATGACCATTGCCTGCGTCCTGCGCCTAACCGGGGGCCATTTCTCGCTGCAACGCGGCTCGCGTCAGTAGTGTTAACAGGCCCTAGTATGTGGATTCTAATTTTCTTCGTTACTTTGCACTCAAGCCCGCTACCGCGGGCGTGTCCTCAACACCTGTGCGAGGTGCAGCATGTCGAAAGTAGCTGTTAAGAAGAACGTGGAAAAAATTGCCAGCCAATCCACTGTGCTGACCGATATCAAGCACTACGGCCGGCAGATCTGGCTGGCGGGTCTGGGGGCATATGCCAAGGCCGGGCAAGAAGGCGCGGATTATCTGAAAGAGTTGGTCAAGGCTGGCGAGTCGGTCGAGAAGCAGGGCAAGAAACTGGTGACTGAACAAGTCGAGGCTGCCAACAGTCAGATCGATGAGGTCAAGGGCAATGTCATCAGCGTGAAAGACAAACTGGAAAGTCGTTTCGACAAAATCGAAAAGGCCTTCGATGATCGCGTCGCCATCGCCCTCAATCGTGTCGGCATCCCGTCCCGGCAGGACGTGGAAGCACTGTCTGCTAAGCTGGATGTGTTGAATGAGTTGCTGGCGAGCGTGACCAAAACTAAGTAAGGAGAGCGGGGATGGTGGCTAAAAAGAAATCCGAAAAAGGAAGCTCCTGGATTGGCGAGGTCGAGAAGTACTCGCGGCAGATCTGGTTGGCTGGCTTGGGTGCCTATTCAAAGATCAGCAAGGACGGCAATAAGCTGTTCGATACGCTGGTTTCCGATGGCCAAAAGGCTGAGAAATTGGCCAAGACCGAAGTCGACAAGCAGGTCGGCGCAGTGAAGTCCTCAGCCAAGTCGGCCAAGTCCAAGGTTGCCGATTTGGCCTTGGGTAAATGGGAGGAGCTGGAAGAGGCTTTCGATAAACGTTTGAACAGCGCCATCTCCCGCCTTGGCGTTCCGAGCCGTAACGAGGTCAAGGACCTGCATGGCAAGGTGGAAGCCTTGACCAAACAGATCGAAAAACTCACCGGGGTTTCCGCCAACTCGGTCAAGGCTCCGACTAAGGCACCGACCAAAGTTGCTGCCAAACCCGCTGCTAAACCTGCGGCCAAGGCCGCCAGCAAACCGGCCGCTAAGCCGGCAGCGAAACCCGTCGCCAAGCCTGCTGCCAAGGCGCCAGCCAAACCAGCGGCCAAGGTTGCGGCGAAACCTGCAGCTAAACCTGCAGCTAAACCTGCAGCTAAACCTGCAGCGAAGCCAGCCGCCAAACCGGCCGCTAAAGCCGCGAGCAAACCGGCCGCCAAGCCTGCAGTGAAAGCGGCGGCCAAGCCAGCTGCTAAACCCGCAGCCAAGCCTGCGGCTGCAAAACCGGCGACAGCGGCGAAACCTGCCTCGGCACCGTCTGCCGCGCCGAGTGCTGCTCCGGCTGCAACGACGCCTTCGGCGCCGGTAACGCCAGCGACTCCCGCTACCTCGTCCTGAGTTTTGCAGGTCCACGAACGCCCGGCCTAGTGTCGGGCGTTTGCGTTTCAGACCTGCAGATAGCGCTGCGCCAACTGCTCGGCGGCATTGCGTGAACCTCGGGTCAGGTGCGGCGCGACCAGCATCATCACCTGGAAGACCACCAGCCGACTTTCACCTTCGCCGCCGATGATGCGTTGGTAATCCAGGGAAAACAGCAGGGTCAGGGTGATCTGCTCGACCAGCAGGCCCAGCGCCTGGGTATCGCTGGTCAGCTGCCGCTCGGCTTTCAGGTGGCCTAGCAAGGCGGCAATCGCGCGCTTCAGGGTGTTGAGCCAGAGGCGTATGCCGCGCTCCAGCTTGGGCAGGCGGCTGGCCAGGTTGGAGAGGTCCTGGAACAGGAAGCGATAGAGCGCCAGGCGCTCGACGATCAGGTGCAGAAACAGCCAGTAATCTTCCGGCTCCAGACGAATGTCGGTAGGCGGGTCGAGGAGTGGCGTTATTTCTGCCTGAAAGCGCGCGAACAGCTCGAGGATCAGCGGCTCCTTGCCATGGAAGTGGTAATACAAATTGCCCGGGCTGATATCCAGCTCGTTGGCAATTTCCAGAGTAGAGACGTTGGGTTCGCCGAGCTCGTTGAACAACTGCAGGGCGCAATCGAGGATGCGGTCGCGGGTCTTCATTCCATGATCTTTTCGTTGCCGGCATTCGCCGAACGGTTGCTGGTCGGCGGCGCGCCGACCAGAGTCAGTGGCACGTCAACGCACGTGCACGTAGGTGCCGGGCGCCGCCTCCATTGCCGGGTAGTGGCTGTTGCCGATATTCACCTGCGTCTCGCGTTGCGCACCAGCGCGCGCCTGGAGCCATTCCAGCCACTCGCTCCACCAGCTGCCATGGTGTTGTTGGGCATCGTAGTACCAGGCGCGCGGGTCGGAGCTGAGCTTGCTGTTCTCATAGAAATTCGCCTTGGGGTTGCCTGGCGGGTTGAGGATGCTCTGGATGTGTCCGCTGTTGGAAAGGATGAAGCGTCGATTCCCACCGAGCAGCAACGTCGAGCGGTAGACCGTATCCCACGGCGTGATGTGGTCGTTGATCCCGGCCACGCTGAAGCTGTCGACGGTGACTTTCTGCAGGTCGATCGGCGTACCGCAAACCTCCAGGCCACCGGCGCGGGTCAGCGGATTGTGTTTGAACAAGTCCAGCAGATCGCCATGCAGGGCCGCCGGTAGGCGCGTGTTGTCGTTGTTCCAGTAGAGGATGTCGAAGGCCGGCGGCTGCTTGCCGAGCAGGTAGTTGTTGACCCAGTAGTTCCAGATCAAATCGTTGGGACGCATCCAGGCGAAAATCCGCGCCATGTCGCGGCCGTCCAGCACGCCTTGCTGATACGAGCGGCGCTTGGCCGACTCGAGGGTTTGTTCGTCGGCGAACAGCATCGCCGGGCTGTCGATCTGGCTGTCCAGCAGGCTCACGGTGTAGGTCGCGCTGGCGACTTTGCGCAGCTGCCGCTTGGCTTGCAGATGGCCTTGCAGGGCGGCCATGGTCAGGCCGCCGGCGCAGGCGCCCATCAGGTGCACGTCCTTGCTGCCGGTGATCGAGCGGCAGACATCGAGCGCTTCTTCCAGCGCCTGGACATAGCTCGACAGGCCCCACTCACGGTGCCGCGCATCCGGATTTCGCCAGCTGACGATGAACGTCTGGATGCCGCCCTTCAGCGCGTACTGGACGAGGCTCTTCTCCGGGCTGAGGTCGAAGATATAAAACTTGTTGATCTGCGGCGGCACGATCAGCAGCGGCTTGAGGTACTGCTTTTCGCTCAGTGGCCGGTACTGGATCAGCTCCAGCAACTCATTGCGAAACACCACTGAGCCGGCGGTGGTAGCGAGATTCTTGCCGACCTCGAAGGCCTCTTTATTCACCTGGCTGGGCAGACCATGGTTGTGCAAGAGGTCGTCATACAGGTGCCGGGCGCCCTTGAACAGGCTGCTGCCAGCACTATTGAACAGCTCTTTGAGCACCAGCGGATTGAGCAGCGTATTGGACGGCGCCAGGGCGTCGCCGAGCAAGTTGGCGAGGAACTGCGCACGGGCACGGTCGTCGGCGCTCATCTCGCTTTCCGCGATCCATTGGCTGAGTTGTTTCTGCCAGACCAGATAAGCCTGCAGGCTGCGTCGGTAGAACGGGTTGAGCGTCCACGTCGGGTCGGCGAAACGGCTGTCGGTCGGATTGGGCTTATAGGGCGTATCGCCCAGCAGCACGCGGCCGAATTGTTTGCCCAGGGCGAACAGGTGTTTGGCGTTGTGCCGGGGGTGCTTGAGGCTGTGCACGGTGATGCCGCGAATGCTGGAAAACAGATCCCGTCCGCGCAGGCCGACAACGGCGTTTTGGGCGTTCATGAAATGGCTAGAAACAGGGAGGGAAGGCGCAGCTGATTTATCACGCATAGAGCAACACTCCGTGGGCGATCAGAAGAAGGCAACGTCAGTGAGACAAGCAGCAAGGCCTGTACCAATGCGCGCCGGAGGTGCATTCCAGACTGCCGCGCGAGGGATACAGGAGTTACATGAGGCCTCGCGATGGGTCAAGGTTCGAATGCATGCACCGCCGCCGTGCGTCGGCGTTCAGTGGCTGCGCAGTGCTGCCGGTTGCGGGTGCATGACCGCCCGTTGGCGCTCTTCCTGGAGGAATTTCATGATGATCGGTGCCACGGCCTCGGCACGGGTGATGAGGAACAAATGGCCGTCGTCGATCACATGCAGCTCGGCGTTGGGAATCCGCCAGGCGAGCAGGCGCATGTTGATCAGGGGAATCAGCGGATCGTCATCGCCGGCCAGCACCAGGGTCGGTTGCTGGATGCGATGCAACCAATGGATGCTCGTCCAGCCAAAGCCGGCAAACAGCTGCCAGTAATAACCGAGCTTGCCGGAGGAGCGCACCTTGCTGGCATGCGCCAGCGCCAGGCCGCTGTCACGGCGGAAGGCGCCGCCATAGATGTCGGCGGCGATGCGTACACCATACGAGGGCTGGATGTAACGCCGTGGGCTGGCCATGCGCCAGAGCACCCGCGGCTTGCCCGGCACCATCACCGCGCCGGCCGAGGTGGCGGCGAGCACCAGTTTCTTGCAGCGCTCGGGATAGTCATGGGCGAATTGCTGGGCCAGCGCGCCGCCCCAGGACACGCCGATCGCACTGACCTGGCCGATATCCAGATAATCGAGCATGCGCGCCGCCAGCTTGGCCAGGCCCGGAAAGCGATAGGGCGTACCGGGGGTCGACGAACCGCCGACCCCCGGCACGTCGAAGGCAATCACTTCGAGATCCGGATCGAGCGCCTGCACGAACGGAAACACCAGTTCCAGGTTGGCGCCGATCCCGTTGAAGATCAGCAGCGGCGTCAGATGTGGCTTGCCCGGGCGCACCGCGGTGCGGATGCTCAGGCCGTCGAGCTCGATGGTTCGGAAGACAAACGGTTGCGGCATGTTGGAGGCCCCCGGCGAAGGCTTGGCGACAGCGGCACCGTGAGCGGTGCCGGGCGTAGTGGTGCGCCGCGCGGCCTGTTTTTTCAGCGGCGCGGGTGTGGTGTCGGCAAGCTCGCCTGAGTAAGTGGCGCTATCCGTCGCCACTGCTGGGGTTTCAGTTTTCATCGTTCATGCACGTAGGTACCAGGCGCGGCTTCGCCAGCCGGGAAGGATTTGTTGCCGAGGAAGCCCGGCGCCGCTTGCAACTCGCCGGAGCGCTCGGCCATCCAGGCCTGCCAGTGCAGCCACCAGGAGTCCGGTTGCTTGGTCGAGTCGGCCATCCAGGCCTTGGGATCGTGAGGCATCGTGCCGTTACCGGTCATGAAGCGGCCCTTGGGATTGCCCGGCGGGTTGAGGATGCTCTGGATGTGCCCGCTGTTGGAGAGCACGAATTCGATATTGCCACCAAACAGCCGCGCCGAGCGGTAGCAGGACTCCCACGGGGTGATGTGGTCGTTGATCCCGGCCAGACAGTAGATGTCGCACTTGACCTGCTGGAGATCGATCGGCGTGCCGCAGACTTCCAGGGCGTTGGGCCGCGTCAGCGGGTTGGTCTTGAACAGCTCGATCAGATCGCCATGGAAGGTCGCCGGTAGGCGCGTGGTGTCGTTGTTCCAATAGAGGATGTCGAACACCGGTGGCTCATTGCCGAGCAGGTAGTTGTTGACCCAGTAGTTCCAGATCAAGTCGTTGGGGCGCATCCAGGCGAACACCTTAGCCATGTCCTTGCCTTCCAGCACGCCGGCTTGGTAGGAGTGGCGCTTGGCGGCTTCGAGGGTCTGCTCGTTGACGAACAGCGCGACCTGAGTGTCCAGCTGGGTGTCGAGCACGCTGACCAGCAGAGTCACGGCATTCACTTTGTTTTCGCCAGTGGCCGCGTAATGGCCAAGCAGCGCGGCGCAGGTGATGCCGCCGGAGCAGGCGCCGAGCAGATTGAGATCGGGGCTGCCGGTGATCGCCAGCACTACGTCGATGGTTTCCTTGAGCGCCTCGATATAGGTCGACAGGCCCCACTCGCGTTGCGCCTTGGTCGGGTTGCGCCAGCTGATGATGAAGGTCTGCACGCCGTTGCGCAGGTTGAAGCGCGCCAGGCTCTTCTCCTGGGACAGGTCGAAGACGTAGAACTTGTTGATCTGCGGCGGCACCACCAGCAGCGGCCGTGAGTGGACCTGCTCGGTGCTCGGCTGATACTGGATCAGCTCGATCAGGTCGTTGCGGAACACCACCGCGCCCTCGGTCAGCGCGAGGTTCTTGCCGACTTCGAAGGCATCCATGTTCACCTGGCTGGGCATCCCGCCATTGTTCACCAGGTCTTTGGCCAGATGGCCGAGGCCGTCGAGCAGGCTCTTGCCGCCGGTTTCGAAGAAGCGTTTGATCGCCGCCGGGTTGGCCATGCTGTTGCTGGGCGACATCGCCTCGGTGAGCAGATCGAGAACGAAGTGGCCGCGGCGGACATCCTGCTCGTCGAGGTTGCTCTCCTCGATCCAGGCATGCAGTTCTTTGCGCCAGGCCAGGTAGGTCTGTAGATAGCGGCGATACAGCGGATTCTGGCTCCAGGCCGGATCGGCGAAGCGGCGGTCGCCGTCCGACGGTTGCAAGTCGGATTGACCGAGCAGGACGTTCTTCAGTTGCAGGCCGAACTGCGCCACATGCTTGGCGCTATGGAAAGGTTGCTTGATGGCCTGGGCCAACACCATACGGGCAGATGTCAGAATGTCCTTGCTGCGCAAGCCGACCACCGGGTTCAGACCCAGGGTGCTTTCGGAGGCTTGGCGCTGCAAATCCTCGTTGCTCTTGTTGCTCATCTACGACGCTCCATTGTCCTGAAACAAGTACCGGCGGGGCGTCTGTGCGCGCGGACACAAAGCGCGGGCCAGGTACTGCTCGGGTTACCGGGGGCGGAGAGAACTCCGCGTCATGCTCTGCATTCGCCTGAGCAAATGCACGGAACCTGCCAGAACCTTGGTAACCCGAGACGTGATTTTGCGCAAGCCGGGCGTACGGCCGGTCATACGCGAGCGGAGTATGTCGAGGGGATTTAGAAAGCGCGCCCTAACCGGCGAGTTAGAGCATCAGTTTGACGACGGATTCGGAGGGGTCGCGGGACTTGCCGGCCTTGGCCAGTTCAGCCAGGTAATCGGCCCACAGCTGATCCTGGCGTTGCGCCAGTTGCTCGAGGTAATCCCAGGTGAACAGTCCGCTGTCATGCCCGTCGTCGAAGCACAGTTTTAGTGCGTACTGCCCGGCAGGCTCGATCTTACTCAAACCAACGCCCAGCTTGCCGTACTGCAGAATCGGCCGGCCATGGCCCTGCACCTCGGCCGACGGCGAGTGCACGCGGAGAAACTCGGCGGGCAGGATGTAGCACTCGCCTGGGGCATATTCCAGCTCCAGGGTTTTCGAGGTCTTGTGCAGTTTGATGGCGCTGGGGATGCGCATCGTGGGTGGCTCCGGCCTGACGTGGAAGTGAGCTTGCCGGCGCGCACGCCAGCAAGCAGGCTCGCGCCGTTACTTAGAACCTGTTTCGGATCTCGCGAGCTAGAGAAAAACCAGGCGAAAACGGCTGAGGAAGCGGAGTTTACAAGTTGTAAATGAGCATTCCGAAGCCGTTTTCAACGCAGCTTTTCCGACGCGCAGCAGATCCGAGACAGGTTCTTAGAGAATATAGCGCGACAGGTCCTCGTCCTTGGCCAACTCGCCGAGGTGGTTGTTGACGTAGGCGGCGTCGATGCGGATCGGCTTGTCGTCGTGCTGTGCGGCCAGGTCGCCGGCGCTGAACGAGACCTCTTCGAGCAGCCGTTCGAGCAGCGTATGCAGACGCCGTGCGCCGATGTTCTCGGTCTTCTCGTTGACCTGCCAGGCGATCTCGGCGATGCGCTTGATGGCGTCCTCGGCGAACTCGATGGTCAACCCCTCGGTCTGCAGCAGAGCGCTGTACTGCTCGGTCAGCGAGGCGTGCGGCTCGGTGAGAATGCGCTCGAAGTCCTGCGGCGACAGCGCCTTGAGCTCGACGCGGATCGGCAGGCGGCCCTGCAGCTCCGGGACCAGATCGCTCGGCTTGCTAAGGTGGAACGCGCCCGAGGCGATGAACAGGATATGGTCGGTTTTGACCATGCCCAGCTTGGTGTTCACCGTGCAGCCTTCGATCAGCGGCAGCAGGTCGCGCTGTACGCCCTCGCGGGACACATCGGCACCGCCGACATTGCCGCGCTTGGCGACCTTGTCGATCTCATCGATGAACACGATGCCATGTTGCTCCACGGCCTCCAGTGCGCGGGCCTTGAGCTCTTCCTCGTTGACCAGGCGTGCGGCCTCTTCGTCGCGCACCAGTTTCAGCGCGTCGGCGATCTTCAGCTTGCGGTTCTTCTTCTTGCCCTTGCCCATGTTGGCGAACAGGTTCTGCAGCTGGTTGGTCATCTCTTCCATGCCCGGCGGGGCCATGATCTCGACGCCGGCCGGGCTCTCGGCGACTTCGATCTCGATTTCCTTGTCGTCCAGCTGGCCCTCGCGCAGGCGTTTGCGGAACAGCTGGCGGGTGTTGGAGTCGCTGGGCTGCGCGGCTTCCTCGCCGAAGCTGCGCGCCGGCGGCAGCAGCGCATCGAGAATGCGTTCCTCGGCGGCGTCCTCGGCGCGATGGCGGACGCGGACGATTTCCTGTTCGCGCAGCAGCTTGATCGCCGCGTCGGCAAGGTCGCGGATGATCGACTCGACATCGCGGCCGACATAGCCGACCTCGGTGAACTTGGTCGCCTCGACCTTGAGGAACGGCGCATTGGCCAGTTTGGCCAGGCGCCGGGCGATCTCAGTTTTGCCGACCCCGGTCGGGCCGATCATCAGGATGTTCTTCGGTGTCACTTCCTGGCGCAATTCGGCCGGCAATTGCATGCGCCGCCAGCGGTTGCGCAGGGCGATCGCCACGGCGCGCTTGGCGTCGTCCTGGCCGATGATATGGCGGTTGAGTTCGTGGACGATTTCACGGGGGGTCATGGGCATGGGGCTGGCTCGTTAAGGAGGTGGGGCGGCGAGCACTGCGCTCGACCGCCGGAGCAAGCTGGATGACGCCTTATTCGGCGTAGTCCAGCTCCTCGAGTGTCAGGTTCTGGTTGGTGAATACGCAGATGCTGCCGGCGATGTTCAGCGCGGTTTCGGCGATCTCGCGGGCCGACAACTCGGTGTGCATCAGTAGTGCGCGGGCCGCGGCTTGAGCGTAGGGGCCGCCGGAACCCATGGCGATCAGGCCGTCTTCGGGTTCGACCACATCGCCGTTGCCGGTGATGATCAGTGAGGCGTCCTTGTTGGCGACCGCCAGCATGGCTTCCAGGCGACTCAGCGAGCGATCGGTGCGCCACTCTTTGGCCAACTCGACGGCGGCACGCACCAGGTGGCCCTGGTGTTTCTCCAGCTGACCTTCAAAGCGCTCGAACAGCGTGAAGGCATCCGCGGTGGCGCCAGCGAAGCCGGCGATTACCTGGCCGTGGTAGAGGCGCCGGACTTTCTTGGCGTTGCCTTTCATCACGGTGTTGCCGAGGGAAACTTGGCCGTCGCCGCCCATGACGACTTTGCCTTGGCGGCGGACTGAAACGATGGTGGTCAAGAGGTGGATCTCCACGCTACGGGGCGAAATGCCCTAATGAAGAACCATATGGGGGAGTTTTTCCGGCATTTCAACCGGCCGCTTAGTCGTGCGGCTGTAACGTAGGTTGGGCTGAGGTGCGCAGCACCGATGCCCAACGGGCGGTTTGGGTGACGAGTTGGGGTAGGGTTGGTATCGCTCGTTGGGCATCGCTGCGCTCAGCACCAACCTACCCCGGCGCCAACCTACGCCGTCAGCGCGCCTGCCGCTGTTGCAGCAGCAGATTGCTGAAGCCGCTCCCGGCCAACTGCTTCTGCGCCTTGGTGAGCTGCTCGCGGTTGCTGAACGGGCCGACCAGCACGCGGTACCAGGTCTCGTCGCGCACCATGCCCGATTCCAGTTGCACGCTTTGGCCCAGCAGGGCGATCTGCGCGCGGACCTTCTCGGCATCCGGCTGCTTGCGGAACGAGCCGGCCTGCAGGAAGAACTGCGTGCTGGCGGCCTTGACCGCGACGGGCAGGGGCGGCGGCGTTTCGCCTTTGAGCGCGGCTTCGGCGCGCGCTGCATCGGCCTTGGCCAGTTCCTGTGGTGTGGGCGGCGGCGGAGTCTGCTCGGGCACCGCGTCCGGCGGCACGATCACTTCGGACTCCGGCAGCAAGGTATAGAAGTCGTATTTCGGCTTCACCTGGGCGGGCGGCGTGACGCTCGGCGTGGCGCTGGGCGATTTTCCCGGCTGCTTGGCGCTGCCGGACTGCGCGGTTTCCGGTTTGCTGCGCTGGATGTCGTCGCGACCCGGTTCGAGCTTGGTCAGCAACACCAGGAACGCGCCGATCGCCAGTCCGCAGGCCAGCCACACCCAGCCCGGGACGGATTTCTTTGCAGAAGCCTGATAGCGGCTGGCGCCGCGCTTGGGAGCCGCTTTCTTTTTCGTTGCCATAGTCCGTTACATGCGTTCCAAGGTGTTCAGGCCGAGCAGCTGCAGGCCTTGCTGGAGGGTGCGACCGGTCAGCGCGGCGAGGCGCAAGCGGCTCTGCTGTTGCGCCGGGGTCTCGGCGGCCAGGATCGGGCAGTGTTCGTAGAAGCTCGAGAACAGTCCGGCCAAGTCGTACAAATAGGCGCACAGCAGGTGCGGCACGCCCTTGTCGGCGACGCCGTTAAGCACTTCGCCGAACTGCGCCAGGCGCGCGCCGAGGGCGACTTCCTGCTCGGCTTCGAGGACCAGTTGGCCATCGGCCTCGCTAAACTCCTTACCCAGCTTGCGGAACACGCTGGCCACCCGGGTGTAGGCATAGAGCAGGTAGGGTGCGGTGTTGCCCTCGAAGCTGAGCATCTGCTCGAAGTTGAAGCTGTAGTCGCTGGTGCGGTGCTTGGACAGGTCGGCGTACTTCACTGAGGCGATGCCGACCGCGCGGGCGATCTGCCGCAGCTCGGTGTCGTCGAACTCGGGATTCTTGCCCTTGACCAGCGTGTAGGCGCGCTCTTCAGCCTCATCGAGCAGCTCGATGAGCTTCACCGTGCCGCCGTCGCGGGTCTTGAACGGACGGCCATCGGCGCCGTTCATGGTGCCGAAGCCCATGTGTTCCAGTTGCATGGTGGCGGGGACGAAGCCGGCCAGGCGCGCGGCGGCGAAGACCATCTGGAAGTGCAGGGCCTGGCGCTGGTCGACGAAGTACAGCGCGCGGCCGGCGTGCAGCACGTTGGCACGGTAGCGCAGGGCGGCCAGGTCGGTGGTGGCGTATAGGTAGCCGCCGCCAGCCTTCTGCACGATCAGTGGCAGCGGGTTGCCTTCGGCGTTCTTGAACTCGTCCATGAACACGCACTGGGCGCCGTCGCTCTCGCTGAGCAGGCCCTTGGCCTGCAGGTCGGCGATGACCTGGGGCAGGTCGTCGTTATAGGCGCTTTCGCCCTTGACGTCGGCCATGCTCAGCTTGACGCCGAGGCGGTCGTACAGCGTCTGGCAGTGGCTCAGGGAAATGTCGTTGAAGCGGTGCCACAGGCGCAGGCATTCGGTATCGCCGGCCTGCAGCTGCACCACCAGCGCGCGGGCGCGGTCGGCGAATTCGGGCGACTCGTCGAAGCGCTTTTTCGCCGCGCGGTAGAAGCCTTCCAGGTCGGCCAGTTCGGCATCGTTGCCGACCGGCTGTTCCTGCATGTAGGCCAGCAACATGCCGAACTGGGTACCCCAGTCGCCGACGTGGTTCTGGCGGATCACCGTGTCGCCGAGGAACTCCAGGACCCGTGCCACGCCGTCGCCGATGATGGTCGAGCGCAGGTGGCCGACGTGCATCTCCTTGGCCAGGTTCGGCGCGGACAGGTCGACCACCACGCGCTGCACGGCGCCGGCCTTGCGCACGTTCAGCTGGGCGTCGGCGAGGGCGGCGTCGAGGCGCGCGGCCAGCGCACTGGTGTCCTGATAGAAGTTGAGAAAGCCCGGGCCGGCGATTTCCACTTTGCTGATCTGCGCGTCCTGCGGCAGTGCGGCGATCAGTTTCTCGGCCAACTCGCGCGGTTTGGCGCCGGCCGGCTTGGCCAGCATCATGGCGATGTTGCTGGCGAAATCGCCGTGGGTCTTGTCCTTGGTGTTCTCCACCTGGATGGTCGGCGTGAGGCCGGGCGGCAGTACGCCGTCATCGACGAGACGGGTGAGGGCTTGCTGAATCAGCTGGCGAATCGTGTCTTTCATGGTCTGCCCTTTCGGCCGCTGACAGCGCAGGGCGCTGTGGAGCTGGTGGAAAACTGCGCATTATCCGTGGCCATCCCAGGCTTGCCAACCGCTGTGGCAGCGCGCCGCCGGAAGGTTGAGAGCTTAGAACAGGTCGATCGGGTCGACATCCAGCGACCAGCGCACCGAGCGACCGCTGGGCAGTTGCTCCAAGGTCAGCAGCCAACTGGCCAGCAGACGGTGTAGCGGCGCGCGGGCATTGGCCTGCAGCAGCAGTTGCGCGCGGTAGCGCCCGGCGCGGCGCTCCATCGGCGCCGGCACCGGACCAAGCAGTTCGATGCCGCTGAGCCGCAATTGGTTGAGCAATTGTTCGGCGAGGCCGCACGCTTCGTCGAGAAAGCTCTCGGCCTGCCCGGGCTTGTGTGCTTCGGCGCGCAGCAGGGCGAGGTGGGCGAACGGCGGCAGGCCGGCGGAGCGGCGCTCGGCCAGGGCTTGCTCGGCGAAGGCGAAATAGCCCTGCTCGGTGAGCTGCACGAGTAACGGATGGTCGGCCAAGTGGGTCTGGATGATCACCTTGCCGGGCTCTTCGGCGCGCCCAGCCCGTCCGGCGACCTGGACGATCAACTGCGCCATGCGCTCGCTGGCGCGGAAGTCGGCGGAGAACAGGCCGCCATCGGCATCGAGGATCGCCACCAGCGTCACCCGCGGGAAATGGTGACCCTTGGCGAGCATCTGCGTGCCGATCAGGATGCACGGCTCACCGCGCTGGATGGTGGCGAACAATTGGTTCATCGCATCCTTGCGTGAGGTGCTGTCGCGGTCGACACGCAACACCGGGACGTTCGGGAAAAGGATTTCCAGGCGCTCTTCGGCGCGCTCGGTGCCGGCGCCTACCGGGCGCAGATCGAGTTTGTTGCACTGCGGGCAGCTGTGCGGCCGCCGCTCGGCGTAACCGCAGTGATGGCAGCGCAGTTCGTTGCTGCGCTGGTGCACGGTCATCCGCGCATCGCAGCGCGGGCAGCCGGACAGCCAGCCGCAGTCGTGACACAACAAGGTCGGTGCGAAGCCGCGCCGGTTGAGGAACACCAGCACTTGCTGCCCGGCCTCGAGGGTCTGGGCGATTGCTTGCTGCAGGGGCGGCGACATGCCCGAGTCGAGCGGCCGGCTTTTCACGTCCAGACGCAGGAAGCGCGGTTGCTGGGCGCCGCCGGCACGCTGGGTCAGCTTGAGCAGCGCATAGCGTCCGGCGTGAGCGTTGTGCAGGCTTTCCAGCGAGGGGGTCGCCGAGCCGAGGACGATCGGCACGTTGTCCTGCCGCGCGCGCACCAAGGCCAGATCGCGGGCGTGGTAGCGCAGGCCTTCCTGCTGTTTATAGGAAGCGTCGTGTTCCTCGTCGACGATGATCAGCCCCGGATTGCACATCGGGGTGAACAGCGCCGAGCGGGTGCCGATGATGATATCGGCCTCGCCGTCGCGCGCGGCGAGCCAGGCATCCAGGCGCTCGCGGTCGTTGACGTTGGAATGCAGCAGGGCGATGCGCGCATTGAAGCGCTTCTCGAAGCGCGCCAGGGTCTGCGGGCCGAGGTTGATTTCCGGAATCAACACCAGCGCCTGCTTGCCGGCTTCCAGGGTTTCGCGGATCAGCTGCAGGTACACCTCGGTCTTGCCGCTGCCGGTCACTCCGGCGAGCAGGAAGGCGTTGAAGCGGCCGAAGCTGGCGCGGATCGCCGTGGCGGCGCTGGCTTGCTCGGGGTTCAGCGGCAGTTCCGGCTGCGCCAGCCAGTGCGTCGGTGGCTCGCTGCGCGCATGCCGGCGCACCTCGACGCGCAGCAGGCCTTTTTCATGCAGCAATTGCAGGCTGTCGCGGTTGAGCTGCAGCTGGCTGAGTAACTGATGGGGCACGCCATGCGGATGTTGCGCGATGGTCGCCAGCGCCTGGCGCTGGCGCGGCGCACGGCTCAGGCGTGGATCGTCGAGCTGGGCGCCGTCGCTGACATGCCAGAAGCGTTCCTGGCGGGCCTCGGCCGGTTCACCCTGACGCAGCAGCACCGGCAGCGCCCAGCTCAAAGTATCGCCGAGGCTGTGCTGGTAATACTGCGCGGTCCACAGGCACAGCTTGAACAGCGCCGGCGGCAGCGGCGCGCGCGCATCGAGCAATTGCAAGGCTGGCTTGAGCTTGGCGGCGGGTACGTCGCTGCGCTCGTCGAGCTCGATCAGGATGCCGATCATTTCGCGGCGGCCAAACGGCACGCGCAGGCGCATCCCCGGCTGCAGTTGGCCGCGCGAGATGCCGGGCGGCGCACGGTAGTCGAACAGCCGGCGCAGCGGCGAGGGCAGGGCGAGGCGTAGAATGAGCTCGCGCGGATTAGCGTCGGGCACGCGGTGACTCCAGAAGGGACGCGCGATCTTAGCATGGCCGAACGCGACGACCGGCGCAGTGCCCGGCTTGCGTCGCGGCAATGCTCTGGTATTATCCGCCGCCTAATTGCGTGCGGTACCCGACAATGGTGTCGAGTGGCGGCATGCCAGTCCTGAGGAATGCACCATGAAAGCCGATATTCATCCGAATTACGTCGCGATCGAAGCTACCTGCAGCTGCGGTAACGTGATCAAGACCCGCTCCACCCTGGGCAAGAGCCTGAGCCTCGACGTCTGCTCCGAGTGCCACCCGTTCTACACCGGCAAGCAGAAGATGCTCGACACCGGTGGCCGTGTTGACCGCTTCAAGCAGCGTTTCGGCGCCTTCGGCGCTAAGTAAGCCGAATAAGCCGAGAAGGCCCGATGGGTTTTCCCGTGCTGTTGAAAAAGGCGTCCCTAGTGGGCGCCTTTTTTGTTTCTATCGTTCTGTGGTCGTCGTCCTGGGCGGCCTGCCCGCTGCCGGGTGAGCTGCCCAGCTTCGCGGTTCAGCGAGTGGTCGATGGCGACACGCTGAAGCTCAGCGATGGGCGCAGCGTGCGCCTGATCGGAGTGAATGCCCCCGAGCTGGCGCATCACGGACGCACCACCGAGCCTTTCGCCGAGGCGGCGCGTCGGCAGCTGCAGGCGCTGGTAGACGGCAATCAGCAGCGCGTTAGCCTGCGCGTCGGCGAGCAGCCGCGCGATCATTACGGGCGCACCCTGGCGCATGCCTACGATGCGCGCGGGCGCAATTTCGAGGCCGCGTTGCTTGAGGCCGGGCTGGCTTACCAAGTCGCCGTGGCGCCGAATGTCGCGCTGGTCGCCTGTCTGCGGGAAGCCGAGGCGCAGGGGCGACAGGCTGAGCGGGGGATCTGGCGGCAAGCGCCGCTGCGCAGTCCGCAGCAGCTCGAACAGGCGGGGTTCGCGTTGGTCCAGGCGCGGGTGCAGCGCGTCGAGCGCAATCACGGTGGGATCTGGCTGGAAATGGACGGCCCGCTGGTCCTGCATGTGGCACCGAAATTCCTTGATCGCTTCGATGCTCGCGCGCTGCAGGCGCTTGCCGGACGGCGTGTCGAGGCGCGGGGTTGGGTGATTGACCGCAGCCGAAAGGGCGGCGTAAAACCGAAACAGGCACGCTGGATGCTGCCGTTGACTGATGGTGCGATGCTGGAGGTATTGCCGTGAAGCTATCTGTGATGTCCCTGTTGCTGCTGGCGGTTGTTGGCCTTGCGGGCTGCGCCACCAACCCCGCCACCGGGGAAAGCAATTTCGTGATGATGAGCGAGCAACAGGAACTGGATCTGGGCGCGCGCGCCAATCAGGACATCGTCAAGCAATACCCGCGCTATGAAGACGCCAAGCTGCAAGCCTACGTGCAGCAGGTCGGCGAGCGGGTCGCCAAGCATAGCCACCGCAGCAATCTCAACTATGTGTTCACGGTGGTCGATGACGCTGACATCAATGCCTTCGCGTTGCCCGGTGGCTACATCTATATCCACCGCGGCTTGCTCGCCTATCTCAGCTCCGAGGCGGAATTGGCGGCAGTGCTCGGCCATGAAGTGGGGCATGTCACGGCGCGCCATAGCGTGCAGCAGCAGAGTCAGTCGATGGCCTGGAATGTCCTTGGTCAGGCCGTGGCGATCGGCACCGGCGTCGGCGCGGCGGGCGATCTGACCAATGTACTGGGGACTGCCATGGTGCGCGGTTATGGCCGTGACATGGAGCTGCAGGCTGATGGTTTGGGTGCGCAATATCTGGCGCGCAGTGGCTATGACCCGCAGGCGATGGTCGAAGTGGTCAAGGTCCTCAAGAGCCAGGAGGATTTCGCTCGCGATCAAGCCGCCAAGCGTGGCGAGACGCAGCCGACTGGCGGCTATCACGGCGTGTTCGACACCCATCCGGATAACGACCGGCGCTTGCAGCAAGTCGTCGGCCCGGCCCGGGCGTTGGCGGGCGGCCGGCAGGAAACCAATCGTGAGGTCTTCCTTCAGCGCCTGGAGGGACTGCCTTTCGGCGATTCGCAATCGACCGGCATACGCCGCGGGCAAAATTTCTACCACGCCGATCTGGGCTTTACTCTCAGCGTTCCGCCAGGTTGGTCGATGGACAATCGCCCCGATACGTTGGTCGGCCAGAGCGCCGACCGTCAGGCGCTGCTCGCCATGACCCTGGATCGCGCGGCGCAGACTCCCGAGGCGTTCTTGCGTGCGCGGTTGGGTGGTCGTCAACTTGCCCAGCCCGAGGCCTTGCAGCAAAACGGTTTGCAGGGCTACACCGGGGTGCTCGCCGGCCAGCCGGCGAGACGGGTTGCGGTGATTTTCAAGGATCGGCACGCCTTCTTGTTCGTTGCTGCGGTGAAGAGTGGTGCGTCGCTGGAAAGTGAGGACGCGCACTTCCTGCAGACCATCAAGAGCTTCCGCTCGCTGCGCGCGGATGAGCAAAAACTCGCGCAGCCGATGCGGTTGCATCTGGTCAAGGCTGGGGGCGGCAAAACCCTGGCGGATCTGGCGAAAAGCAGTCCGCTGCCAAAAGACGCAGAAGTCACTTTGCGTCTGCTTAACCATCTCTATCCGAGCGGCGAACTACGCCCGGGTGACTGGCTTAAAGTGGTTCGTTAGGGCTATTGACTTGGCGGCCTGATCTGTCTTGTCGGCCTCTGGCATCTTGCGTATGCTCGGCCGCCTGTTTGTTTCAACAGCACAAAAAAGCGGGATTGCCATTATGTCTGATCTGAAAACTGCCGCTCTCGACTATCACGCTCACCCGCGCCCGGGGAAGCTGAGCGTCGAGCTGACCAAACCCACCGCCACTGCCCGTGATCTGTCGCTGGCCTATAGCCCGGGTGTGGCTGAACCGGTACGTGAAATTGCTCGCGACCCCGAGCTGGCCTTCAAGTACACGGGCAAGGGTAATCTGGTTGCAGTGATTTCCGATGGCACTGCGATTCTTGGTCTCGGCAATCTCGGCCCGCTGGCCTCCAAGCCAGTTATGGAAGGCAAGGGCGTGCTGTTCAAGCGTTTCGCCGGTGTCGACGTGTTCGATATCGAAGTCGACGCCGAGAGCCCGCAAGCGTTCATCGATACGGTCAAGCGCATCTCCATTACCTTCGGTGGCATCAATCTGGAAGACATCAAGGCGCCGGAGTGCTTCGAGATTGAGCGTGCGCTGATTGAGCAGTGCGATATCCCGGTGTTCCACGATGACCAGCACGGTACGGCGATCGTTACTGCGGCCGGCATGCTCAATGCGCTGGAAATCGTCGGCAAGCCGCTGGCCGATGCCAAGGTGGTTTGCCTGGGCGCTGGCGCCGCAGCGATCTCCTGCATGAAGTTGCTGGTCAGCATGGGCGCGAGCATCGAAAACATCTTTATGGTCGACCGCAAGGGCGTAATCCACGCCGGCCGCGACGATCTCAATCAGTACAAGGCGGTGTTCGCCCACGAAACCGACAAGCGCACCCTGGCCGATGCGCTCGACGGTGCCGACGTATTCGTCGGCCTGTCCGGGGCCAACCTGCTGAGCGCCGAGAACCTGCAGCGCATGGCGGCCGATCCGATCGTCTTCGCCTGCTCGAACCCGGACCCGGAAATCAAGCCGGAGCTGGCTCGTGCAACCCGCAGCGACGTGATCATGGCCACCGGCCGTTCGGATTACCCGAACCAGGTCAACAACGTGCTGGGCTTCCCCTTCATCTTCCGCGGCGCGCTGGATGTGCGTGCGACGCGTATCAATGAGGAGATGAAAATCGCCGCCGCCCTGGCGCTGCGTGACCTGGCCAAGCAGCCGGTACCGCAGGAGGTTTGCGATGCCTACGGTGGCATTAAGTTGGAGTTTGGTCGCGAATACATCATCCCTAAACCGATGGATGTTCGCTTGATCAACGTGGTGTGCGATGCGGTCGCCAAAGCCGCTATCGAAAGTGGCGTGGCGACGTTGCCGTACCCTGCGCACTATCCGTTGAGCTCGGTGGACGATGTGTTCAAGGGTTAAGCTGTTGAGCTGATCAATAAAAAAGCCCCGCGAATGCTGGGCTTTTTTATTGGCGACGATTCCGCGCGGTCAGAACAGATCGATTGGAGCTGCCTCGTCTGCCGGCAGAGGGCTGCCCGGCACGCCAACGCCTGGATCGAGTTCGCTCATCGGCGGTGGCGAGTCTTCGCTCTTGAACAGCTCGAAGTAAGCATTCGGCGTTCCCGGGGTTGCCGCCCGTCCGCTGAGTGGATCGACGCGCAAGGTCAGCAGGCCGTCCGGCTCGCTCGGCGGGTGCTCGGGTTTGTCCTTGAGGGCCGCGCTCATATAGGTCATCCAAATCGGCAGGGCGATGGTGCCACCAAACTCGTGGCGTCCGAGGCTTTCTGGCTGATCGAAGCCGACCCATACGGTGGTGAGGTAGTCCGC
Organism: Pseudomonas sp. LS44; assembly: GCF_024730785.1. Classification (NCBI taxonomy): domain Bacteria; kingdom Pseudomonadati; phylum Pseudomonadota; class Gammaproteobacteria; order Pseudomonadales; family Pseudomonadaceae; genus Pseudomonas; species Pseudomonas sp. LS44. The sequence continues at coordinate 505,766 of NZ_CP102830.1, forward strand.
GTTGTAGCCGGAGAACCAGCTGTCTTTGGATTCATTGGTGGTGCCGGTTTTGCCGGCCAGATCGGCACGGCCCATGGCCATAGCCCGGCGGCCGGTGCCGCGCTTGATCACATCCTGGAGCATGCTGGTCATGATGTAAGCGGTGCGCGCATCGAGAATGCGTTCGGCCACGGCTGGCTGCGGGCTGGTGCTGTCCGTCGTCGCCACCGGTTGCGGAGTGACGACCGTTTGCGGGGTCATGGGCTGGCTGGTGGTGAGTGCCTCATTAGGTACGCTGGGCGGGTTGGCAATAAACAGCGAGTCGCCGTTGCGGTTGCTGATGCGATCGACCAAATAAGGCTGGACCTTGTAGCCGCCATTGGCGAACGCACTCCAACCGCCGGCAATCTCCAATGGCGTCAGGTTCGCGGTGCCTAAGGCCAGAGACAAGTTGCGCGGCAATTCCTGCTTGTTGAAGCCGAAATGGCTGACGTAATTCAGCGCATATTCGATGCCGATCGCTTGCAACAAACGGATGGAAACCAGGTTGCGCGACTTGTAGAGCGCCTCGCGCAACCGGATCGGGCCGAGGAATGTGTTGTTGTCATTCTTTGGGCGCCAGACCTGATCCAGATACTCGTCGACGAACACGATGGGCGCATCGTTCACCAGGGTGGCGGCGGTGTAGCCACGATCCAGCGCGGCGCTATAGATGAAGGGCTTGAAGCTGGAGCCTGGCTGGCGCTTGGCTTGCGCGGCGCGATTGTAATTGCTCTGTTCGAAGGAGAAGCCGCCAACCAGCGCGCGAATGGCTCCGTTCTGCGGGTCGAGGGAGACCAGCGCGCTTTGTGCTGCAGGTATCTGGCTGAATAGCAGGGTACCGCCATCCTGGCGCTGCACGCGGATCAGATCTCCGATCTGCACCACATCCGCTGGCTGTTGCGGCCGCGGCCCGAGGCTGTTGGTGTTAAGGAATGGGCGCGCCCATTTCATACTCTCCCACGTGACCGTTTCCTCTTGTCCGCTGCGAGTCAGGACCAGAATGCCGCTCTTCTCAACTTGGGTGACGATTGCTGGCTCAAGGCCGCCAATGTATTTGCTCTTGGCCAGCTCCAGCTGCCAGGTTTCCTTGGTCATTCCCGGTAGGCGCGTTTCCGGCCCTCGGTAGCCATGGCGTTGGTCGTAGCTGAGTAGACCTTGGCGCACCGCGACATTGGCCGCTTCCTGCAGCTGACTGGGTACCGTAGTGGTGACATGGAAGCCTTCGGTGTAGGCCTCGCTGCCATAGCGGCCGACCATCTCGGCTCGCGCCATCTCGGCGACATACGGCGCGACAAGTTCTGGTGTTGGCACATGGTAGCTGGCGTTGATCGGTTCGTTCAGCGCGGCTTGATAGCGCGCCTCGTCGATCTTGCCGAGCTTGTACATGCGCCCGAGAATCCAGTCGCGGCGCTCTTTGCTGCGAGTCGGGTTGACGAGTGGATTGAAGCGCGAGGGGGCCTTGGGCAAGCCAGCGATCATCGCCATCTGCGCGAGGCTGACATCACGGATGGATTTGCCGTAATACACTTGCGCCGCTGCCTCGATGCCGTAGGCGCGATTACCCAAATAGATTTTATTGACGTACAACTCGAGAATTTCGTCTTTGCTCAGCTCGCGCTCGATTTGCAGGGCGAGCAAGATCTCGCTGATCTTGCGCGAAAAGCTGCGCTCGCTGGTAAGGAAGTAGTTCTTCGCCACCTGCATGGTGATCGTGCTGCCGCCGGTTTGAATCTGTCCGCTCTTCAATAATTGCGTGGCGGCGCGCATCAGGCTGCTTAAATCGACGCCATAATGATTTGCGAAATTATCATCCTCGGCAGACAGTAGCGCCTTGATGAAATCTGGTGGAATATCGGCGAAGCGAATAGGGGAGCGGCGCATCTCGCCGAACTCGGCGATTAGCTTGGCATCGCTGCTGTAGACCCGGAGGGGGATCTGTAGCTGAATGCTGCGTAGCGAGTCCACGGAGGGGAGACCGGGGCTCAAATAAAGGTAGGCGCCGCTGAAACTGAGCAGCAGCCCGCAAAAAACAGTGACGCAGAGCCACCAGAAGAGTTTCAGCAGGCGCATCAAGGCTTGTGGATTTCCAGATAAAAGAATGGGTTAAGCGCAGGGTAAAGCTAAAAGAGAAAAATCGTTCACATTATAAGCGCTTTTTTTTCGGCGTAGCTATTTGCGCTTGTGTCAAGACTGTTATTTAATGTGAAAAAACATAAATAGTCCGTAAGTCGCGGATGTCAATAGGAAAAACGGTCGTGCTAGGGCTCTTCAATAAGAAAGCGAATACGCTTCTGGGGATAGATATCAGTTCGACCTCAGTCAAGCTCTTGGAATTGAGTCGCTCGGGAAGCCGCTACAAAGTAGAGGCTTACGCCGTCGAGCCCCTCCCACCTAACGCCGTGGTTGAGAAGAACATTGTCGAGCTGGAGGGGGTCGGTCAGGCGCTGGCCCGTGTTCTCGCCAAAGCCAAAACTGGCGTAAAGACGGTCGCAGTGGCTGTTGCGGGCTCGGCTGTCATTACAAAGACCATCGAGATGGAAGCCGGTCTCTCCGACGATGAGCTGGAAAACCAGCTGAAGATCGAAGCCGATCAATACATTCCTTACCCGCTGGAAGAAGTCGCGATCGATTTCGAAGTGCAGAGAGCTTCAGCGCGGAACGCTGATCGAGTGGACGTATTGCTCGCGGCATGCCGAAAGGAAAATGTCGAGGTGCGCGAAGCTGCCTTGGCGCTGTCGGGGATGACTGCGAAGGTAGTTGACGTCGAGGCGTACGCCTTGGAGCGTGCCTACGGGTTACTCGCCCCGCAGTTTGGCAATGGTCATGACGAAATGACCGTCGCGGTAGTCGATATCGGCGCAACCATGACCACGCTGAGCGTGCTGCACAATGGGCGCACTATATATACCCGCGAACAGTTGTTTGGCGGCAAGCAGTTGACCGATGAAATCCAGCGCCGTTACGGCTTATCGGTTGAAGAGGCGGGGCTTGCCAAAAAACAGGGTGGTTTACCGGATGATTATGAAGGTGAAGTGCTGCAGCCGTTTAAAGAGGCCGTAGTGCAACAGGTTTCGCGATCGCTGCAGTTTTTCTTCGCAGCCGGTCAATTCAACGATGTCGACTACATCCTCTTGGCTGGTGGTACGGCTTCTATTCCTGATTTGGATCGCCTGATTCAGCAAAAAATTGGGACTCAGACTTTAGTGGCTAATCCATTTGCCGATATGGCCTTAAGCAGCAGAGTTAACGCTGGCGCTCTGGCTAGCGACGCTCCGGCACTAATGATTGCGTGTGGGCTGGCCATGAGGAGTTTTGACTGATGGCGCGCATTAACCTTCTGCCTTGGCGCGAACAACTGCGCGAGGAGCGTAAGCAGCGATTTCTAGCGACCTTAGCCGGCGTTTTAGTGGTGGCCGCAGGTCTTGTTTTTCTCGGTGACCAATATTTGAACTCGGCTATTGAGCAGCAAAATGCTCGGAACGATTTCATTCGCAAGGAAAATGCCGTTTTGGATGCGCGGATAAAAGAAATTAGCGAATTGAAAACACGTCGCCAGCAGTTGCTTGAGCGAATGAAGATTATTCAAGACTTGCAGGGTAATCGACCAATTATCGGGCGTGTATTTGATCAGTTGGCGCGTACTTTACCTGATGGCGTTTATTTTACCTCCCTCGGTATGAAAGAAAAAAACATAGCTATTGATGGCGCGGCAGAATCCAATAACCGTGTCTCAAATTTAATGCGCAATTTAGATGCCTCGGATTGGTTGCAGGCGCCAAATCTCACCGCCGTCAAGGCGGTCACGGCCGGGGCCTTGGATCAGGCCAATGTGTTTCAGTTGACCGTGCAGCAGACGCAACCTTCAGTTGAAGTAGATGGGGTCAAAAAATGAGCTTTTCCGACTCTCTCGAAAGTATTCGAAAAATTGATTTAAATGATTTGGATCTGAATAACTTAGGCTCTTGGCCGGTACCAGTAAAAGCCATTGCCTGTGTTCTTTTGTTAGTCCTCGTTTTGGCGCTTGGTTATAACTTTCATCTAAAAGATCTTGAAGCTCAGTTGGATCAGCAGCGCGCTGAGGAAGTCACCTTAAAAGAGCAGTTCTCCAATAAGGCGTTCCAGGCAGCAAATTTGGAAGCGTATAAGGAGCAGATGAAGGAAATGGAGGTTTCTTTTGGTGCGCTTTTGCGGCAGCTGCCAAGTGATACTGAAGTTCCAGGCCTGCTTGAGGATATTACGCGGACTGGTTTGGGTAGTGGTCTGGAGTTTGAAGAGATCAAGCTTTTGCCTGAGGCTGCGCAGCAGTTCTATATTGAGCTACCTATCCAGATTTCTGTGATCGGGGCTTATCATGATTTAGCAACATTCGTCAGTGGCGTCGCTAGCCTGCCGCGTATCGTTACTTTGCATGATTTTGAAATTAAGCCGGTTAGCGCGGATAGTTCGACGAAATTGCGTATGACGATTTTGGCAAAAACCTATCGCTATAACGATAAGGGGCTACAGAAGTGAAGAGCTCCCATATTGCTTTCTATAGTTTAATGTTTTTGGGGCTGGCTGGGTGCGGCTCTGGCAGTGACTTCGCTGATTTGCAAGGCTACATGGATGAAGTTCGTGCTCGCCCCAAGGGTTCGATTGAGCCCCTGCCTAAGTTTCAGCCTTATGAAGCGTTTACCTACAGCGCCGCGGCCTTGCGCAGTCCATTTCAGCCGCCTATAAAAATAGATCTGATCAGTCGTTCGAAGGGCTCAAGGGATATTAAGCCTGACGAAACACGGGTAAGGCAGTTTTTAGAAGGTTTCAATATAGAAGTCTTCGAAATGGTAGGCACTCTTTCAAACAATGGAGGGATGTTTGCTTTGGTTAACGGCGCTGGAGGGGTTCACCGAATCAAGGTTGGTGATTACTTGGGGCGTAACAATGGTCGCATCGTTGCGATCGATGAGGCGAAAGTAGATGTGCTCGAAATAGTCCCGGACGGTGAGGGTGGCTGGCTGGAACGACCACGAAGTCTATCTCTCAAAGAGCGCTCTTAAGTTTGGGGTGGGGAAATGAAAAATAATTACCGGTCTGCAAAACGGAAACTTATAATGAACGGCTCTATTTCGCGCCTCTGTATTTCTTTTTTGGCGGTATTTTTATCGCCAATCGCAATGGCTGCAAATCTTGAAGCGCTAGATGTTGCAGCGTTGCCGGGAGATCGTGTCGAGTTAAAGTTAGCTTTTGACGCTCCTGTAGCGGCTCCGCGGGGCTATACGATTGAGCAACCGGCGCGAATCGCTCTGGACCTTCCTGGGGTAAAAAATGGGTTGGGCGCAAAGAATCGTGAGTTAGGTGTCGGTAACGCGCGCAGCATCACCGTGGTTGAAGCCAAAGACCGGACCCGTTTAATTATCAACCTCGCTACTTTGGCCCCGTATAGCACTAGGGCCGAAGGCAATACTTTATATGTGGTCGTCGGTGAAGGCTCCGCTGCTTCTGCGCCGGCGGCAAGTATCCCCGCCGCCTCCCCAGTAGCGGCAAAAAAGACTTATGCGTCAATAGGTCGGGCGATCAGTAATATAGATTTTCAACGCGGCGAGCAGGGCGAGGGCAATGTGGTTATCGAGCTTTCCGATCCATCGGTAAGCCCAGACATTCAGGAGCAAGGTGGCAAAATCCGATTGGATTTCGTGCGAACGCAGTTGCCAGAAAATCTCCGCGTTCGCTTGGACGTTAAGGATTTTGCTACTCCAGTTCAGTTCGTGAGTGCTGCCGGTACTGGCGATAAGGCAAGTATCACTATTGAGCCGAGCGGTTTCTATGACTACCTGGCTTATCAGACTGATAACAAATTGACCATAAGTATCAAGCCGTTGACCCAGCAAGATGTCGAAAAGCGAAAAAATGAAAGCTTTGCCTACAACGGCGAAAAGCTATCGCTCAACTTTCAAGATATCGATGTCCGCTCAGTCCTTCAGTTGATTGCTGATTTTACCGATTTGAACCTCGTCGCCAGCGACACTGTCCAGGGCAATATTACTTTGCGCTTGCAGAATGTCCCGTGGGACCAGGCCCTGGATCTAGTACTTAAGACAAAAGGTTTGGATAAACGCAAGGTCGGAAACGTTCTTCTGGTTGCACCGGCTGATGAAATAGCCGCCCGCGAAAGACAGGAATTAGAATCGCAGAAGCAAATTGCTGAATTGGCCCCTCTTCGTCGAGAGCTTATTCAAGTTAACTATGCTAAAGCGACAGATATATCGAAGTTGTTTCAATCGGTAACAAGCGGCGATGCAAGTAAAGATGAGCGTGGTTCGATTACTGTTGATGATCGCACCAATAGCATCATCGCGTATCAAACTCAGGATAAGCTCGACGAGTTGCGGCGGATCGTTTCGCAGTTGGATATTCCGGTTCGTCAGGTAATGATTGAGGCGCGCATCGTTGAGGCGAATGTTGATTATGACAAATCGCTTGGTGTCGAATGGCGTGGGGTTGGCATTGGTGACAATAATTGGGTGGTCGGCGGCTCGAACAGCTTGCTCAGCGCCAATCCGGCGCGGAGTCCGTTGACCAATGCCGGAACCTTCGTAGATATGGGCGCGAATGCGGCGACTTCTGGCCTGAACTTGGGGTTCATCACTGATAACACCATTCTTGATTTGGAGTTGTCGGCAATGGAAAAAACCGGTAACGGTGAGATTGTGTCGCAACCAAAAGTTGTTACATCGGACAAGGAAACAGCGAAGATCCTTAAAGGAGCTGAGGTTCCGTATCAGGAGGCCAGCTCCAGTGGTGCTACTAGTACTTCCTTCAAGGAGGCGGCGCTTTCGTTGGAAGTGACCCCGCAAATCACTCCTGATAACCGTGTCATTATGGAAGTGAAAGTTACCAAGGATGAACCGGACTTCGCTAATGCACTGAATGGCGTTCCGCCAATCAAGAAGAACGAAGTTAATGCAAAGGTTCTAGTCAGCGACGGCGAAACCATAGTCATCGGTGGGGTGTTCTCCAACACTCAAACCAAATCTGTGGATAAAGTTCCATTCCTTGGGGATCTACCCTTCCTTGGGCGTCTATTCAAGCGGGATACTGTTACCGATAGAAAATCTGAACTGTTGGTGTTCTTGACGCCGCGGATCATGAATAACCAGGCCATCGCAGTGAGCCGTTAATTTTGTGCAGAATTTGATTTTGATTGGCCCGATGGGCGCTGGAAAAAGCACCATCGGGCGCCTGTTGGCCAAAGAGCTCCGATTGCCCTTCAAAGATTCCGATAAGGAAATTGAGCAGCGAACCGGGGCAAACATTCCTTGGATTTTTGATGTAGAAGGCGAGCAGGGTTTTCGGGAGCGAGAGCATGCCGTTCTGGTTGAACTCTGCGAGCAGGATGGCGTTGTTTTGGCTACTGGTGGGGGAGCGGTATTGCGGCAGGACAACCGCGATGCCCTGTATGCAGGTGGCCGTGTTGTCTATCTGCATACTTCGGTGGAGCAGCAGATTGACCGCACCTCTCGGGATCGCAATCGACCTCTTTTGCGAACTGGAGATCCGGGGCGAGTGCTCCGTGAGCTGATGGCAATCCGTGATCCGTTGTACCGCGAAATTGCAGATATTATCATCGAGACCGATGAGCGCCCGCCTCGCATGGTTGTCCAGGAAATCCTCGAACGTCTCCAGGCGCTTCCGCCGCGTTAAAGCCGCGGCGGAATTGCGTTATCCTAGTGCCCTTTTTAGCGCGGGGGCCGCATGCAAACTCTTCAAGTCGAGCTTGGCGAACGAAGCTATCCGATTTATATCGGAGCGCAGCTGTTGGCCCAGGCTGAACTGCTCACCCAGCATATCTCTGGGCACCAAGTCGCCATCGTAACCAACGAAACGGTAGCTCCTCTTTACCTCGGCAAGCTCACGAAGGCATTGCAAGGTTTTGAGTTGGCGACTGTGGTTCTGCCTGATGGTGAAGCGTTCAAAAATTGGGAAACCCTGCAGTTGATTTTTGACGGGTTACTGAGCGCGCGCCACGAGCGAAGCACAACTGTAATTGCCTTGGGTGGCGGGGTAGTTGGAGATATGGCTGGCTTTGCGGCTGCGTGCTATCAGCGTGGTGTCGATTTCATCCAGGTCCCGACTACGCTGCTGTCGCAGGTTGATTCGTCGGTGGGGGGTAAAACCGGTATTAATCACCCGCAGGGCAAGAACATGATCGGCGCGTTCTATCAGCCGAAGGCTGTGCTGATCGATACCGCGAGTCTGATTAGCCTGCCGCCGCGCGAGCTGTCGGCCGGGCTAGCTGAAGTCATCAAATACGGTCTGATTTGTGACGAGCCGTTCCTTGCCTGGCTGGAAAGCAATATCGAATCGCTGCGTGCGCTTGATCAGCAGGCGTTGAGCGTGGCAATCGAGCGCTCATGTGCTGCCAAGGCCCAGGTTGTCGGAGTGGATGAGCGTGAGTCGGGATTGCGCGCGATTCTGAATCTTGGCCATACCTTTGGTCATGCCATCGAAACCCACCAGGGCTATGGCGTTTGGCTGCATGGCGAGGCGGTGGCGGCCGGAACCGTGATGGCGCTGGAAATGTCTAGGCGTTTGGGTTGGATTACCGCTGCTGAGCGTGATCGGGCGGTTCGTTTGTTCCAGCGAGCGGGACTGCCGGTGGTGCCGCCGGAAGAAATGGTTCCGGAAGACTTCCTCAAACACATGGCGGTAGACAAGAAGGTGCAGGGTGGGCGTTTGCGTCTGGTACTGCTCCGCCAGATCGGGGATGCCATCGTCACTGGCGACTTCCCTCGCGAAATTCTAGATGCCACCTTGGCTACGGATTACCGTGCGCTGGTGGCTCAGCTTTGAAAATTAATTGAGAACGCCATGACCAGTTTGCATGCCGACGAAACGTTCCTAAGCCATTTCCAGTTCAGTCATGATCCATTTGCAGCCCGAGTTCCCGGGTTCAAATTTTTCCCTGCGCAACGCAAGCCGGTGTTGGGGCAGCTGCATCATTTAGCGCGATACAGCCAGCTTCTTTTGGCGGTGACTGGTCCGCAAGGCAGTGGCAAGACCTTGCTGCGCCAGGCGCTGGTTGCCAGCACCAATAAGCAGGCGGTGCAAAGCGTTGTGATTTCGGCGCGCGGCGGTATGGATGCTGGCAGCCTGCTGCGTCAGGTCGCTCAAGGGCTGAGCTCGGCGCAATCGGAAGTCCGGGCAATTCTTGCTCAAGTGGCTCAGCTGGCGTTGATGGGGCAGGAGGTCTACTTGCTGGTGGACGATGCCGAGCAGGCCGATGAATCAGCGCTCGATACGTTGATGGCGTTGGCGGCAGGTGGTGGCGAAGGCCGTCCGCACGTGTTTTTGTTTGGGCATTCGTCGTTGTTGCCGCGTTTGGAGCTGCTCAGCGATGGTGAGGAGCGTTTTCACGCAATTGAATTGCAACCCTACAGTGAGGACGAAACCCGGGAGTATCTCGCTCAGCGCTTGGAGGGTGCCGGAAGCGGTATTGAGGTTTTATCCGATGAACAAGTGGGGGAGATACATCAGCAGTCGGCTGGCTGGCCTGGGCTGATCAATCAAACTGCGCGCGATACGCTAATCGAAACGATGTTGGCTCAGCGTGGTGCGACGCAATCGCCTGGGTTTGCCATGAAACTACCGATAAAGCATGTGCTGGCGTTGGCATTGGTCGTCTTGGTGGTCGGTGGTGCGTGGCTGATGAAGGGCGGCAAGGGCGAAGAACCTGGCGTGCCGCCTGCCACTGAATTGTCGCCTGAGGCTGCTGCGCTGGCACCGGTTGTCGCAGCGAGTGAGGAGGGAGCTTCGCAAGCCGGGCCGGCTATTGAGTTTGCCGGCGGCAGCCAGCCATTGCCGTTGCCGTTAGTGGGCGAGGCGCAGCCAGTCATTCGCGAGCCGCTGGCGCAGGCGGCGGGTCAGGCTGATGGCGAAGAGGCAGCTTTGACCGAGCCGCTTGCTCCGCCGATGCCATCGGCAGTTGCTGTGGCGCCAGTAGTAGCGCCAACGACGCCGCCCGTTGCGGTAGTTGCGCCAGCACCCGCACCGACAGCGCCCGCCCCAGCACCGGCAGCCGCAGTGGCAGTAAAACCTGCTCCTGTTGCAGCGCCCAAACCTGTCGAGAAACCAGCCGCCAAGCCTGTAGCAAAACCTGCAGAGAAAACTGCCGTGGCTTCGGCGGCTATCCCTGCAGGATCGAATTGGTTCCGTCAGCAGCCGGCGGGTAACTTTGCCTTGCAGGTACTGGGCACGCGTTCGGAAGGCAGTGCCAGGGACTTTGTCCGCCAACAAGGCGGTGAATACCACTACTTCAAAAAAGTGCACCAAGGCCAGCCGCTGTACGTAGTCACCTACGGCAATTTCGCGACGCGCAATGCGGCGATGGCGGCCATCAAGAGCCTTCCGGCGAAGGTGCAGGCCAGCAAGCCGTGGCCCCGCAGTTTTGCCAGCATCCAGCAGGAAGCGCAGGCGCGCTAATTGCACTCGAGTGCGGGAAGATGACTGCGCGGTCAATAGCATGACCGCGTAGTGCCATCCTTCCATTTAAGCGACATAAGGTGTCGCGCAATCGCCGTGCGGGGGTTTGTGACCCCCTAAACAGCTGTGTACAATGATCCCCCTTTTGCCTGCGCAAAGCTGGCGCATAGTCCTGCGCGTTTGGTAAGTGATTGAATTAGAAAGCAATTGCCTTGTAAGAGGCACCCTGGTGAGAGTCTCTATGAAAGCAGGTCTGTACCATCCTGATGAGTTCAAGGATAACTGCGGCTTCGGCCTGATCGCCCATATGCAGGGCGAGGCGAGCCATCACCTGTTGCAAACAGCGATCGAGGCTCTGACCTGCATGACCCACCGCGGTGGGATCAATGCGGACGGCAAGACCGGCGATGGCTGTGGTCTGCTGATCCAGACGCCGGACCTGTTTCTCCGCGCTATGGCCAAAGACTGCTTTGGCGCCGAATTGCCCCAGCAATATGCCGTAGGCATGGTCTTCCTGAATAAGGACGCTGCCAAGGCGGACGCCGCCCGCGAAAACATGAATCGCGAAATTCTCGCCGCCGGCCTGCAATTGGTTGGCTGGCGTCAGGTGCCGATCGATACCAGCGTCCTCGGCCGTCTGGCGATGGAGCGTTTGCCGCAGATCGAACAAGTCTTCATTGGTGGCGAAGGTCTTAGCGACCAAGAGTTCGCCATCAAGCTGTTCAGTGCGCGGCGTCGTTCTTCGGTGGCCAATGCCGCCGACACCGATCACTACATCTGCAGCTTCTCCAACAAGACCATCATCTATAAAGGCCTGATGATGCCGGCCGACCTGCAGCAGTTCTACCCGGACTTGGGTGACGAGCGTCTGCAGACGGCCATCTGTGTGTTCCACCAGCGTTTCTCCACCAACACCCTGCCGAAATGGCCGCTTGCGCAGCCGTTCCGTTTCCTCGCCCACAACGGCGAAATCAACACCATCACCGGCAACCGCAACTGGGCGCTGGCGCGACGCAGCAAGTTCGCCAACGAGCTGATTCCGGACCTGGAAGAGCTCGGCCCGCTGGTCAATCGGGTTGGTTCCGACTCCTCGAGCATGGACAACATGCTCGAGCTGATGGTCACCGGCGGCATCGACCTGTTCCGCGGCGTGCGCATGATCATTCCGCCAGCCTGGCAGAACGTCGAGACCATGGACGCCGATCTGCGCGCGTTCTACGAATACAACTCCATGCACATGGAACCGTGGGATGGCCCGGCCGGTGTGGTGCTGACCGATGGTCGCTATGCGGTGTGCCTGCTCGATCGCAACGGCCTGCGCCCGGCGCGCTGGGTGACCACCAAGAACGGCTACATCACCCTGGCTTCGGAAATCGGCGTGTGGAACTACCAGCCCGAAGACGTGATCGCCAAGGGTCGGGTCGGTCCAGGGCAGATTCTGGCCGTGGATACCGAAACCGGCCAGGTGCTCAGCACCGACGACATCGACAACCGTCTGAAGTCGCGGCACCCCTATAAGCAGTGGCTGCGCCAGAATGCCGTGCGCATCCAGGCGACTCTCGCCGATGATCAGGGCGTGGCGAGCTACGACTCCGACCAGCTCAAGCAATTCATGAAGATGTTCCAGGTCACCTTCGAGGAGCGTGATCAGGTGCTGAGGCCATTGGCCGAACAAGGCCAGGAAGCCGTTGGTTCGATGGGCGACGACACGCCGATGGCCGTGCTGTCCAAGCGCATTCGCTCGCCGTACGATTACTTCCGCCAGCAGTTCGCGCAGGTCACCAACCCGCCGATCGACCCGCTGCGCGAAGCGATCGTCATGTCGCTGGAAATCTGCCTGGGTGCCGAGCGCAATATTTTCAGCGAGTCGTCCGAGCATGCCAGCCGAGTGATCCTCAGCTCGCCGGTGATTTCCCCGGCCAAATGGCGCGCCTTGATGACCCTGGATCGTCCGGGTTTCGAGCGCCACATCATCGATCTCAACTACGACGAGAGCGTTGGCCTGGAAGCCGCGGTGCGCAACATGGCCGATCAGGCCGAAGAAGCGGTGCGCGCCGGCAAGAGCCAGCTGATCCTGACCGACCGGCATATCGCTCCGGGCAAACTGCCGGCGCATGCCTCGCTGGTGGTCGGTGCGGTGCATCATCGCCTGACCGAGAAAGGCCTGCGTTGCGACTGCAACATCCTGGTCGAGACCGCCACCGCCCGCGACCCGCACCACTATGCGGTGCTGCTCGGCTTCGGCGCGTCGGCGATCTATCCGTTCCTCGCCTATGAAGTGCTCGCCGATCTGATCCGTACCGGCGAAGTGCTCGGCGATCTGGACGAAGTGTTCAAACATTACCGCAAAGGCATTTCCAAAGGCCTGCTGAAGATCCTCTCGAAGATGGGCATCTCCACCGTGGCTTCGTATCGCGGTGCGCAGCTGTTCGAGGCCGTCGGCCTGTCAGAGGATGTAGTCAGCCTGAGCTTCCGTGGCGTGGCCAGCCGCCTCAAAGGCGCGCGCTTCGTCGATCTGGAAAGCGAGCAGAAGCTCCTGGCTGCCGAGGCCTGGAACAATCGCAAGCCGATCCAGCAAGGTGGCCTGCTCAAGTTCGTCTACGGTGGCGAGTACCACGCCTACAACCCCGACGTGGTCAACACCCTGCAAGCCGCTGTGCAGCAGGGCAGCTACGAGAAGTACAAGGAATATGCGGCGCTGGTTGATACCCGTCCGGTATCGATGCTGCGCGACCTGCTGCAGGTCAAGCTGGCTGAGCAACCGCTGTCGGTCGATCAGGTCGAGCCGCTGCAGTCGATCTTCAAGCGCTTCGATGCTGCGGGTATTTCCCTTGGCGCGTTGTCGCCGGAAGCCCACGAAGCCATCGCCGAGGCGATGAACCGTATTGGTGGCCGCTCCAACTCCGGTGAGGGCGGCGAAGACCCGGCCCGTTACGGCACCGTGCGCAGCTCGAAGATCAAGCAGGTGGCCACCGGCCGTTTCGGTGTGACCCCGGAGTACCTGGTCAACGCCGAAGTGCTGCAGATCAAAGTTGCTCAGGGCGCCAAGCCCGGCGAAGGTGGCCAGCTGCCCGGTGGCAAGGTCAACGGGTTGATCGCTCGTCTGCGCTATGCGGTACCTGGCGTGACCCTGATCTCGCCGCCGCCGCACCACGACATCTACTCGATCGAAGACCTGTCACAGCTGATTTTCGACCTCAAGCAGGTCAACCCGCAGGCGCTGGTCTCGGTCAAGCTGGTCGCGGAAGCCGGCGTCGGCACCATCGCCGCCGGTGTGGCCAAGGCCTATGCCGACCTGATCACCATCTCCGGCTACGACGGCGGCACCGGCGCTTCGCCGCTGAGCTCGATCAAGTATGCCGGTAGCCCGTGGGAACTCGGCCTCGCCGAAACCCACCAGACTCTGCGCGGCAACGACCTACGCGGCAAGGTACGGGTGCAGACCGACGGCGGCCTGAAGACCGGCCTCGACGTGATCAAGGCGGCGATCCTCGGCGCCGAAAGCTTCGGCTTCGGTACTGGCCCGATGGTTGCTCTGGGCTGCAAGTACCTGCGCATCTGTCACCTGAACAACTGCGCCACAGGCGTCGCCACGCAGAACGACAAGCTGCGCAAGGACCACTTCATCGGCACCGTCGACATGGTGGTGAATTACTTCACCTACGTCGCCGAAGATACCCGCGAGTGGCTGGCCAAGCTGGGCGTGCCCAGTCTGGGCGAACTGATCGGGCGTACCGATCTGCTCGAAATGCTGCCTGGTGAGACAGAAAAACAGCAGCATCTGGATCTGACCCCGCTGCTCGGCAGTGACCATATTCCGGCCGACAAGCCGCAGTTCTGCGAAGTCGACCGTAACCCGCCGTTCGACCTGGGCTTGCTTGCCGAGCAGATGGTCGAGTTGGCTAAAGATGCCATTGCCACCAAGAGCGGCGGTGAGTTCGCCCTGGATATCTGCAACTGCGACCGCTCCATCGGCGCACGGGTGTCCGGCGAAATCGCCCGTGCCCACGGCAACCAGGGCATGGTTAGCGCGCCGATCACCTTCCGCTTCACCGGCACCGCCGGGCAGAGCTTCGGGGTGTGGAACGCCGGCGGCCTGAATATGTACTTGGAAGGCGACGCCAACGACTACGTCGGCAAAGGTATGACTGCTGGTAAGCTGGTGATCACCCCGCCGAAAGGCAGCCCGTTCAAGACTCAGGACACGGCCATCATCGGCAACACCTGCCTGTACGGCGCGACTGGCGGCAAGCTGTTTGCCGCCGGTACCGCGGGCGAACGTTTCGCCGTGCGTAACTCCGGCGCGCACACCGTGGTGGAAGGCACTGGCGACCACTGCTGCGAGTACATGACCGGCGGTTTCGTCTGCGTGCTGGGCAAGACTGGCTACAACTTCGGCTCGGGCATGACCGGCGGCTTCGCTTACGTGCTTGATCTGGACAACAGCTTCTACGACCGGGTCAACCACGAGCTGGTGGAAATCCAGCGGATCAACAGTGAAGCGATGGAGGCTTACCGTAGCCACCTGCAGGGCGTGTTGACCGAATACGTGGAAGAAACCGGCAGTGAATGGGGGCGTAATCTCCTGGAGAACCTGGACGATTACCTGCGCAAGTTCTGGTTGGTCAAGCCGAAGGCCGCCAACCTGGCCTCGCTGCTCTCCAGCACCCGTGCCAACCCACAATAATCGCGCCTGAAGTAGTTTGATGAGGTTATGTAATGACTGAACGTCTGAATAACGACTTCCAGTTCATCGAGGTCGGGCGCAAAGATCCGAAGAAGAAACTCCTGCGTCAGCGCAAGAAAGAGTTCGTCGAGATCTATGAGCCATTCAAGCCACAGCAGGCGTGCGAACAAGCGCACCGGTGTCTGGGTTGTGGCAACCCGTACTGCGAATGGAAGTGCCCGGTGCACAACTTCATTCCGAACTGGCTGAAGCTGGTCTCGGAAGGCAACATCCTGGCCGCCGCCGAACTGTCGCACCAGACCAACACGCTGCCGGAAGTCTGCGGCCGCGTGTGCCCGCAAGATCGTCTGTGCGAGGGTGCCTGCACCCTGAATGACGGCTTTGGTGCGGTGACCATCGGTTCGGTGGAGAAGTACATCACCGACACCGCGTTCGCCATGGGCTGGCGTCCGGACATGTCCAAGGTTAAGCCGACCGGCAAGCGTGTCGCGGTGATAGGTGCCGGTCCGGCCGGCCTCGGCTGCGCCGACGTGCTGGTGCGCAGCGGCGTGACCCCGGTGGTGTTCGACAAGAACCCGGAAATCGGTGGTCTGCTGACCTTCGGCATCCCCGAGTTCAAGCTGGAAAAAACCGTACTCAGCCATCGCCGCGAAGTCTTCACCGGCATGGGCATCGAGTTCCGCCTGAACACCGAAATCGGCACCGACGTGACCATGGAGCAGCTACTCGCCGAGTACGATGCCGTGTTCATGGGCATGGGCACCTACACCTACATGAAGGGTGGCTTCCCGGGCGAAGACCTGCCGGGCGTGCATGACGCGCTGGACTTCCTGATCGCCAACGTCAACCGCAACCTCGGTTTCGAGAAGAGCGCGGCGGACTTCGTCGACATGAAGGGCAAGAAGGTCGTGGTTCTCGGTGGCGGCGACACCGCCATGGACTGCAACCGCACGTCGATCCGCCAGGGCGCCAAGAGCGTGACCTGCGCTTATCGTCGCGATGCCGAGAACATGCCGGGTTCGCGCAAGGAAGTGAAAAACGCCAAGGAAGAGGGGGTTAAATTCCTCTTCAACCGCCAGCCCATCGCCATCGTCGGCGAGGACAAGGTGGAAGGCGTCAAGGTCGTCGAGACCCGTCTCGGCGAACCGGACGCCCGTGGCCGCCGCAGCCCCGAGCCGATTCCCGGTTCCGAGGAAATCATCCCGGCCGAAGCCGTGCTGATCGCCTTCGGTTTCCGTCCGAGCCCGGCGCCGTGGTTCGAGCAGTTCAGCATTCAGACCGACAACCAAGGTCGCGTGGTGGCGCCGGAGCAAAGCCAGTTCAAGCACCAGACCAGCAACCCGAAGATCTTCGCCGGTGGCGACATGGTGCGTGGTTCCGATCTGGTGGTGACGGCGATCTTCGAAGGCCGCAACGCTGCTGAAGGGATTCTCGATTACCTGAACGTCTGAACCGCGCGGCATATCGCCGCTACGGACAAAAGGCACGGCACTCGCCGTGCCTTTTGCATTGGGCTTTGCGACAATTGCCCACCTTTTTGTGAGTGGGCGGTGGGTTACGTCGCGCTGCGGCTAATCCACCCTACGATAATGCCCGCACTTTTTTGCTGCCGAATTGTTGGGAACACTGCCCATGACTGCCTTGAAGAACGACCGCTTCCTTCGCGCCCTGCTCAAGCAGCCTGTCGACGTCACTCCAGTGTGGATGATGCGCCAGGCTGGCCGTTACCTGCCGGAGTACCGTGCGAGCCGGGCCAAGGCCGGCGACTTCATGCGGCTGATGATGAACCCGGAGTTCGCCTGCGAAGTCACCCTGCAGCCGCTGGATCGTTACCCGCAACTGGACGCGGCGATCCTCTTCTCCGACATCCTGACCATTCCGCACGCCATGGGCCAAGGCCTGTACTTCGAGACCGGCGAGGGGCCGCGCTTCAAGAAAGTCATCAGCAGCGCCGCCGATGTCGCCGCCCTGCCGATTCCCGATCCGGAACAAGACCTCGGCTATGTGATGGACGCGGTGCGCACCATTCGCCGCGAGCTGAACGGCCGCGTGCCGCTGATCGGCTTCTCCGGCAGCCCGTGGACGTTGGCTACCTACATGGTCGAGGGCGGTTCCTCGAAGGACTTCCGCAAGTCCAAGGCGATGCTCTACGACAACCCGCAGGCCATGCACGCGCTGCTGGATAAGCTGGCGCAGTCAGTGACCAGCTACCTCAACGCGCAGATCAAAGCCGGCGCGCAAGCCGTGCAGATCTTCGACACCTGGGGTGGCAACCTCTCGGCGGCGGCGTATCAGGAGTTTTCCCTGGCCTATATGCAGAAGATCGTCAGCGGCCTGATCCGCGAGCACGACGGCCGCCAGGTGCCGGTGATCCTGTTCACCAAGAACGGCGGCCTCTGGCTGGAATCGCTAGCGGCCAGCGGCGCCGATGCCCTGGGCCTGGACTGGACCTGCGAGATCGGCGATGCGCGGCGTCGGGTCGGTGATCGCGTAGCTCTGCAAGGCAACATGGACCCCACCGTGCTGTACGCCCAACCGGCGGCGATTCGTGCCGAAGTGGCGCGCATCCTGGCCAGCTACGGCAACGGCTCGGGCCACGTGTTCAACCTCGGCCACGGCATCACCCCGGAAGTCGACCCGGCGCACGCCGGTGCCTTCCTCGAGGCGGTGCACGAGTTGTCGGCGCAGTATCACGGTTAAGCGTGGGGCAAACAAAAAGGCCGTCTTGCGACGGCCTTTTGCGTTTCAGTTGACCCGGATCATCTGCTCGCGCAGCGCTTCCGGTACCTGATCGAGGGTCAGCAGCGTCAGGCTGTTGCCATCGGCCTGGCCGGCGACCTTCTCGCCCAGCTCGGCGCTCGCGGCCTCCGGCAACTTGTACATGGCACCGGTCAATGGATCGACGATCAGCATCCCGATCAGCCCGCCGAACAGGATGTTGCCCCAGTACCAGCCGCTCAGCTCCGAGTCCAGACGTACCTCGTTGGGTTCATGGCCTTCCTTCTGGAACGCGATGGTGTAGTGCGCACGCCCGAAATAGCCGTTGCCCGATTTCAGACTGACCGTGCTTGGCGTGGTGCCGGTGTGCATCAGCCGACCATTAGCATCCTTGATTTCGAAGTTGGCGCCGGCCGGGCTGCTGCTGATGGCCACCGGGTAGGTGCTGTTGCCGACGATGCTGGCGCAGCCGGAGAGCAGACTGAGGGACAGAGCGAGCGATAGGCAGAGTTTGGTTTTGACGTCACGCAAAGGGTGGCACTCCTTGTTATGTATTGGCAGATTCGCCTCAGCCTTCATGGCTACTGTCGCGTTGCACGGCAGTATTGGGCGTTTGGCGAGGATAGGTGTGCCACTGTTTTGATGGCACTGCCCGTCCGGGCGAGTTGCTCGCAAAGCTCGTGTTGTGCGGCGCCGAAGCGGGCGGGCCTCGCTCACAAAAAAAGGCCGCGCAGGCGGCTTTTTTGGGTATGACTCAGGCTCATTTGACTCTGGCGAGTTTCCCCTTCAGGGCGACGCCGCATGATCGCTGAGGCGCGGCACGCCTACTTGGCGCTATCCCTGCACTCCTTGTTCCTGTAGTTGCTGACGATGTTCACCACGGCTGCGTCCTGCAGACGGATCAGCGCCGACTGCAGGACTTAGACGCAGGCTCTTCGTCGCTCTTGTTGAAGCCGTTGGTTTTCTGACAGGTGATGTTCGAGTTGATTACCGAGACTTGCCGCTTGGCGTGTTGCCAGCCGGGTAGAACTTCACGCGCCGTCCTGCTTGCCGGACTGCGTCGCCTGCTCGACCGGCAGCTAGTGCGTGGTGTCACGCGCCTGGCTGAGGCTGGGCAGGGCGGCGAGGGTTCAGTTTCCAGTCCCTTGGCGGGATGGGGCTTATTGCGCGCTGGCCGTGGTGGCGAGGTTCTGGATGATGGTGTTGCTCAGATTGGCGACCCAGCGATTGTAGTTGCGGTGGATCTTGCCGCTCTTGTAGCCCAGGCCGCTGCTGTTGACGTACTGGATCTGGTAATCAAGCGGGCTGTAGTTGATGGCGATCTGTGCCTGATGACGGTTGCGCACGTTGATCGCGGCGCGGATGTCGGTGGGCGTGACCTGTTGCACCGACCAGCCGCAGCGGTTCAGGGCATCGACGATGGCCTTCTGCATGACGGCCTGGTCGGCGTGAACGCCGGCCGGCACCTGCTCGTGGGGGTTGAGCAGCGGCTTGCTGGTGCAGCCGGCGAGCAGCGCGGAGCAGAGCAGCAGGGCGAAAAGTTTCTTCATGCGGAACGCCCTAGTCCGGGGTGGGGTCAGTGCCAGCGGCGGAAGATCAGCGAGGTATTCACCCCGCCGAAGGCGAAGTTGTTGTTCATCACGTACTCCTGGCTCATATGCCGCACCTCGCCGCGCAGATAGTCCAGCTCGCCGCAGCGCGGGTCGACCTCGTCGAGGTTGAGGGTGTGGATGTAGGTGTCGCGGTTCATCATCTCGATGCTGAACCAGGACTCCAGCGCGCCACAGGCGCCGAGGGTGTGGCCGAGGAAGCTCTTCTGCGAGCTGATCGGCATGCGGCTGCCGAACAGCTCGGCGGTGGCCAGGGTTTCGGCGATATCGCCCTGCTCGGTGGCGGTGCCGTGGCCGTTGACGTAGCCGATCGCCGCCGGGGCCAGGCCGGCATCGTCCAGCGCCAGTTGCATGGCGCCGCGCATGGTCAGTTGTTCCGGCTTGGTGATGTGCTGGCCGTCGGCATTGCTGCCGAAGCCGATGATCTCGGCGTGAATCTTCGCCCCCCGTGCCAGCGCGTGCTCCAGCTCCTCGAGCACCAGCATGCCGCCACCCTCGCCGATCACCAGGCCGTCGCGGCCGCTGTCGTAGGGGCGCGGCGTGCTGTGCGGCGCGTCGTTCTTCAGGCTGGTGGCGTACAGCGCGTCGAACACCATGGCCTCGGTCGGACACAGCTCCTCGGCGCCGCCGGCGAGCATCAGCGGCAGGCGGCCGAACTTGATCGCTTCGTAGGCGTAGCCGATGCCCTGGCTGCCGCTGGTGCAGGCGCTGGAGGTGGGGATCAGCCGCCCGGTGAGGCCGAAGAAGATGCTGATATTCGCCGCGGTGGTGTGCGGCATCATGCGCACGTAGGAATTGGCGTTGAGGCCGTCGGCCACCGAGTTCAGCAACATGTTGCCGAACGCCTTGAACTCGTCGGTGCTGCCGGTGGACGAGCCGCAGGCCACGCCCATGCGCCCATCCTGGATACACGGGTCACCGAGCAGGCCGGCGTCCTCCAGGGCGCGCTCCGAAGCGGCCACCGCCAGGCGCGAGACGCGGCCCATACTGCGCAGCTGCTTGCGGGTCCAGTGCTTGGGCACCGCGAAGTCGTCGATCGGCCCGGCCAGACGGGTGTTCAGTTCGCTGAAACGGTCCCACTCGTCCATCCGCCGGATGCCGCTGCGGTTGCCGCGAAACGCCGCTTCCAGACTCGTCCAGTCGTTGCCCAGCGAGGTGATGCCGGCCATGCCGGTGACTACTACTCGTTTCATCAACACAACCCACCGTTAACCGCGAGGACCTGACGGGTGATGTAGGCCGCCTCCTCGGACATCAGAAAATTCACTGCGCCGGCGACTTCCTCGGGGCTGCCGAGGCGTTGCACCGGGATCATCTTGAGGATTTCCTCGACCGGCACATGCTCGTCGAGGATCTCGGTATCGATCAGCCCTGGGGCCACACAATTGACCGTGATCTTGCGCTTGCCCAGCTCGATGGCCAGGGCTTTGGCGGCGCCGATCACGCCGGCCTTGGAGGCGCTGTAGTTGACCTGGCCGCGATTGCCGATCAGCCCGGACACCGAGGTGATGCAGACGATGCGCCCCGGCGCGCGGCGGCGGATCATCGGCATGCACAGCGGCTGCAGGACGTTGTAGAAGCCGTCGAGGTTGGTGCGCAGCACGTCGTCCCAATCCGCGTCGGTCAGCGCGGGAAAGGCGCCATCGCGGGTCAGGCCGGCGTTGCACACCACCCCGTAGTAAGCGCCGTGCGTTTCGACATCGGCTTCCAGGGCGGCGCGGCAGGCGGCGCGGTCGGCGACGTCGAACTGCAGGACGCGGGCGCTGCGGCCCAGCGCTTGGATCTCGGCGCGGACCTGTTCGGCCTCGTCACGGCGGCTGCGGCAATGCACGACGATATCGTGGCCGGCGCGGGCCAGGCGCAGGGCGATGGCGCGGCCGATGCCGCGGCTGGAGCCGGTGACCAGGATCGGATCAGTCATGTGCGGACTCCTGATGTTCTTGTAGATAACTGGCCACCTGCGGCGGCCGGAACACGTTGAGGCGCGCCTCGGCGTGGATGCCCGGGCCGTTTAGATGACACTCGAAGACGCCCATGCCGTTGTCGTCCTGCAGCGAGCGTACGCCGCGGATATACAGCTCGCTGCCCGCCGGGAAGCGTTCGACGTTGCACTGGAAATTGCGCGTGCCGAGCAGGAAGCCGAGCTCCACCGGCTGCCCGGCCAAGCGAGCCTGATAGCCGGCGTAGGCGGCCACACTTTGCGCCATCAGCTCGAGGCCGATCCACGCCGGCAGGCTGCCGTCGGCCTGGCTGAACAGACCGCCGGGACGCACGACCAGACGGGTCTGCACTTCCTCTTCGGCGCAGTGCAGCAGTTCATCGATGAGAATCATGTCGCCGGCGTGCGGTAGCAGTTCGGCAATCGGCCAGGTGTTCATTGCAGGTCTCCGAGAATCAGCGACAGGTTGCTGCCGCCGAAGGCGAAGGAATTGCTCATCAGCCGCCGCGCGTGGGATTTTTCCAGGCGCGTGCCCGGTTTGACCAGCTGTAGCGAGGGCAGCGGGCTATCGGCCACTGCGTCCCAGCGATGCGGCGGGAGCAAGCGTCCGGCATTGTAGGGGCTCAGCGTCAGCCAGCAGAAGGCCGCTTCGAGTGCCCCGGCGGCGCCCAGGGTGTGGCCGCTGAGTGGTTTGCTCGAGGAACAGGCCACGCCCGCGGGAAACAGCGCGGCGACTGCCAGGCTTTCCATGGCGTCGTTGTGTGCGGTGGCGGTGCCGTGCAGGTTCAAGTAGTCGATGTCCGCGGCGCTCAGGCCGGCGCTGCTCAGCGCTTGGCGCATTGCCGTCTGGGCGCCGAGGCCCTCGGGTTGCGGGGCGGAAATATGATGGGCATCCGAGCTGGCGCCGCCGCCGAGCAGGGCGATGGATGCGCTGCCGTCCCGGGTCATCGGCTCTCGAGTCATCAAGAACAGCGCCGCCCCCTCGCCGATGTTGATGCCGCGGCGGTTGGCGGAGAACGGGTTGCACAGTTCGCTGGATACCGCTTCCAGCGCGGTGAAGCCGTTCAGGGTCAGCCCGCACAGGCTGTCCACGCCACCGACCAGCACTGCGTCGCACACCCCTTGCTGCAACAGGCGATGGGCGCTGAGCAAGGCGCGTGCGCTCGAGGTGCAGGCAGTGGACAGGCAATAGCTGGGGCCGCCGAGTTGCAGCCAGTCGCTGAGGAAGGTCGCCGGCGCACTCATTTCCTGCTGGGCGTAGCGATAGTCCGCGGGCAGCTGGCCGTCACGCTGCCAGGTAGCGATGCTTTGGCTGGCCTCGTGAATACCGGACGTGCTGGTGCCGAGGACCACGCCGATGCGCGCCGCGCCGTAGCGAGCGATGGCCTCGCGGATCGGTGCTTCGATCTGCAAGGCGGCAGCCAGCAGCAGTTGGTTATTGCGGCTCTGGGCTGCGGCAAAGCCGGCGGGCATGGCCGGCAAGGCGGCGTCTACCGCGCCGACGATCAGCTGGCGCCCGGCCACCCAGCCGTCCTGCGCCTGCATGCCGCTGGTGTCGCCGGCGAGCAAGGCGTCGGCGACCGCCTGCTTGCCGTTGCCGAGGGCGCACAGGATGCCGAGGGCATTCAGATAACTGGGCATCAGGAGCCTGCTTGCGGAGTGAGCGCGCTGACCCGGTAACGCGGGCCAGCGGCATGGTTCAGGGTGAAATCCAACGGCGCACGGTAGTCGATCCGCCACTGTGGGTTAAGCCGGCGCTGACCGTCGGCGTCCAGTTGCCAACTGGCGGATGGATAGACGCGCGCCAGTTGCGCGCTCGGCGTCAGGGCGAACAGCAGCGCGGCGAATAGCTCGCGGGCCTGCGGATTGGGCGGCAGCAAGCCGTCGTTGTGCCACTCCGCATCAAGCAGTTGCTGACGTGCCAGCGGTACGCCGAGCGGATCGAACAGCGACCAGCGCAGGCCGCGATCTTCGGTCTGGATCACTAGCAGCCAATCCTCGGCGAGCGCGCCGTCGCTGTGCTGGATATGCAGCGTCAGCGGCAACCCCAGGTTCGGCAGCGCGCTCGGCAAGGATGTTGGCGTGGCGCAGGCGGCCAGCAACAGGCACAGACCGAGCAGGGCGGCGCGGATCATCGGTCGACGGCTTCCAGCGGTTTGCGCGCGACCACGTTGACCAGCGTTTCATTGCGCTGGCCGAACGGCTTCGGCTTCATCAGGCCGCAGCGTTCGAGCAGGCCGAAGTCGCTCGAGCGGCTCCACCACAGGTACGGATAGGAGACGTTGCGCGCGCTGAATTGGAAGCCTTGCTCGCGCAGCATGCTGAGGTATTCCTCGGCACTCTTCTGCACTTCCATCGGGTGGCGGAACAGCCAGCGGATCACCCAGGTGTCGATGTAGAACTTGGTCGACTCGGCGAACAGCAGCACGCCACCTGGCTTGAGCACCCGCCAGAACTCGGCCAGCGCGCGCTCCTGCTCGACCAAGTGGTGGAAGGTCTGGTGGCAGAACAGCAGGTCGACGCTGGCGTCGGGCAGCTGGATCTGCGCGCAGTCGCTGGCGATCAGCTCGACCTCAAGGCCCAGGCGTTCGGCCTCGGCGCGCGAGCAGGCGAGGCTGTGCGGATCGGCGTCCAGGCCGATCAGCCGCGCCGGGGCGAAGGCCTCGTGCAGCAGGCGGAACGAGCGGCCCTGGCCGCAGCCGGCGTCGAGCAGCACCGGCGCGTGCGGCAGCGGCGCGTCGAGCAGGCCACGCAGGTCGTTGATCGCCACGCGCAGCACGTGGTGCTGCCAGACATGGCTCTGCAGGAACCAGAAACCGAAGCCGGTTTCCTCGACGTAGGTGGCGGCGGCGCGGGTCATGTGAAGTCCTTTTCCATGGCTCAGGCGGGCTGGGCGCAGAGCTCGGCGAGTACCCGCAGGCGCCGCTTGGGTTCGGCGACGTAGGGGTTGCGCTCGTCCCAGGCGTAGCCGGCGAGGATCGAGCAGATCATCCGGCGGATCTCCGGCGAGGCGTTCTGGTAATAGATCACGTCCTGGAAGGAACCATCGTACCAACCCTCGACGTAGGCGCGAAACGCGTCGACGCCGCGCTTGAGCGGCACCGCGAACTCCGCCTCCCAGTCCACCTGCTCGCCAGCGAACTGGCGGTGCAGCAGGCCGGCGGCCATGCTCGCCGAGCGCATGGCGATGGTCACCCCGGAGGAGAACACCGGGTCGAGGAATTCCGCGGCGTTGCCGAGCAGGGCATAGCCTGGGCCGTGCAGGCGCTTGACGTTGGCCGCGTAGCCGCCGAGGGCGCGCACCGGGGTGTCCCACAGCGCGTTGCCGAGCACCCGCGACAGGCTCGGCGTTTCCGCGACGAACTGCTTGAGGCAGGCATCCAGATCGCTGTCGCGGCTCGCGTAGCGCTGCGCGTCGGCGACCACGCCGAGCGAGCAGCGGCCGTTGCTGAACGGGATGGTCCAGAACCACACATCGCGCAGAGTCGGGTGGGTGGTGACCAGAATCTTCTCGCGGTCGAAGCCGCTGGCCGGGTCGATGCGGTCCTCGACGTGGGTGAACAGCGCCTGGCGCACCGGGAAGTCGGACGGCTGGTCGAGGTCGAGCAGGCGCGGCAGCACGCGGCCGTAACCACTGCCGTCGAGGACGAAGGCGCACTCCACCTGGTACTCGTGGCCGTCGGCCAGGCGGCGCACGCCGAGGCGCGGGCAGTCGCCGCTGAAGTCGGCGCTGACGATTTCTTCCTCGTAGCGGATCTCCACGCCCTGCAGCGCGGCCTGGTCGGCCAGCAGCTTGTCGAAGTCGGCGCGCACCACCTGGAAGGTCGAGCCCTTGCCGGCGCTGAACTTGTCGCGGAAGTCGAACTCGCTGTAGCGCTCGCCCCAGGCGAACGCCGCACCGTGCTTGGTCTGGAAGCCGGCGGCGCGGACCGCGTCGAGCATGCCCGCCTCCTCGACGAAGTCCAGGCAGTGCGACAGCAGGCTCTCGCCGATGGAGAAGCGCGGGAAGCGCTGGCGCTCCAGCACCAGCACGTCGTGGCCCTGGCGCTTGAGCAGGGCGGCGGCGATGGCGCCGGACGGGCCGGCGCCGATCACCACGACTTGGCGCTGTTCGACTTCAGGAAACTTCATAGCGGCTCCTTGCCTCGGGTTCGGAATGGACGGGGTGGCGCTTGCCGAGCAGGGCCGGCAGCAGGGTGGAGAGCAGGCTCATCAGCAGCAGGCCGAAGTACACCGGCGCGTCGATCAGCTGCTGTTGCAGCAACAGGTTGAGGAACACCACCTCGGTCAGGCCGCGGATGTTCAGCAGCAGGCTCTCGCGCCACTTCAGGCGCGCCGGCGAAGCCGGTGCGGCCCAGTGCAGGCCGAGCCAGCTGCCGAGCACCTTGCTCAGCACCGGCAGCACCAGCAGCGCGGCGAAGGCGCTCCACGGGTAGTCGCCGGCGAGGCCATGGAAGTTCACGCGCAGCACGCCGCAGGTGAGGATCAGCGGCACCGCCACGCCATTGAGCAGGCGCTTCCAGTGACGTTCGGGCAGCGGCAGGCGGAGCGGCTGACGCAGCGCGGCCAGGCACAGCAGATAGCTGATGCCGAACACCAGAGCATTGAGCTTGAGACTCTGCAACAGCAGCATCAGGGCGAAGAACGGCAGGCTGTAGACCAGCGGATGGCGCAGGCCGAGACGGTGCAGCAGCAACGGCAGGCAGGCGCTAGCGAGCGGGACGAGCAGGCTGGTCGGGTCGGCGCTGCCCTGGGCCAGGCCGAACAGGCTCCAGCACAGGAAATCCATGAGGATCGCCGCGTGCAGCAGGCGGCGGGTCGCCGCCGGCGGATAGTCGATGCTCTGCAGGAACAGGTAGAGCACCGGGATGGCGGTGATCGAGAACAGCAGGCCGATGCCCAGCGCGCTCAGCCAGTCGCGCGGGCCGGGCAGCAGCCAGACTGCGCAGGCGATGCCGGCGAGCAGCGGCACCAGGAAGCTCGGCAGGGCGATCTTCAGGCAGGCGGGGCTCAGCTCCAGGTCGATCACGTCGCTGAGGATGTAGCCGAGCAGCAGGGCGAAGCACAGGCCGTAGAGCGCCTCGACCCAGGCCGGGGCGAGCAGCGCGCGGGCATCGAGCTGCCAGTGCGGCTCGACCCAGCCGAGCAGCAGCGCCGGGATCGCCAGGCTGGCGACTAGCAACTGACCGACGATAGGGATCAACCGGCGGCCGCCGAGCGTTGCGGCCAGGGCGTAGAGCGCCAGGGCGAGCAGCCAGAAGGCGAGCACGCTCATCGGGAATCCTCCGAAAGGTTGCCGGCCCAGGGCGCGAGCAGGAAGCAGAACAGCAGGCCGAGGCTGATCGCCAGGCCGAAGTTGGCGATCGCCGGGGTCTGGCTGATCAGCAGCAGGCCGAACGACAGCCAGCTGGTCAGCGCCGAGAGCAGCGTGCCGAGCAGGCTGACCGCCGGACCGCCGATGTTTTCGCGTATGAGGATCGCGTAGTCGACGCCAATCGCGGTGATCAGCAGCAGACCGAACAGGCTGAACAGGGTCAGCGGCTGGCCGAGCCAACCGAGGCAGGCCAGCGCGGCGACGGCGGCGAGCAGCGGCAGGCTGACCACGCGCAGCGCGCCGGGGAGGCCGAATGGCAGGCACAGGAGCAGGACGATGGCCACGCAGGAGAGCAGCTTGAGTTCGGCGGCGCTGAGCTGGGTGGCGGCGAACAGGCGGTTCAGCTCGCCGAGGCGGTCGACCAGTTGCACGCCGGCGAGGCCCTCGGCGGCGGCCTGCAGACGCGCAGCGTCGGCCTGGCCCTGGAGGCTGACCAGGCCGGCCGCGCCGTCGCCATCCGCGCCCAGCCATAGTGGCCGCCAGGGTTCGCCGAGCGGGCCGGCGAGGGCCTGATCGAGACTCGGTTGTGGCGCATGCAGCAACGCATCGAGTTCGCTGCGTAGCGCCGTCTCCGGCAGACCAGCGGCGAGCAGCGGCTGCCAATGCGCCGGCAGTTGGCGCAGCGCACCGCGCAGTGTTTCGAGCTGCGAGGGCGGGGCGACCAGTTGGCTGAGCGCGCGGTAGCCGCGCAGCGTGCCATCGGCGAGCAGCGGGTCGAGGCGTTGGGCCAGGGCGGCCTGGCGTTCCAGCAGCTGCGCCTCGTCGGCGCCGCGCACCAGGAAGAACTGGCTGGTCGGCTGCTGCCCGGTCAGCGCGGCGATGCGCTGCGCCTCGACCTGCAGGCGCGGCTCGCTGCCCAGCCACTGGCGCAGGTCGTTCTGACTGTGCAGCTGCCACAGGCCGCCGGCACAGAAGGCCAGCAGCAGGGCGAGCAGCGGCCAGCTGCCGGTCTTCGCCAGCAGTCGCGCGCGCACCGCCAGCAGGCGCTGGCAGAAGCGCAGTACGCCGGCCGGCGGTGCCAGGCGCAGGCCGCTGAGCCACGCCGGCAGCAGACACACCGAACACAGGTAGGCACCGATCAGCCCAGCGGCCGAGAACACCGCGATTTGGGTCAGCGCCGGGAACGGCGTGAAGGCCAGCGCCAGGTAGCCGACCAGGTTGGTGCCGAGGCTCAGGCTCAGCCCCGGCAGGGTGGCGCGCAGGGCGCTCCAGCTGCGCCAGTCGGCATCGCCCCAGCTCTTGCTCAGGTAGTGCTGCGGGTAGTCGGCGGCCACGCCGATCAGGCTGGCGCCGAGCACCAGGGTCAGCGCGTTGATCTGGCCAAACACCAGCACGCAAGCCGTGACCCCGGCGAGCAGCGCCACGCCGATCGGCAGCAGGCTGAGTAGAACCCGCGTGCGACGGAATGCCAGCAGCAACAGCAACAAAGTGCCGAGCGTGGCGCCGCCGCCGATCAGGCTGATTTCGCGGGTCGCCTTGGCCTGCCCGGCCGCGGCATACAACACGCCGCTGGCGGCGAGCAGCTGACCGCCGGCCTGTTCGACCTGCGTGCGCGCCCGTGCCACGTCGGCGGCGATCATCGGCGGCGCGTGCATATCGAAGGCATCGCCGTGGGTCCGCGCGCGTAGCAACGCCCAGGTCATGCCCTGCTCGTCGAGGAGCAGCGTGCCGCTGGCCAGATCGGCCTGAATGCGGCTGTGCGGATTGAGCGCCTGTTGCGCGCGCACGCCGAGACCTAGCCAGTCCTGCGCGGTGGGCAGCAGGGCGACACCGGCAAAGGTGTCGAACAGCTGCGCGGCGCGTTGCGCGACGAAGGCCTGCGGTTGTTCGAGCAGCTGCTGGCGATCGGCCGCCGGCAACAGTGCCAGGCGGCTGGTGCGCAATTGCTCGCGTAGCGCCGGCAAGTCGGCATCGAGGCTCCACTGCACCCGCGCGAAGCGTTGCTCGGCCTGCCAGTGCCGGCCAATCTGCTGCACCAGGGCGATCGCCCGGTCGCGCTGCGGATGACCGATCAGCACCAGCAGCTCGCGATTCAGCGGCTCCTGCATGCGCTGCTCGGCCTGCTGTACTCGCGCATCGCCGGCGCCCTGCGGTAGCAGGCTGAGCATGCTGGCTTCGACCGGCGCGCCGGCCCGCCATTGCCAGGCGGCCAGGGCCAGCAACGCGGCGAGCAGGAACAGGAACAGGCGCGGCAGCAGGCGTTCAGTCGGCAGCAAAGTCGGACCGCTCCGTGTCGCTCAATGCAGCGCCCGCCTGGCTCTGCGGCAGGCGCAAGACACTGCGGTCGCCCTGGGTTTCACGTAGTTCGATGCGCTGCACCAGCGCGCCGCCGTCGATCTCGATGGCGCTGAAGATTTGCTTGAGCAGCAGCGAACGCGGCGTGAGGTGCAGGCGCCAGTTATCCGCGGTGCCGCTCAGCTGCAGCTCGAAATCGCGCTCCAGGCCACTGCGGTCGCCCTTCAATACGGCTAGGAACAAGCGACTCTGCTGCGCGGCGACGTCCTGGCCGGGCTGGGTTTGCCAGCCGGTGGCGCTGCGTTTAGCGATGCCTTGGGCATCGATGCGGTAGTCCTGTTGCAACGGGCTTTGCAGCTGCCAGAGCAGGCCGTACTCACGCGACAGGACGAACTGGCCACGGCTGGTCAGCGGCTGGGGCAGCGCGCGCAGGTGTTTTTCCTGAATGAACGGACCGCGTACCACCGTCGGCTTGGCCAGTTGCACGCTGAGCTGATCGAGGTCGAAGGCCTGGGCCAACGGCGCGCAGATCAGTAGGACGATGGCGAGCAGGCGCTTCATGCCAGCGTCTTGCTCACGGCGTCGACGAACACTTTGGGCGAGGCGAGCAACATCTCCCGCGTGGCAATCTCCACCGCGACCTGCACGGTGCTGGCGCGGGTCATGCGTTCGCCACTGCTGAAATCGCTGATCAAGTAGTTGATCTTCAGGCGGTTCTCCCACTCGACCAGATCGGCGCGCACGATCAGGCGCTGGCCGAATTTCGCCCCACGCACGTAGCGCAGCTGCAGATCAATGATTGGCCAGGCGTAGCCGGCCTCACGCATCTGCCCGTAGTTGTGGCCGAGCTTATCCAGCAGGGCGCAGCGCGCGACCTCCAGGTACTTGACGTAATGCCCGTGCCAGACCACTTCCATCATGTCGACATCGAAGAACGGCACGAGGATTTCCACCTCGGCCTGAAGTACGCCGTGGCTACGCATGGTGAGCGCTCCGGTAGGGCGGGTGAAACCCGCGCAGGCAGCTCGCGGGTTGCACCCGCCCTACGCAAATCGCGTTATGCATACAGCCTCCAGTGCTGGGCGCGGATGCGTTCTAGGCACAGGCGCAGTTCGCCTTCCAGGGCACGGTCCTCGATCAGCGGCGGGAAGTCGTCGGCCAGCTGTTCGTGCATCGTCGCCAGCGGCGTCGGCAGGACGTGCACTTCGTTGCGTTGGCGCAACCAGACGCCTTGCTTGGCGGCTAGCAGCGTGGCGGCGGCGACCTGTTCGGCGAGCTCCAGGCTGCGCAACGCGTCGCGCGCGGCGATGGTGCCCATGCTTACCTTGTCCTGGTTGTGGCACTCGGTGGAGCGTGAGAACACGCTGGCCGGCATGCTGTTTTTCAGTGCCTCGGCGGTCCAGGCGCTGGCGCCGATCTGCACCGCCTTGAAGCCGTGATTGAGCATCGCCCGGTCCGCCGCGGCGCCGGACAGGTTGCTCGGCAGGCCGTGGTTGTAGCGCACGTCGACCAGCAGGGCGAGCTGTCGGTCGAGCAGGTCGGCGAGGTTGCCGATCAGATTCTTCAGGCCGTCCATGGCGAAGGCGATATGCCCGCCATAGAAGTGCCCGCCATGCATCACGCGCTCGGCATCCGGGTCGATCAGCGGGTTGTCGTTGGCGCTGTTCAGTTCGATCTCGATGAACTGGCGCAGCCAGCCCAGGCTGTCGGCCAGCACGCCGAGCACGTGCGGCGCGCAGCGTAGCGAGTAGCGGTCCTGCAGGCGGTGCAGCGGCGGGGTCGGGCCGTCGATGGCCAGATCCTCACGCAGCCAGGCGGCGACCTGCATCTGCCCGGGATGCGGCTTGGCGGCGAACAGGCGCTCGTCGAAGTGCTCCGGGTTGCCGGCTAGTGCGACCACGTTGAGGGCGGTGATCCGGGTCGCCAGCTTGAGCAGGTAATCGGCACGGCTATAGGCCTGGCAGGCCAGCGCGGTCATCACTGCAGTGCCGTTCATCAGCGCCAGGGCTTCCTTGGGGCGCAGGGTCAGCGGCGTCCAGCCGAGTTCTTGATGGACCTCGGCGGCGCTGCGCCGTTGGCCGCGGTACAGCACTTCACGCTCGCCGCTGAGGGTGGCGGCGACGTAGGACAGCGGGGTCAGGTCGCCGCTGGCGCCGACCGAGCCTTCCTCGGGGATCAGCGGCAGCACGTCGTGGTCGAGGAACGCCTGCAGGCGTTCGAGCAACTCCACGCGCACCCCGGAGACGCCCTGACACAGCGACTGCAAACGCGCCGCCAGCACCGAGCGGGTGCTCTCTTCGTCGAGCAGCTTGCCCAGCCCGCAGCCGTGGAAGGTGTACAGATGGCGCGGTAGCGCCTCGACCTGATGCAGCGGCACGCTGACCACGCAGGAGTCGCCGTAGCCGGTGGTCACCCCGTAGATGCTGCCTTCGCGGTCGAGCAGGCTGTCGAGAAACTGCGCGCCGCGGGCGATGCGCGCGCGGTAGACGGCATCGTCCTGCAAGCAGGCGCGGGCGCGCCGCTGGCTGAGCGCCACGACGTTCTCGATGGTCAGCGGCTGCTCGCCGAATACCACGGGTTCAGGCTGCTGTGTCGTCATGCTCGTTCCAGAACGGGTAGAAGTTGAACCATTGGCGCGGCGCCAGTAGGCACAGCTGGCCGAGGCGTTCGGCGTAGCGCTGCACCCAGGCGCGGATCACCGCGTCGCGCTCGCCGCGCTTCCACTGCACGCGTTCGGCGAACGGCTCGAGGTACACGCGGTAGCGGCCGTCCTGCTTCACGCAGGTCATCAGGTTGAGTGGGCAGTGCAGCAGGCCGGCGAGCAGCCAGGGGCCCTGGGGAAATGCGGCCGGGCGGCCGAGGAAGTCGACCGTGACGTTGCGCCCGCCATGCAGTGGCACGCGGTCGCCGGCGATCGCCAGCCACTCGCCGCGCTCCAGGCGTTCGGAGAGCTGCAGCATGATCGCCGGGTCCAGCTCGCTGACCTGGATCAGCCGCAGGTGGCTGGCGCCGGCCTCGCCGAGCAGGCGGTTGAATTGTTCGGCGTGCTTGGTGTGCACCAGCACGTTCATCTGCACTTTCTCGCCGAGCTCGGCGAGCGCGCGGCAGACCTCGAGGTTGCCGAGGTGGGCGCCGACCAGCAACTGGCCGCGTTCGCCGCGCAGCTGGCCGCGCAAATCGTGGGGATCGATCAGCTCGATCTGCGCCGGGTCGAGGCGGCCGCTCCAGATATCCAGCTTATCGAGCAGCGCTTCGGCGAAGGCGAGGAACTGGGCGAACACTGAGCCGCGGCGCGGGCCCAGCTCGGCGCGGCCGCTCCAGGCGGCGAGGCGCTGCTGGTAGGCGTGGATGCTGCGCCGCGCCTTGCCGCCGAACAGGAAGAAGTAGCCGACGATCAGGTACAGCAGCGGCGCCAGGGCGCGGCGGCCGAGGCGGCGGGCGGCGCCGGCGGTGAACTTCATCAGCAGGAAGCTGCCGCGCTCGCGTTGCGTGGCCCAGTGTTGGCGGTTCATCCGCGCCACCGTCGCCAGGCAATCATCGGCGCGCGCGGCAGCATGGCGAAGAACAGCTTGGCGTGCATCTTCGAGATCAGCGCGTTGTCGTGCCACAGGCGAAAGTGCGAGAGGCCATCGAGCGGGTAGTGCACGCGGGTCGGCAGCCAGTGCATCGGCTGGTTGCGCCAGGCCATGCGCACCAGAAATTCGGGATCGAAGTCCATGCGCCGGCCGAGGCGCGCCGAGTCGAGCAGCGCCACGCTGGCGGCCAGCGGGTAGACGCGAAAGCCGCACATGCTGTCGCGGATCGACAGCGACAGGCTGTTGATCCACACCCACACGTGGGTCAGGTAGCGCGCATACAGACGGGCCTTGGGCACGCTGGCGTCGTACTGCGGGTAGCCGCAGATCAGCGCCTGCGGCTGCAGCTGTGATTGGGCGAGGAAACGCGCGACGTCGCCGAGGTCGTGCTGACCGTCGGCATCGACCTGCAGCGCATGGCTGAACCCCAGGCGCTGCGCCTCGCGCAAGCCGGCCATCACCGCGCCGCCCTTGCCCTGGTTGCGCGGCAGGCGGACGAGGAAGGTGTCCGACGCGCCAGCCAGGCGATCCATCACCGCGGCACAGTCGGCGCTGGAGGCGTCATCGACCAGTACGCAGGGCAAGCCAGCGTCGCGCAGCGCGGCGACCACGGCCGGCAGGGCGTGTTCGTGGTTGTACACGGGGATCACTGCGCAGGGGTTATGCATGGCCAACCCCTGCATCGGCAATGTCACGGCCCATCGCCGTGTTGTTGGGTATCGCTGCGCTCAACACCAACCTACGGAGGCTCACGGCGGTACGCTCCTCGTAGGATGGGTGGAGAACCGCGATATCCATCACTGCGCAGCTCCGAGCAGAATCCGTCCCGACGAGCAGGTCGCGGTGCCGCTGCGGAAGGCGAAATACAGCTTGCCGCGCGCGGCGTCGAAGCGCAGCGACAGCTGCAGGCGGTCACCGGGGCGCACCAGTTGCTGGAACTTCAGCACTTCCATGCCGGCGAAGCGCGGTGGCAGGTCGGCGATCAGTCGCCGCGCCAGCTGCTGCGCCCAGTCGATCTGCACCACCCCAGGCAGCACCGGCACCGTCGGGAAATGCCCGGAGAAGTGCGCGAGATCGAGCGGCACCTCGAGCTCCAGCTGCCATTCGCCGTCCTGCTCGACAGCGCTGAGCGGTTCGATCTGGGTCGGTCGTGGCGCGGCGAGCAGCGCCTCGACCTGCGCCTGGGCCAGCTTGCCCTGAGTGCTGTAGGGCAGTTGCGCGAGCAGGCGCCAGCGGCGTGGCAGGGCGATGGGTTCGCAATGCCCGGCGAGGTGGCGGCGCAGGCCATCGATAAGCGCGCGGCGGCCCTGGTTGCGCAGGGCATGCACGCCGGCCGGGCTCAGCGCCACTAGCGCGCCGAGAAACGCGCGGCCTTCCTGCACCACGCCGAGGCGCGCATCGCTGATCCACGGATGCAGCAGCGCCTGTTCCAGCGCCGGCAGCGCGATGCGTTTTTCTTCCAGCTTGACGATGCGGTCGAGGCGCCCACGCAGACGGAAGCGCCCGTCGGCGGCGAACTCGGCGGCATCGGCGGTCTGTTCGACTTGTCCGGCCGGCAGGTAGGGTGAAGCGACGCGCAACGCGCCGTCCGGGTTGAGGCTCAGTTCGACGCCAGCGAACGGCGTCCACAGCTCGCCGCCTTGGCGCCAGGCGATGCCGCCGGTTTCCGAACTGCCGTAGATTTCCGTCGGTGCCTGGCCGAGGCGTTCGTCGAGCGCCTGCGCCGCCTCGGCCGGCAACGGCCCGCCGGAGGAGAACACCCGGCGCACGTTGCGCAAGGCGGGCCAGTCGAGGTTGTCGCCCATCCGTTTAAGCAGGGCCGGACTGGCGACCCAGGCATAAGCGGCATGTTCCAGGCTCAAACGCTGTATATCCTCTGGAAACGGCTGCGCGCGGGATACAAACGGCCGGCCCGCACACAGCGGCCAGAGCACGCGAAACAGCAGGCCATAGATATGTTGCGCGGCGACGCTGCCGATCACCGTGGCCTCGCCCAGTTCGGCGCCCCACAGCTGCTCCAGCGCCTCGACCTCGTTGGCCAGCTGGCGCAGGGTCTTGGTGATCGGCTTGGGCGCGCCACTGGAGCCGGAGGTGCAGAGGATCAGCCGGCAGGCATCCAGATCCAGCGCCGCGGCGCCGAGCGCTGCCACGCTGGTGTCGACTTCCAGCTGGTCCAGCCACAGATCGACCTGTACGCCAAGGCGCTCGCGGGTCTGCGGCTGCGCATCGGCCGGCAGCAAGACCTCGACGCCGGCGCGCCAGGCGCCGAGCAGGGCGATGGCCAGTTCGCCGGCATCTTCTAAATAGAGGGCCAGACGCTGGATGCCGCGCGCCTGCAGCTGCGCGGCGAAGCGCAGCGCCTGGTCGCGTAGGGCGGCGTGGTCGAGATCGCTGGTGACCGGCCGGCCGGGCTGCGCCGTGAGCAGCAGCCGATCGAGGCTCAGCCAGCTCATGCGAACCTCCGCACGCGCTGGCGTACCAGCCATTCGCCGGCGAACAGCAGACCCATCAGCAGGTAGGCGATCAGGCCGTTGTACAGCGTCCACCAACTGAGCGGCGCCCACAGGGTCAGCGCGGCGGCGATCAGGCCGTTGGCGAGGAAAAAGCACGCCCAGACCTTGGTCACCTGGCGCGTGTAGCGCACCGCGACCGCCGGCAACTCGGGCTCGCGCAGGCGCGCCAGGCGCTCGACCAGCGGCGGACCGAAAGCCAGGCTGAGGCCGAACAGGGCCAGTAGCAGCGTGCTCATCAACACCGGATACCAGCGCAGCAGCAGCGGCTCGCCGGCGATGCCCAGCAGCAGGCAGAACGCCAGGGCGGCCACGGCCATACAGCGCCCGCCTGGGCGCTGTCCGCGACTGAGCATGCGCGCCAGCCACAGACCGCCGAGCAGCCCGGCGAACACCCGTGGCGACAGGTGCTCGATGCCGTAATAGACGGCGAACGGGTAGGCGAGGCCGGCCAACACCAGTATCAGGCCGAGCAGACGACTCATGCGCTGGTCGAATTGACCAGGCGGTACACGGCCTCGACCACGTCACCGACCGTGCGCACCGACTTGAACTCCTCGGCGGCGATTTTCTTGCCGGTCTGGCGTTTGATGTGATCGATCAGGTCGACGGCGTCGATGCTGTCGATTTCCAGATCCTGATAAAGGTTGGCTTGCAGGGTGATCTGCTCGGCATCTAGCTCGAATAGTTCGACCAGGGCGTCGCGCAGGGTGGCGAAGATCTCTTCACGGGTTTGCATGGTGCTGTCCTTCACGCGGCTTGGCGGGCGGTGACGAAGGCCGCCAGGCTAGCCACGTTGGCGAAATGGCTGCGGGTGTCCTTGGCTTCGGCGTCGATCTTGATGCCAAAGCGCTTCTGGATCGCCAGACCCAGTTCCAGGGCGTCCACCGAGTCGAGGCCCAGGCCGTCGCCGAACAGGGTGAGATCGGCGGCGATGTCTTCGGCGACCATGTCTTCGAGCCCGAGGGATTCGATGATCAGGTTTTTGATCTCAAGTTGCAGATCGCTCATCTTTGGCGAGCTCCTTTATAAAGTGCTGGTGCAGGTAATCGTTGAGCTTGCGCGAGGCTATCGGCGCCGCACTCTGAGAGCTGAATTGTTCGGGAGCGATATCCTCGCCGACGTGCAGGCGGATGTGAAAACGTCGCGACGGAATGCTGTACCACGGCTCGGCCTTGGTCAGAGTGGTCGGCGTGACGCTGATTACCACCGGGGTGATGACTCGCGCGCCGCGCAAGGCGATGGCCGCGGCGCCGCGGTGAAACTCGGGCGGCTGCCCCGGCGTGGTGCGCGTGCCTTCGGGAAACACGATCAAAGTTTGTCCGTCACGCAGCGCGGCGGCCGCCTCATCGAGCATGTCCAGGCTGCCGCTGTTGCTGATGTAGCCGGCGGCGCGGATCGGCCCGCGCATGCACGGGTTGTCCCACAGGCTCTGTTTGACCACGCAATTGGCGTCGCGGATGAAGGCGATCAGCGTCACCACATCAATCAGCGACGGGTGGTTGGCGATCACCATCTGCCCGGGCCGGCCGAGGCGCTCGATACCTTCCACCGTATAGGTGAGCACGCCGCTGCGGTACATGAACTGCACGAACCAGCGGAAGCTCCGGCTCACCGTGGCGCGTGCACGGCTACGGTGGGTCAGGGCATCGCCGGGCAGCAGGGCCAGCAGCGGGAACACCACCAGTCGCAGCAGCAATCCGCCGATGCCGAATAGCGTAAAGCTCAGTCCGGTAGCGATCAGGCGCCATGCATAGGGCGCGCTGTAGCGACTCACGGCTGCGTGCGTGACCAGTTCCATTGGCGCTTTTTCCAGTGATGGTGAAGGGAAACCTGCTCGGTGCTCAGCGCACGCAGCAGGTTGAGCGGGTGCGGCCATTCGAGCGGCTGGCCAGCCTCGCCGGCGTGCAATTCCAGCTGCCACTCGGTGCCGGGAGTCAGCAGCAGGGCGAGGGCATAGGGGAACGGCACATCATCGATCTGGCTGGCGTACAGCGCCGGCGGTGCTTCTTCGGCAATCACCACCAGTACCGCGGGGGCGCCTTCGGCGAGCAAAGTCCCGGCTTCGAGCATCGCATGTTCGAGGCCATCGCCTTCGGCGGCCAGGGCGGTCATTTCGCTGGTATCGCCGCGTTGAATCGACCACAGGCCGATGATCGCGTTGTGCACCGAGAGACTGAACTGGGTCGGCGACAGCGGTTCGCTGCGCACCAAATCGCTGAGGATCGCCAGGGTGCGCGGCGTTTCACCATGCCGCGAGGTGAACACCAGCGGCAGGTGGCCGTAGCGTTCGGCCAGCGGCCAAGCGACATGGAACAACATCCGCGCCAGGCGGCTGAGACGGCGACGTTGCAGGGCGGGGAGGAAGCTGACATCCGGTTGTTGGCCGTCGTCGGCGACGAGTGCCGGCGCCTGACTCCACGCGCGCCAGTCGGCAGCCGTGTCCAGGCCCGGTGCCCAGGCACGCCATTGTTCGATCCTGAAATACATCACATGCGAGCTCTTTGTGGCCCTTCGCGGGCGTCCCTTCCATAGGCTTTGCGAACGGCCAGCCTGTCGAAAGGAGCCATAGCAGGCTGCTGGCATTATCCAGAGCGAGCCGGCGCCAGGCAAATTTTGGTTACATCTCATTGTCAGACAGCTCGTACCATCGGTCTTTCATCTCGCCGTTGTCATGGCCTTTGCATAGACTCCACGGCTATCCATGGAATTAGGGAGGTGTCCGATGCGGCGCGTGGTATTCAATCAGAAAGGCGGGGTGGGCAAGTCGAGCATTGCCTGCAATCTGGCGGCGGTGAGCGCGGCGGAGGGTTACCGCACGCTGCTGGTTGACCTCGACTCCCAGGCCAACTCGACCCATTACCTGACCGGCCTGAGCGGCGATGACATTCCCATGGGCATCGCTGATTTCTTCAAGCAGACCCTGTCGTCCGGGCCGTTCGCCAAGAAGGGCAAGGTCGATATCTACGAGACGCCGTTCGACAACCTGCACGTGATCACCGCCACCGCCGAGCTGGCCGACCTGCAGCCCAAGCTCGAGGCGAAGCACAAGATCAACAAGCTGCGCAAATTGCTCGAAGAGCTCGACGAGGATTACGACCGGATCTACCTGGATACCCCGCCGGCGCTGAATTTCTATGCGATTTCCGCACTGATCGCCGCTAATCGTTGCCTGATTCCTTTCGATTGCGACAGTTTCTCCCGCCAGGCGTTGTATGGCCTGATGCGCGAGATCGAGGAGCTCAAGGACGACCACAACGAGGAGCTGGAGATCGAAGGCATCGTGGTCAACCAGTTCCAGCCGCGCGCCAGCCTGCCGCAGCAGCTCCTCGATGAACTGATTGCCGAGGAGCTGCCGGTGCTGCCGGTGTACCTGATGAGTTCGGTGAAGATGCGCGAGTCGCACCAGGCGTGCAAACCACTGATTCACCTCGATCGCAACCACAAGCTCAGCCAGCAGTTTGTCGAGCTGCACCGCTTGCTGGAAGCCGAGTAAGCCCGCCATCCCCTCAGTCCGGCCCTGCATCAGGCGCCGCGGCTGATCAGTACGTCGCACGGCGGTTGGCGCAGCAGGTGCTGGGTCAGGCCGCCGAGCAGCGCTTCGCTGAGCATGCTGCGGTTGTGCTGGCCCAGGGCGAGCAGCTGCGGGCGCCATTCTTCGATCGCCGCTTCCAGGCAGCTTTGCCGCTCACCCTGGCGGACGCCGTGTTGCAGTTGCCGGCCAGCGGGCAGCTTGGCGCGCTCGTCGGCCACCAACTGATCGAACAGCGTGCGCTGGCAATCCAGCTCCTCCTGCGCCTTCGCAGCGCGCACCGGGGCTACTTCGCAGATATGCAGGGCGTACAGACCGGCCTCGCTTGGCAGCAGGTGCTGGCCGAGCTGCAGGGCGGTGCAGGCGCTCAGCGAGAAGTCCAGGGCCACCAGCGCCTGGCGGTAGGGCTCCACCGGCTCGTGGACCGCCAGCAGCACCGGCACCTGGCTCTGCCGCGCGACGCGTTCCAGGGTGGTGCCGGCGAACAGCTCGGGGCGGCCCTTGTGGTGGGCGCCGAGGACTAGCAGGTCGACCGCCAGGGTCTTCAGCTGGCGGGCGATAACGTCGTGCGGCACGCCGCTGAGCAGCACCAGCTGGCTGTCGGCGACGGCGCAGGCGTTCAGGAGACGGCCGAGCTGGCCTTCGGTGACGTGGCGCAGGTCGGGGTGGTCGAGCACATGCAGCAGGGTCAGCCGCGCACTGTGCTGGCGAGCCAGCAGGGCGGCGCGCTGCAGCGCCACGTCGGCTTCGCGGCTGAGGTCGTGGGCGATCAGAATATGGCGGAACATGGCGCGTCTCCGGCGGCGGGATAGGCGCAGTCTGGAACGCGGAGGCGACGTCGGTGTTGCGCTGGATCAACGTCGCGCTGGGCGGCGTGGTCTTCTGCTGGGGGGCGCACCGTTTTCCCCGGAAAGCGCACGGCGTTTTGCCGAGCACGCCCGGCAAGCGGCTGGTTCAGTGCTTGCGCAGCTGGTAGATGGCCCGGCTTTCCGCCACCACTTCGCCGCTGGCGTCGCGCAACTGCAGCTCCAGTGCGTACTCGGCCTTGCCGTTGGCCTGCGCTTCGGCTTGCAGGCGCTCGATGTCCTCGGCCGCCAGACGCGCCTCGACATGAATGTCGCCAGTCGCCGGGCGGCGGAAGCGCAGGTTGAGCTCTTTGACGATGGGGTAAAAGCGCTGATGGTCGAAGCTGGTAGCGAACAGGGCGCCGCCGGGGACTTCGGCGAGGGTGAACAGCGCGCCGGCGTACATGCTGCCGATGTGGTTCTCGTTGCCAGCCAGCGGGGCCAGCAGGCGCACGAAGCCGGGTTCGAGAATCTCAGCCTTGAGGTTCATGCGTTTGACGAAGGCGATCTTCTCTTCGGTCAACACGCGGGCGAGTGCGGTGGGTAAGGGCATGACGGCGCTCCTGGATTTGTGGAACTCCAGGCTAACCGCGGACCTTGGCAAGGCAATGGCCGCGCTGCGCACGCGGATTGATGAAAACGCTCAAATACCGTGCTGGCCCAACCAGGCCAGCAGTTGTGGCAACGCCATGGCACCGCTCTGGCGCGCGGCTTCGACGCCGTTCTTGAACAGGATCAGCGACGGAATCGAACGAATGCCCAGTTGCCCGGCCAGCTGCGGATGCGCCTCGCTGTCCAGCTTGGCCAGGCGGCAGCGGCCGAGCAGCTGGCTGGCGGCTTGCTCGAAGGTCGGCGCGAAAGCCCGGCAGGGCCCGCACCAGCTGGCCCAGACATCCACCAGCAGCGGCAGATCGCCCTTCAATTGACTGGCGAAGGCGGCGCCGCTCAGTTCGAACGGTGCGCCACTCATGACCGCCTGTTTGCAGCGTCCGCAACGTGGCGCGTCGGCGAGGCGCTCGGCGGGAATGCGGTTGAGGCCGTTGCAGTACGGGCAGGGGATCAGCAGGGATTCGGACATGAGGCGGACTCCAGGGGCGGCTGCCGGGTTATCTGGAGTCGCGGGCGAGGAAAATCAAGCGCGGCGCTTGGGATCAGGCCAGGGCCTGGTAGATGTTGAAGGCGCTGATCAGGGTGATCAGGCAGCCAACGATGGTCAGCAGGACGCGTGCCGGCAGCTTCTTGCACAGCAGCGCGGCGAACGGTGCGGCGAACAGCCCGCCGAAGACCAGGCCGGCGACCATCATCCAGGTGCTCGGCTCGCCGGCCAGGAGGATGAACGAGGTGGCGCTGGAGATGGTCAGGAAGAACTCGGCGAAGTTCACCGTGCCGATCGTAGTGCGCGGGTCGCTGCCCGAGCCGAGCAGACTGCTGGTGACCACCGGGCCCCAGCCGCCACCGCCGGCGGCATCGACGAAGCCGCCGAACAGCGCGAGCTTGCCGACGTGCTTGGGCGTGCGGCGCTGGGCCACGTGGTGGTAGGCCTTGCTCAGGATGTACAGGCCCATCAGCAGCAGATAGGCGGAAATGAACGGTTTCAACGCCGTGCCGTCGACCTGAGTGACCAGGATCGCGCCGAGAATCGCGCCGATGATGCCCGGCAGCAGGAGGCGCAGAAACAGCGATTTGTTGACGTTGCCCAATTTGACGTGGGAGATCCCCGACAGGCCGGTGGTGAACACTTCGGCGATATGTACGCTGGCGCTGGCCGCCGCGGGTGAGGCGCCGGTCGACAGCAGGAACGTGGTGGCGGTGATGCCATAGGCCATGCCCAGCGCACCGTCGATCACTTGGGCGAAGAAGCCGACCGCCACTGCGCTCCAGAACGCCGGATTCTGCAGGGTGCGCTCGATGATCTCCAGACCGCTGGTGCTGCCGTTGCCGAAGAACAGCCGCCAGGCGAGAAACAGCAGCAGGCCGGCGAGGATCAGCACCGCCGCCCACATGGCGGCGCGCAGCACCGGATGGTCGTGCGGGTGCGAAACGAAGTCTTCGACCGGAGGCAGCCCTAATGCTTCGTGCTCCGCATTGAGCGGGCTTGGAGTGAAATCAAGATCACGAATTTTCATGCAGAGGCGGCCTGACAGCGGGTGGTAGAACAGGCGGATGTAACGCGGTCGGGCAAGATAATTGGCTTTGCTTATAGAGTCTAAGACTCTTTACGCAGGTTTATATTCCATGAAGGGATAAAAACGGCGGGAGCTGTGATGCCGCCGGTCGCGGCAGCCGTCGCCAGCGGCCAGGTTGGTTAGGCTTTTCGCAGGGGAAGCCATTCAGCAACCAGCAGAGGCCCATCTATGAACAGGTCCAAAACCATGCTCGCCGCGGCCGTGTGCGCGGCGCTATTCATCGGCGCGGCAGTCACTCCGCTGCTCGATCAGTTGATTCCCGCCGCATCGGCCAGCAGCGGCTCGGGTGGCGGCAGCGGTGGTTCGGGAGGCAGCGGTGGTTCGGGAGGTAGTGGCGGCTCCGGTGGCGGCAGTGGTGGTTCGGGAGGCAGTGGCGGCTCTGGTGGCGGCAGCGGTGGTTCGGGAGGCAGCGGCGGCTCCGGTGGCGGTCATGGGGGCAGCTCGGGCAGCGGTGGCTCCGGCGGACATGGCGGCTCGGGCAGTGGCCATAGCGGCGATGGCGCAGTGGGCGGGCATGGCAACAGTGGGCCGGGCAGTGCCCACAGTGGCCGGGCCGGCGAGGCCGAGCACGGGCGTGGCGAGGCCGAGGCGCGTGGCCGTGATGCGGAGGGCGAAGCGGCGCGCGGGGAAGTCGAAGCGCGCGGGCGAGAAGCCGAGGGTGAGGCGCCGCGCGGCGCCGATTGAAGGTCTCCGCCGAGCTCAGGACGAACAGCTGATTTCCAGGTGCTTGCCCCAGTCTGGCGGACGTTCAGCATAGGGTTCGCGGCCCGGTTGTTCGTCGAACGGCCGACTGAGTACCGCATGCAGCTCGCGCACCGGCGCGTAGTCGCCACGCTCGGCGGCTTCGATGGCCTGTTGGGCCAGGTAATTGCGCAGGATGTACTTGGGATTGACCGCGTGCATGCGCGTGCGCCGCTCGGCCTGGCTGCCGCCCTCCTGGTCGACGCGCGCGCGGTACTCGGTACTCCAGGCGTCGAAGCCGGCAAGGTCGGCGAACTCCTCGCGCAGTACCGCCAGCGTCGACTGCGGCGCTTCCTCGCCGAGTCGGCGGAAAAACTGGCTGTAATCCACCGCACTGGTTTGCATCAGTTGCAGCAGGCGCTGGACCAGTTCCTCGTCACCTTCGGCGGCGCTCAGCAGGCCCAGGCGGCGGCGCATCAGGTCGAGGTAGTGGGCCTGATACAGCGGCAGGAACAGGCCGAGGGTGTCGCGCAACACCTCGACTTCGATGAACGGGGTGAGCGCTTGGGCCAATGCGGCAAGGTTCCAGTGGCCGATCGGCACTTGATTGCTGAAGCTGTAGCGGCCGCTGTCGTCGGAATGGTTGCAG
Organism: Pseudomonas sp. LS44; assembly: GCF_024730785.1. NCBI lineage: Bacteria > Pseudomonadati > Pseudomonadota > Gammaproteobacteria > Pseudomonadales > Pseudomonadaceae > Pseudomonas > Pseudomonas sp. LS44. The sequence continues at coordinate 548,786 of NZ_CP102830.1, forward strand.
ATATGGTTGGCGTCGAAATCATCGAGAAAGGCGTACGGTCCGTAATCGAAGGTGATGCCGAGGATCGACATGTTGTCGCTGTTCATCACCCCATGGCAGAAACCGTAGGCCTGCCAGCGGGCGATCAACTCGGCGTTGCGCTCGACCACTTCGCGGAAGAACGCCGCATACGGCTGCTCCTGCTCCAGGCAGTGGGCGAAGTGGCAGGCCAGCACATGTTCGCCGAGGATCTTCAGCTGCTCGTGCTGGCCGGTGTAGTAGAAGTACTCGAAGTGGCCGAAACGCACATGGCTGGGCGCCAGGCGCAGGAGCATCGCGGCGGTCTCCTGTTTCTCGCGCCACACCGGGCTCGTCGAACCGGTCACGCACAGCGCCCGGCTGGTCGGAATGCCTAGCGCGTGCAGAGCTTCCGAGGCGAGGAACTCGCGGATCGACGAGCGCAGTACCGCGCGGCCGTCGCCCATCCGCGAATAAGGCGTCTGTCCGGCGCCCTTGAGGTGCAAGTCCCAATACTCGCCGGCCTGGTTGACCACTTCGCCGAGCAGCAGCCCGCGGCCATCGCCCAGGCGTGGGTTGTAGACGCCGAACTGATGTCCGGAATACACCATCGCCCGTGGTGCGGCGGTCGACCACAGCTTGTGTCCGGCGAACAGTTCGGCGAACAGCGGCTCCTCGGCCAGCGCCGGATCGAGATCGAGCAGCTGCATGGCCGCCGCACTGGCAACCACCAGGCGCGGCTCGGCAATCGGGTCGGGTGCGACCTCCGTCGAGAAGGCATCGCCGAGGCGGGCGAAGCGGTTGTCGAAGGTCAGTTCGGTAAGGCTTTTCACGGCGGACTCCGGGCAGTGCACAGGCTAGGCCATCACCAAGCGTTTTCCACGCCGGCCGGTCGCTGGATACCAGCCTGGGCAGCGCAGCGCGCCGCCCAGGCTGGCAAGGCAGGGTCAGATGTTGGTGGTCGGCGGCAGCGGTTTGCCGGCGATCAGTTGACCTTCCTGGCCGTTTGCATTCTTGACGAACACGTCGACCTGATTGAACGCCATTTCCACGTTGTGCTCACGGAAGCTCTCGACGATGTGGCTGAGTATTTCGTCGGTGGCTGGGTTGCGGTCGCCCAGTTCGCGGACATGGAAGCGCAGCTCGTAGTCGAAGGTGCTGGCGCTGATGGTGAGGAAGTACAGCAGCGGTTCCGGGTCGCGCAGCACCCGCGCGTTTTCCAGGCAGGCCTGCATCATCAGCTTGCGCGCCAGCGGCAGGTCGCTCTCGTAGGCCAGGCCGATCTTCACGGTGACGCGGGTCACCGTGTCGGTCAGCGACCAGTTGATCAATTGATCGGTGATGAAGGTCTGGTTGGGGACGATGATTTCCTTGCGATCGAAGTCGGTGATGGTGGTGGCGCGGATGCGGATGCGGCTGACCGTGCCGGACAGGGCGCCGATGGTCACCACGTCGCCGATGCGCACCGGCCGCTCGAACAGGATGATCAGGCCGGAAACGAAGTTGGCGAAAATCGCCTGCAGGCCGAAGCCGATACCCACCGAGAGGGCCGCGGCCAGCCATTGCAGCTTGTCCCAGCTGACCCCGAGGGTGGACAGGGTAGAGATCGAGCCGAAGCCGATGATCGTGTAGGACAGCAGGGTGGTGGTGGCGTAGGCGCTGCCCTGGGCCAGACTCAGGCGTGACAGCACCAACACCTCGAGCAGGCCGGGCAGGTTGCGCGCCAGGGCGATGGTGATGGCGAGGATCACCAGCGCGCCAAGCAGGTCACTGAGGCTGATCGGCACTTGCACGGCGGCATCGCCGCTGCCGCTGGTGTACTGATAGAGGGTGATGTTGTCGAGGTAGGAGAATACCGAAATCAGGTCGGCCCACACCCAGTACAGGATGACCACAAAGGAGGACAGCAGGGCCAGCTTGATCAGGCGTAGCGATTGCTGGTTGATCTGCTCGATGTCCAGGGTCGGCTCTTCGACTACTTCGTTGTCGGCGCCTTCCTTGGTCTGCGCTTGGCGCTTGCTCAAGGCTCGCTGATAGGCCAAGCGCCGCGCCGCCACGCTCAGACCACGGATCAGCGTGGCTTCCACCACCAGCCAGAACATCAGCAGATACAGGGTGCTGATCAGCCGGTCGCTAAGCTTCAGCGCGGTGTAGTAGTAGCCCGCGGCCACTGCGATGAACAGCGCGACTGGCAGCGCAGTGAAGGCCAGCCCGAGCAACAGACGAAATACCGAGGCACGCTCGCGGGTCGGCGGATCGAGCAGCAGCTTGCTCACCACCCAGGTCATCAGCGCATAGCAGGTGAGCACTACGGCGATGCCGATGACGTCTTCGGCAAGCGTTTGCGGTTGGTGCTCGGCGACCGTGACCACCGCCACCAGGGCGATCACCACCATGGCGAGGCGGCGTACCTGGGTGCGCAAAAAGGCTACCTGTGGACGCGGCCAGTGGAAATGCAGCTCGGCCACCCCGGACGGCGAGAGCACTCGGTAGGCGGTGTAGAAGATCAGCCAGGCCTGAGCCATCTGTATCAGCGCCGCACCGAGGGTGGCGTTCTGGCCGCGGGCGTCCATTTGCAAGGCGAAGCCGCACAGAGCGAGGAATAACGCGCCGGGCAGCGCCAAGGCGAGGTTGAGGAGGATCGCCAGTGGCGTATGCAGTTGGCTGTCGTTCTTGTAGTGGCCGATGTCCTGATGCAGCGCGCTGAGCTTCTGCGCCACATATTGACGGCGCCACAGCAGCAGGCCGATCAGCAGCAGTAGCGGCAGAAACAGCAGCGGTTTGTTGACCAGTCCGGCGCCCAGCTCCTTGACCGCCGAGCCCCAGGCCACCGTGCTCAGCTGGCGTTCGAGCATGAGCGGAACGGACTTGAACCAGTCCAGGTCGAGCGGCTTGTTGCTGGGAATCCAGAACATCTGCTCATCGAGGGTATCGCGCAGTTTCTTCGCGGTGCTCTGCAGCTCTTTCTGGTTCAGTTGCAGGGTGATGGATTCATTGAGCAGCGCGCTCATTTCCCGATTGAGCCGGTCGAGCAAGTCGCTGCGCGTGGCGATCAGCTCGCTCAGGGTGCGGCGCAGCTCGGGGGTCACATCGGCAGGCGGCAGGCCGGAGAGGATTTTTTCGACATAGGCCTCGGGATTGCGGATCTGTTCGCGCTGTTCATTGATTTCGAACTGGTACAGACGAATGTCGGCGATTTCGTCGGCGAGGTGGCTGTCCACTGTGATGGTCGGCAACGCCTGCTTCTGCTGATAGAGAATCTTCGCCAGGAGCAGACTGCCCTGCAGCACGCTGATCTGTTCATCGAGTGCTTGGTCGGTCTGCCCGATATTGTCCAGCTGCTGTTTGGTTTCGAGATTCTTCTGGGTCAGATGATTGAGGCGTTCGGTGGAGCGCAACAGATAGTCGGAGAGCTTCAGGTTGGTGTCGCTCTCAGTCGCCAGCTGGTTGCCGGAGCCGGCTTTCTGCGCCTCCAGCGACAGTTGCGCAACAGTGCGCTCGGATTGGCGGCGGCGTTGATCGTTGATCAGCGACTGCAGGGCCAGGCTTTCCTGTTCGGCCCGGCTGATGCGCTCGGTGAGCCAATCATGACGGGCATTGCCCAAGTCCTGCAGCAGGCTGTTGCTGGCCAGCTCCTCGCGGCGCAGCTGAGCGCGGGCGGCCAGCGCGGCCAGTTCGGCGGCGAGTTGATCGCGCTTCTCGGGACTCAACGGTTTGCCGTTTTCCTTGTTGAGTTTGAGGATGCTGTTGATCTGCTGGCTGCGGGCCTGGCCTTGGCTGATTTCCGTCTGCGCCCGTTCCGGGCGGGTCTGCGCGGTGACGATCAGGCTATTGGCGGCGGTCAACTCCTGTTGCCATTCGGCGAGCTGATTGTTGCGGTCGGCGAGCATCTGCTCGAGCACGGTCACCGGGCTGCTGGCATAGCGTTTGCTGATGTTGACGATCGGGGTGCTTTGCAATTTCGCCAGGGCGCGCTGCGCCTCGTCGGTTTCGCGCGGCGCGGAGCTGAGCATGCGCTTGAGATCGATCAGGCGCTGATCGCTGTCAGTGCGCTCCTGCAGCAGCTGCAGGGTGGCTTCGAGGGTTTGCTTGATCGATTGCTGGTCGGCTTCGGCCAGCTTGCGGTCGGCGAGGGTGTCGAGGCTGCGCTGGACGGCGCCAGCGTCAGGTGCTTCGGCGGCTTGCAAAGGCTGGGTGGCCAGGCAGAGGCCGAGCAACGCGGCGGCAAAAAAAGTACGCAAAAGGGGCATGCTCGCAGGTCGGAGGGCTGGAAATTTCATGGAGTCTAGAGGAACAGGCCGGGCCCGGGGCGGGCGCCGTCGGGGAATTTGACGCCAACCTTGCGGATCTTGTTCCCGTCCATGGCGGCGACCGTCCATGTCAGGCCGTTCCATTCGACTTGGTCGCCGATCACCGGCTCGCCGCCAATTTCTTGGGCGATGAAGCGACCGAGAGTCACGTTGCCGTCCTGTTCGCCGAGTTTCAGGCCATACAGCGCCGCCACCGCGTGCAGCTCGGCATCGGCCTCGAGGACGAAATCGCCGAAGAAGCGCAGGTCTTGGCCACGCTTCGGTGCCTGGCTGAACAGTTTGCCGAGCGCCGACAGGTCGTGTTCATGACCGACCACACAGAGAATATCGCCGGCCTCCAGGGTCGTGCTGCCGGACGGGTGGAGCAGTTCGCGGCCGCGGAATAGCGCGGCGACGCGGGTGCCATCGGGCATTTTCAGCTCGCGCAGCGGCGCGCCGATGCACCATTTTTCCGCGCCCAGGCGGTAGACGAATAGCTCCCACTCGCTGGTTGGGTGGACTTCCAGGCCCGCGCGCGAGATCGGCGCCGGTTCCGGCGGCACGGTGACGCGCAGCCACTTGGCCGCCCATGGCAGGCTGGTGCCTTGCAGCAGCAACGAGACCAGGACGATGAAGAACGCCAGATTGAAATACAGCTGGGCATGCTCGAGGCCGGCCATCAACGGGAACACGGCGAGAATGATCGGCACCGCGCCGCGTAGGCCGACCCAGGCGATAAAACCCTTCTCGCGATCATGGAAGGCCTTGAACGGCCACAGGCCGATCAGCACCGACAGCGGCCGGGCGACGACGATCATCCACAGCGCCAGGCCGAGCGCCGGCAGGGCGATGGGCAGCAGATCGTGCGGGGTGACCAGCAGGCCGAGGACCAGGAACATACCGATCTGCGCCAGCCAGGCCATGCCGTCGAGCATGTGCAGGATGCTGTGCCGCGAACGGATCGGCCGGTTGCCGAGCACCAGGCCGCACAGGTAAGCGGCGAGGATGCCGCTGCCGTGCAGGGTATTGGTCAGGGCGAAAATCAGCAGACCGCCGCTGACCACCAGCAGTGGATAGAGGCCATGGGGCAGGTTGATGCGGTTGACCAACTGCAACAGCAGCCAGCCGCCGCCGAGCCCGAGCAGCGCGCCGATACCGAATTCGCGCAGCAGGTGAATGAGAAAGTCCAGATTGAAGTCGCTCTGGCCCTTGGCGAGCATGTCGATCAGCGTCACGGTGAGGAACACCGCCATCGGGTCGTTGCTGCCCGACTCGATCTCCAGGGTGGCGTTGACCCGCTCGTTGAGCCCTTTGCCGCCGAGCAGCGAGAACACCGCCGCGGCATCGGTGGAGCCGACGATGGCGCCGATCAGCAGACCTTGCATGAGGTTCAGGTTGAACAGCCAGGCGGCAGCCATGCCGGTCAGTCCGGTGGTGATTAGCACGCCCACGGTGGCCAGCGACAGCGCCGGCCACAACGCCACGCGGAAGCTGGAAACGCGGGTGCGCAGGCCGCCGTCGAGAAGAATCACCGCCAAGGCCAGGTTGCCGACCAGATAGGACAGCGGGTAGTTGTTGAAGCTGATGCCACCGGGGCCATCGACGCCGGCCAGCATGCCCACGGCAAGGATGATGACCAGGATCGGGATGCCTAGTCGCGAGGATACCGAGCTCACCAGAATACTTGCACCCACCAGCAATGCGCCGATCAGGAACAGGCTATTGATGGCGGTTGCATCCACAGGTGGGGACTCCAGGCGATTGGGGGTGAAGCACGACAGAAAGTGTCGACATGGGCGCCGACTCGAGCGAATTCTAACCTGCCGACGACGCCTCGCGGCAAGCGCGCGAGGGCAAAGTAGACGGCAATCGCAGGGCAAAGTTCGCCAGCTGGCGAGGCTGGCCCGCAGGAGGGTGTAATTGGGGCGTTTCAGGAGCGAATTGTAGGATGGGTCGGTCCGCGCAGGTTGAGCGCAGCGATACCCATCAAACCGTCCGCGCGGACCACCCTACGGAATTTCGTCCGCCAGGCGTACGGCTAGCCCGTACGCCTGGCGGGACGGTTCAACTTCAGAACCAGGCGTCCTGCATCGTCAGGCAGGTGTCGTCGCGGGCTTCGAGCAAGGCCAGGTCGTGATGGCAGGCCGGCACTTCCCAGGTCAGGAAGTAGCGCGCCGCCTGCAGCTTGCCGCGGTAGAAGTCGGCGTCGGCGGGGTTGCCGGCGGCCAGACCCTGTTCGGCGCGGATCGCCTGCTCCAGCCATCGCCAGCCGATCACCGTATGGCCGAACACCTTGAGGTACAGCGCCGAGTTGGCCAGGCCCTGATTGACCTGGCCGGCCATCAGGTCGCCGAGCAGCGCCAGGGTCACCTGCGACAGGCGCGCGAGCAGTTGTTCCAGCGGCTGGCGCATGGCGTCCAGGCTTGGGAAGCCTTCGGCGCGCTGGCAGGTGGTGTGGATCAGACGGGTAAGCTGCTTGAGGCCGGCGCCGCCGTTCTGGGTCAGCTTGCGGCCGAGCAGGTCGAGCGACTGGATGCCGTGGGTGCCCTCGTGGATCGGGTTGAGGCGATTGTCGCGGTAGTACTGCTCGACCGGATATTCGCGGGTATAGCCGTGGCCGCCAAGAATCTGCACGGCCAGCTCGTTGGCCTTCAGGCAGAACTCCGACGGCCAGGATTTGACGATCGGGGTGAGCAGGTCGAGCAGCTCGTGGGCTTGCTGGCGCTCCTCTTCAGTCGCCAGGGTTTCGCAGTCGTCGACCAGCCGCGCGGCGTACAGGCCGAGGTCGAAGGCGCCTTCGACGTAAGCTTTCTGGGTCAGCAGCATGCGGCGCACGTCGGTGTGCTGGACGATCGACACCTGCGCCGAGGCCGGATTCTTGCCATCCGGCAGGCGGCCTTGCGGGCGTTGGCGGGCGTACTCCAGCGAGTACAGGTAGCCAGCGTAGCCGAGCATGATCGCGCCCATACCGACGCCGATGCGTGCCTCGTTCATCATCTGGAACATGTAGCTCAGGCCCTGGTGCGGCTTGCCGACCAGGTAGCCGACGCATTCGCCGTTGTCACCGAAGTTCAGCGCGGTGGAGGTGGTGCCGCGCCAGCCCATTTTGTGGAACAGGCCGGCGAGCAGCACGTCGTTGCGCTTGCCCAGGCTGCCGTCGGCGTTGACCAGGAATTTTGGCACGATGAACAGCGAGATGCCCTTCACCCCGGCCGGTGCGTCCGGCAGCTTGGCCAGCACCATGTGCACGATGTTCTCGGAGAGCGGGTGATCGCCGCCGGAGATGAAGATCTTGTTGCCCTTGATCCGGTAGCTGCCATCGGCGGCGGGTTCCGCGCGGGTGCGGATATCCGCCAGCGAGGAGCCGGCGTGCGGCTCGGTCAGCGCCATGGTGCCGAAGAAGCGGCCGTCGATCATCGGCTGCAGGAAGCGGCGCTTCTGTTCGTCGTCGCCGAAGGTCTCGATCAGGTGGCTGGCGCCCATGGTCAGCATCGGATAGGACGAGGTGGCGATGTTGGCCGCCTGGAAATGCGCGAAGCAGGCGCGCGACAGCAGGCTGGGTAGCTGCATGCCGCCGGCCTCGAAGCTGCGCGAGGCGTTCTGGAAGCCGGCCTCGATGAAGGCGTCGACCGCCGGTTTGACTTCCGGGATCAGCACCGCACTGCCATCGGCGTACTGCGGCTCGTGCTCGTCGCTCTTGCGGTTGTGCGGGGCGAACAGCTCCTCGGCGATGCTGCGCGCGGTGCCGAGCGCGGCGTCGAAGGTCTCGCGGCTGTGCTCGGCGAAGCGCGGGCGCTGGGTCAGAGCTTCGGCGTCCAGCACCTCGTAGAGTTCGAAGGCCAGGTTGCGGGAGCTGAGCAGTGTCTCGGACATGGGGTCTTACCTCCGGTGGAATGCGCCGAGTCTATGCCGGTGAATGAGGCGAGCCCAGTACCATCCATACGCGTGATAGAACCACCAAACCAGAAGCGGTAGGGCGTACTCGCGTAGCAGTACGCCGTGTGTTGCCTGGTCGATCTGGCGGACTGCTGAGCGGCCGGCGCTCCGGTCCGCCCCTACGGGGGTGGTAGAATCCTCGCCCTCGCCAGGAGCCGCTCATGAACTACCGCCACGCCTTCCACGCCGGCAACCACGCCGATGTCTTCAAACACCTGACGCTGTCGCGGCTGATCGGCCTGCTGTCGCGCAAAGAGGCGCCGTTCGCCTATCTCGACAGCCACGCCGGCGTCGGTCTGTACGATCTGAAGGGCGATCAGGCCAGTCGCACCGACGAGTGGCGCGAAGGCATCGAGCGTCTCTGGCAGCTCGAGGCGCCGGCGTTGGCCAAGGACTATCTGCGCGTGATCCGCAGCCTCAACCCGGACGGCCAACTGCGTTACTACCCCGGTTCGCCGGAGCTGGCGCGGCAGCTGACCCGCGAGCAGGATCGCCTGCATCTCAACGAGAAACACCCGGAAGACGGCGAGTTGCTCAAGGACAACATGCGCGGCGATCGGCGCGTGGCGGTACATGCCGGCGAGGGCTGGCACATTCCGCGGGCCTTGCTGCCGGTGTCGGAAAAGCGCGGCCTGCTGTTGATCGACCCGCCCTTCGAGCAAGCCGACGAGGCGCAGCGCTGCGTGCAGGCGCTGCAGGAGGCCATCGGGCGGATGCGCCAGACGGTGGTGGTGATCTGGTATCCGATCAAGGATCTGCGCCAGCTGCGCCAGTTCTACCGCGGCCTGCAGGGCAGCGGCGCGCCCAAGCTGCTGCGCGCCGAACTGTACGTGCATCCGGCCGACGAGGCGCAGCGCCTGAATGGTTCCGGGCTGGTTATCGCCAATCCGCCCTGGGGCCTGGAAGAGGAGTTGCGGCAACTGCTGCCGTGGCTGGCCGCGAACCTGGCGCAAAGCCAGGGCGACTGGCGGCTGGACTGGCTGATTGAAGAAGCCTGAGCGCCGCGCAGGAGATCTCGTGACTCCCCTCTCCCACTTGTGGGAGAGGGGCTGGGGGAGAGGGTTTCAGCCAAGCATCCCTCTCCCTAGCCCTCTCCCGTAAACGGGAGAGGGAGCACCGCGATTTCTACGTCACTCCAACCCTATGGCAGGCACACGCCGGTCCCGCTCAGCCCGCAATAGCCGCCGGGATTCTTCGCCAGATACTGCTGGTGGTACGCCTCGGCGTAATAGAACGTTGGCGCAGCGGCGATTTCGCTGGTGATCGTGCCGTAGCCGGACTTCTCCAGTTGGCCCTGGTACAGGCTGCGGCTGACTTCGGCGGCGACCAGTTGCTCGGGGCCGTAGCAGTAGATCGCCGAGCGGTATTGGCTGCCGACATCGTTGCCCTGGCGCATGCCCTGAGTCGGGTTATGCACTTCCCAGAACACCTTGAGCAATTGCTCGTAGCTGATCAGCTGTGGATCGAACACCACTAGCACCACCTCGGTGTGACCGGTCAAACCCGAGCAGGTTTCCTCGTAGGTCGGGTTGGGGGTGGAGCCACCGGCGTAGCCGACCGCCGTGCTCCAGACACCGGGCAATTGCCAGAAGCGCCGTTCAGCGCCCCAGAAACAGCCCAAGCCGAAGACCGCCTGCTGCAAACCCTCGGGGAAGGGGCCTTGCAGCGGATTGCCGTTGACGTAGTGACGTTCGGGCACCGGCAGCGGTGTGGCGCGGCCCGGCAGAGCCTGCTCGGCGCTGGGCAGGTCGGTTTTGTGAACGAGTATTTGCGAGCGTAGAACCATGAGGGTTTCCTCCGCTGGGCGGCTGTCGGCATAGCCTAACGCCGATGCGGGTTGAAAAGAGGGCGGCCTGACTAAGAACCTGTCTACGATCTGCTGCGCGTCGGTCAAACTGCGTTGAAAACGGCTTCGGAATGCTCATTTACAACTCCTAAACTCCGCTTCCTCAGCCGTTTTCGCCTTGTTTGACTCTAGCTCGCGCGATCGTAAACAGGCTCTAAGAGATGGTGGCGCTGGCGGGAAATTACAGGGGGCGGGGGTTATTGCGGCAGGGATAGCGGCGCAGATGCTCGATCAATACCGTCCCCGGAATGGGTTTGTCGAACAGGAAGCCCTGGCCGATATCGCACTGGTGGCGGCGCAGGAAGGCCAGTTGCGCGGCGCTTTCGATGCCCTCGGCGACCACGGTGAGCTTGAGGTTGTGGGCCATGGCGATTACCGCCGAGGTGATCTCCATGTCGTCCTGATTGTCGGGGATATCCTTGATGAAGCTGCGATCGATCTTGATCACATCGATGGGGAATTTCTTCAGGTAGCTGAGCGACGAGTAGCCGGTACCGAAGTCGTCCATCGCCAGCGACAGGCCGAGCTTCTTCAGGCGGCTGAGCTGCTCGCGGGTGTCTTCGGTGGCTTCCAGCAGCAGGCTTTCGGTCAGCTCCAGTTCGAGCAGCTTGGCCGGCAATTGTTCCTCATCGAGGATTGCGGCGATAGAGCCGACCAGGTCGGGGTCGGAGAACTGCTTGGGCGACAGGTTGATCGCCACCAGCAGATCGCCGAGGCCCAGCGCGCTGAGTTGCTTGCTCATCCGGCAGGCCTGGCGCGCCACCCATTTGCCGATCGGAATGATCAGTCCGGTGTCCTCGGCGACGCCGATGAAATGTTCCGGCGGAATCATGCCCTTGTCCGGATGATTCCAGCGCAGCAGCGCCTCCATCCCGAGCAGTTGGCCGCTGCGCAGGCACAGCTTGGGCTGGTAGAAAACTTCCAGTTCGTTCTGCGTCAAGGCGCGGCGCAGGTTGCTCTCGACGAACAGCTTGTAGCTGGCTTCGGCGTTGAGCGCCTCGGTGAAGGTCTGCGCTTGATGTTTGCCATTGGCCTTGGCTTTGTGCAGGGCCAGGCCGGCGTGCTTCATCAGGGTTTGCGGGTCCTGGCCATGCAACGGCGCACAGGCCAGGCCGATCGAGCCGGTGACGTTGATCAGCTGGTTGTCGACGAACAGCGGCTTGTCGAGGGTGTGCAGGATCTGTCCGGCAAGCGCCTGGGCGCTGAGCATGTCGGTGTCGTCGAGCAGCACGGCGAATTCGTTGCTGGCAAAGCGCGCCAGGGTGTTGTTGCTGCCCAGGCTGTTGCGCAGGCGCTTGGCCAGACTGACCAGCAGCTTGTCGCCGGTCTGGTGGCCGAGGCTGTCGTTGATCCGTTTGAAGTTGTCGATATCAACCAACAGCAGGCTGAACGGCTGGTCGGCGCTGCGCGCGAAGCGCTGCTCGAGGCTGCGGATGAACGCCGGTCGGTTACCCAAGCGGGTCAGGTTGTCGGTGTAGGCGAGCCGCTCGATACGCTGCTGGGCCAGCTTGTTGTCGGTGATGTCTTCATAGATGCCGATGTAGTGGGTCAGCTCGCCCTGGTCGTCATGCACCTTGGAAAACGACAATTGGCCCCAGTACGGGTCGAGGTTCTTGCGGCGGCTGCGGAACTCGCCTTGCCAGCTGCTGTGCTCGGCCAGCCCGGACTGCGCATCGAAGAGGATGTCGCTGAGATTTTCCAGCGCCGACAGCTCGGACAGGCGCCGCCCCTGGACTTCTTCGACGCCATACAGGGTGATCGCAGTGAAACTCGGGTTGACGTATTCGACCCGCCCGTCGCGGTCGACCAGCATGAAAGCGCTGGCGCTCTGCTCCACGGCGCGCTGGAACAGGTGCTGTGCGGCTACCGCTTCGATCAGCGGCTGGATGGGCGGTGGGAGGGGCTGGGGTGGCGCATCGGCGGAGAGCAGATAGCCACGCAACAGCTGGCGGCCATGCTGCTTGAACGACTCGCCCAGCTCCAGCAGATGCAGAGCACCTTGCGGGGCATGCAGGGTGTAGCGGACCAGGTAATGCCCCTGGGCGTCGAGTTGTTGCTGGATGCTGTCGTGCAGGTGATAGCGCGCCTGCGGCTCCATGAGGCTGGCATAGGGTGAGGCGGTCAGACTGCAGAGCTCGGAGGCAGCGAGGCCAAATTGGCGTTCGCAGGCGGAATCGAGGAAAAGCAGGGCCCAACTGGCCTCATTGAGGCGTTCGAAACGCAGCATCCCCAGTCGCGACGGGACTGGCAACTGCGTCACAACCTCGGTCGCCGCTCGGCTGACGACATCGGTATGGCTTTTCATCAGGTGGCAGGCATCCACTATGCTGGCCGAAACTCGGGTTCAGGCCCACTTCTTAGCGTTCCGCAAGGGTGCATCATGTCATTGAGACATACAAGAAAACTCAGCGTTGTCACGTTATTGGCCGCCTTGTTCGCCCAGGCGCCGTTACCCGCCGCCGAAGCGCCGGCAGCCGACCAGCCCGCCAGCCTGCGCGGCGCAGAGCAAGGCCGCTACCTGGCGGAATTGAAGCGCCTGTATCAGACCAACGATGAACGCAAGGCGCTGCTCGCCCACTGTAATCAGCTGCTCAGCACCTATGCCCTGCGCGCCGGCTACCAGCTCGGCCAGAGCCAGCGCCAGGATCTGCTCTATCAGCTGAGTGTCAGCGGCCCCGGCGAATTGTTGGTGCGCGAAGAAACTCGCGCTCAGCAGGGCACTGCATTGGCGGTGCGCAATCAGCGGGTCGCGGTGTTTGGCGTCGATCCGTACATCCACTACGAATGCCCGAACAACGGCTTGACCTGCGAGCTGCGTAATCCGCTGGACGGCAGCGCGTTGGTGACCATCGTGCGCGATCACGGTGGCGCCGAAGAGCTGGCCAAGGCGGTGAGCTTCCTGATCCGTAACGTGCAGAAGAACTGAGGCGCGGTCCCAGGCAGTGGATAAAAAAGGCTATGTCCCAGTTACCTGTTGGGACGTGCAGGCCAACTAGGCGATGTTTGGGGCGATGATTCGTAGGGTGGGTTAGCCGTAGGCGTAACCCACCGAGCAGGCTGGACGCCGCTGTCCAATATGACGCCGCTGGTGGGTTACGCCGCTGTGCGGCTAACCCACCCTACAAAAGCGGTACGCAACATTTAACGGGTACATAGCTATAAAAAAACCCCGCCAAGCGGCGGGGTTGAGGACGAGCGTGGCATGCTCGATTGGGAAAGCGTAAGCCTTACAGCAGCAGCGTGCGGATGTCGCCGAGCACTTCGCCGAGGCGCTTGGTGAAGCGTGCGGCGGCGGCACCGTTGATCACCCGGTGGTCGTAGGACAGCGACAGCGGCAGCATCAGCTTGGGTTGGAAGGCTTTACCGTCCCACACCGGCTGGATGGTCGCCTTGCTGACCCCGAGGATCGCCACTTCCGGCGCGTTGACGATCGGCGTGAAGCCGGTGCCGCCAATGTGGCCGAGGCTGGAGATGGTGAAGCAGGCGCCTTGCATGGCATCCGGCGAGAGCTTCTTGGTGCGCGCTTTCTCCGCCAGTTCGGCCGCCTCAGCCGCCAGCTGCAGCAAACTCTTCTGGTCGACGTTGCGGATCACCGGTACCAGCAAGCCGTCCGGGGTGTCCACGGCGAAGCCGAGGTGCACGTACTTCTTGCGGATCAGCGCCTTGCCCGACGGCGCCAGCGAACTGTTGAAGTCCGGCAGCTCCTTGAGCAGGTGCGCGCAAGCCTTGAGCAGCAGCGGCAGCACGGTGAGCTTGACCCCGGCTTTCTCCGCCACCGCCTTCTGCGCCACGCGGAAAGCTTCCAGCTCGGTGATGTCGGCCGAGTCGAATTGGGTCACGTGCGGCACGTTGAGCCAGCTGCGATGCAGGTTGGCGGCGCCGACCTGCATCAGACGGGTCATCGGCACTTCTTCGATTTCGCCGAACTTGCTGAAGTCGACCGCCGGTACGGGCGGGATGCCGGCACCGCCAGACGCAGCGGCGGGTGCGGCCTTGGCCTGCTGCATCATCGCCTTGACGTAGACCTGCACATCTTCCTTGAGGACGCGGCCTTTCGGCCCGGAACCGTTGATTGCCTCCAGCTCGACGCCGAACTCGCGCGCCAGCAGGCGTACGGCTGGCCCTGCATGCACCTTGTTGCCTGGGCGGACAGGGGCGCCAGCGACCTTGGCCGCAGCTGCCGCCAGAGACGCGATGGCGCTGACTTCGGCGGCAACGGCTGGGTGAGCGCCGGCTGGCACCTTGTGCACGTCGCTGGCAACAGCCGGCGTAGCAGCAGCTGGTGCAGTGGCGGGTGCTGGAGCCGCACCGGTTATTTTCAGTTTGAGAATCAGGTCACCGGTGCCGACTTCGTCGTCCAGTTTCACGCTTAGGCTTTCCACCACACCGGCAGCCGGCGAGGGGATTTCCATGCTGGCCTTGTCCGACTCGAGAGTCAGTAGGCTTTGCTCGGCCTCGATGCGGTCGCCTGCCTTGACGAACAGCTCGATGACCTTGGCCTTGCCGGCCGAACCGATGTCCGGCACATGGATGTCCTGCACCTGCTCACTGGCGGCGACCGGTGCAGCCGCTGGCGCTGGGGCTGCCGGCGCGGCTGCCTCGGGGGCGGCTGGGGCAGGTGCCGCTGCCGCTGGTGTCGCGGCCGGAGTCTCGGCAGCGGCGGCGCCTTCGACTTCCAGCTCGAGCAGCTCGTCGCCCTCTTTCAGGCGATCGCCGAGTTTGACCTTGAGGCTCTTGATCACTCCGGCCTTGGGAGCCGGGATTTCCATGCTGGCCTTGTCCGACTCGAGGGTCAGCAGGCTCTGGTCGGCCTCGATACGGTCGCCGACCTTGACGAACAACTCGATAACTTCACCCTCACCGCTGCCGATGTCGGGTACGCGAATCAATTCACTCACAGTGCGTCTCCTTAGCAGTCCAGTGGGTTGAGTTTTTCTGGGTTGATGCCGAACTTGGCGATGGCCTCGGCCACCACTTTCGGTTCGATCTCGCCACGGTCGGCGAGCGCTTCCAGGGCCGCCAGGACAACCCAGTTGCGGTCCACTTCGAAGAAGTGGCGCAGCTTCTTGCGGCTGTCGCTGCGGCCGAAGCCGTCGGTGCCGAGGACTTTGAATTCCTTGCTCGGAACCCACTGGCGAATCTGTTCGGCGAACAGTTTCATATAGTCGGTGGAGGCAATGACCGGGCCTTTACGGCCGCTCAGGCATTGCTCGACGTAGCTCTGCTGCGGTTTGTGCTCCGGATGCAGGCGGTTGTGTCGCTCGATGGCCAGTCCTTCGCGGCGCAGTTCGTTGAAGCTGGTGACACTCCAGACGTCGGCGGCGACGTTGAACTCGTCACGGAGGATCTTCGCCGCCTCGCGGACCTCGCGCAGGATGGTGCCGGAGCCGAGCAGTTGCACGTGGTGGGCGGCGTCGCGCTTGTCTTCTTCGAGCAGGTACATGCCCTTAATGATGCCGTTCTCGACACCGTCCGGCATGGCCGGCTGCTGATAGGACTCGTTCATCACGGTGATGTAGTAGAAAACGTCCTGCTGCTGCTCGGTCATCTTCTTCATGCCGTCCTGAATGATCACCGCCAGCTCATAGCCGTAGGTTGGATCGAAGGTGCGGCAGTTGGGGATGGTTGCGGCGAGCATGTGGCTGTGGCCGTCTTCGTGTTGCAGGCCTTCGCCGTTGAGCGTGGTACGCCCGGCGGTGCCGCCGATCAGGAAGCCGCGGGTGCGGCTGTCGCCAGCGGCCCAGGCCAGGTCGCCGATGCGCTGGAAGCCGAACATCGAGTAGAAAATGTAGAACGGCAGCATCGGTTGATTGTGGCTGGAGTACGAAGTACCGGCCGCGATGAAGGAGCTCATGGCACCGGCTTCGTTGATGCCTTCCTCGAGGATCTGCCCCTTCTTGTCTTCGCGGTAGAACATCACCTGGTCTTTATCCACCGGCTCGTAGAGCTGGCCGACCGAGGAGTAGATGCCGAGCTGACGGAACATGCCTTCCATGCCGAAGGTGCGCGCTTCGTCCGGGATGATCGGCACGATGCGCTGGCCGATTTCCTTGTCCTTGACCAGCTGCGCGAGGATGCGCACGAAGGCCATGGTGGTGGAGATTTCGCGGTCGCCGGAGCCGTCGAGGATGGCTTTGAGGGTTTCCAGCGGCGGTGTCGGGATGCTGATGCTCTTGGCGCGGCGCTGCGGCACGAAGCCGCCCAGCGCTGTGCGGCGCTCGCTCAGGTAGCGGGCTTCGGCGCTACCTTCTTCCGGCCTGAGGAACGGCAGGTTTTCCAGCTCTTCGTCCCTGACCGGAATGTCGAAGCGGTCGCGGAACTGCTTCAGGCTGTCGACATCGACCTTCTTGGTGTTGTGCGCGGTGTTCTTCGCCTCGCCGGCCCCGGTGCCATAACCCTTGACGGTCTTGGCCAGGATCACGGTCGGCTGCTCTTTGTGGTTGACCGCCTGGTGGTAGGCCGCATAGACCTTGTACGGGTCGTGGCCGCCACGGTTGAGCTTCCAGATCTCGTCGTCGGAGAGGTCCTTGACCATCTCCTTGAGCTCCGGCGAGTTGAAGAAGTGCTCACGGACGAACGCGCCGTCCTTGGCCTTGTAGTTCTGGTACTCGCCGTCGATCACTTCGTCCATGCGGCGTTGCAGGATGCCGTCGACGTCCTTGGCCAGCAGTGGGTCCCAGAAACGGCCCCAGACCACTTTGTTGACGTTCCAGCCACCGCCACGGAACACGCCTTCGAGTTCCTGGATGATCTTGCCGTTGCCGCGTACCGGGCCGTCGAGGCGCTGCAGGTTGCAGTTGATGACGAAGATCAGGTTGTCGAGTTTCTCGCGGCCAGCCAGGGAGATCGCACCGAGCGATTCCGGCTCGTCGCACTCGCCGTCGCCCATGAAACACCAGACCTTCTGCTTGCCGGCCGGGATAAAGCCGCGGGCCTCCAGGTACTTCATAAAGCGCGCCTGGTAGATCGCCTGGATCGGGCCAAGGCCCATCGACACGGTGGGGAACTGCCAGAAATCCGGCATCAGCCAAGGGTGCGGGTAGGACGACAGGCCTTTGCCATCGACTTCCTGGCGGAAGTTGTTCATCTGATCTTCAGTGATGCGGCCTTCCATGAAGGCGCGGGCGTAAACGCCTGGCGATGCGTGGCCCTGGAAGAAGATCAGGTCGCCGCCGTGCTCGCTGGTCGGGGCCTGGAAGAAGTAGTTGAAGCCGATGTCATACAGCGTTGCGCTGGAGGCGAAGCTGGAGATGTGACCGCCCAAGTCGGAATCTTTCAGGTTGGTGCGCATGACCATGGCCAACGCGTTCCAGCGCACCAGCGAGCGAATGCGGCGTTCCATAAACAGGTCGCCGGGCATGCGTGCTTCGTGGCCAACCGGGATGGTGTTGCGGTACGGCGTGGTGATCGCGTAGGGCAGTTGAGTGCCGCTGCGGGTGGCCAACTCACCCATGCGGGTCAGCAGGTAATGCGCGCGGTCTTCACCTTCGCGGTCGAGGACGGACTCCAGCGAGTCCAGCCATTCCTGGGTTTCGATGGGATCGAGATCTTGCATGGCTTGCTCCAGGGCGGAAAGGCTTCCAGAATCGGTAGCCGAGGTTCGCAGCCGGCCTTTTGGGCGGGCGCGTGAATTCTTGGGATGACCGGGGATAGGGCCGGCTGTGTAGTTTTACTACAAATAGACGTTAATTTCAGCCCCTCTGGCACAGTCTTTAGTAGTAAAACTACAATTTTTGCGCGGCGCGCTGCCCTGGTCATCAGGTGGACACCTATAGAAGTCAGGCGCTACGCGGGCTGCAGGCACTTCAGCAGTCCGTCAGCTGTAGCCTGTAGCCCGAAAAAGGATAGACCATGAGCCTGCCGCCGTTTGCCGTCCTGCCGATTTCCCTGCAGCCCTTTTCCGAACGTGCCGAGCAGGCGTTGCAGGCCGCCCTGAGCGATCAGCCCGATGCCCAGCAGTGTCTGGACGGCTGGCCGGAGAGCCGCCGGGAAGCCTTCGTGCGCGTCTGTGCGGCGAGTGATTTTGTCAGTCAGCAAGCCAGTCGCGACGCGCCTGGATTCATCGCCCTGGCCGACTCCGGCGAGCTCGAACGCAGTCTGGCGGCGGGCGAGTTGCGCGCGCAGCTGAGCGCCGCGCTCGCCGAGTGCGCCGACGAAAGTGACCTCGGCCGGCGCCTGCGGCGGTACCGCAATCGCCAGCAGCTGCGCATCATCTGGCGCGACATCACGCGCCAGGCCGACCTGCGCGAAACCTGTCGCGATCTCTCCGAGCTGGCCGACGCCTGCATCGATGAGGCCTATCAATGGCTGTATCTGCGCCATTGCGAGCAGTTCGGCACGCCGATCGGGCGGCGCAGCGGCCAGGCGCAGCACATGGTAATTCTCGGCATGGGCAAACTCGGCGCCTTCGAGCTGAACCTGTCGTCGGATATCGACCTGATTTTCGGTTTTCCGGAGAGCGGCGAGACCCAGGGCGTCAAGCGCGCGCTGGACAACCAGGAGTTCTTCACCCGGCTCGGCCAGCGACTGATCAAGGCGCTGGACGCAATCACCGTCGAAGGCTTCGTGTTCCGCGTCGACATGCGTCTGCGCCCCTACGGCTCGGCCGGGGCGCTGGTGCTCAGCTTCAATGCGCTGGAGCAGTACTACCAGGACCAGGGCCGCGACTGGGAACGCTACGCGATGATCAAGGCGCGCGTGGTCGGTGGTGACCAGGGCGCTGGCAAACAGCTGCTGGAAATGCTCCGCCCCTTTGTTTACCGACGCTATCTGGACTTCTCCGCCATCGAGGCGCTGCGCGCGATGAAGCAGCTGATCCAGCAGGAGGTGCGGCGCAAGGGCATGGCCGACAACATCAAGCTGGGCTCCGGCGGCATCCGTGAGGTGGAATTCATCGCCCAGGCGTTCCAGCTGATCCACGGCGGGCGCGACTTGAGCCTGCAGCAGCGCCCGCTATTGAAGGTGCTGGCGACTCTCGAGGGCCAGGGCTACCTGCCGCCAGCGGTGGTCGCCGAACTGCGTGAGGGCTACGAGTTTCTGCGCTACACCGAGCACGCCCTGCAGGCGATCGCCGACCGGCAGACACAGATGCTCCCGGACAACGACGACGATTGTGCGCGGGTCGCCCTGATCATGGGTTTCGACAGCTGGCCGGCGTTTCATGCGCAACTGATGTACTGGCGTGGCCGGGTCGACTGGCATTTCCGCCAGGTGATCGCCGATCCCGATGAAGACGAGGCGGGCGGTGGTACACCGTGCATCGGTGGCGAATGGCTGCCGCTGTGGGAGGAGGCGCTGGACGTGGTGGCCAGCGTTCGGCAACTGGAGGATGCCGGGTTCCGCGAGCCGGAGATCGCCTGGCGGCGGCTTAGTGATTTGCGCAGCGGCCCGCAGGTGCGCGCCATCCAGCGCCTCGGCCGCGAGCGCCTGGACGCCTTCATGCCGCGCCTGCTGGCCCAGGCGGTCGAGCACGACTATCCGGATCTGGTCCTCGAGCGCGTGTTGCCGCTGGTCGAGGCTGTGGCGCGCCGCTCCGCGTATCTGGTCTTGCTTAGCGAAAACCCCGGCGCGCTGGAGCGCCTGCTGCGGTTGTGCACCGCCAGTCCGCTGATCGCCGAACAGATCACCCGCTTTCCTTTATTGCTCGATGAATTGCTCAACGAGGGCCGCCTGTTCAAGCCGCCGCTGGCGCCCGAGCTGGCTGCCGAGCTACGCGAGCGGCTGACGCGGATTCCCGAAGACGACCTCGAGCAGCAGATGGAAGCGCTGCGCCACTTCAAGTTGGCCCACGGCTTGCGCGTGGCCGCTTCGGAGATCGCCGGCACGCTGCCGCTGATGAAAGTCAGCGACTATCTGACCTGGCTGGCCGAGGCGATTCTCGATCAGGTCCTGGCGCTGGCCTGGCGCTACAGCACCGCGCGGCATGGCACGCCGCGGCGCAGCGACGGCAGCCTGTGCGATCCGGATTTCATCATTGTCGGTTATGGCAAGGTCGGTGGCCTGGAGCTGGGCCACGGCTCGGACCTGGATCTGGTGTTCATCCACGACGGCGACCCGCAGGCTGAGACCGACGGCGACAAGCCGATCGACGGTGCGCAGTTCTTCACCCGTCTGGGCCAGCGCATCATTCATCTCCTGACCACCCAGACCACCTCCGGCCAGCTTTATGAGGTCGACATGCGCCTGCGCCCCTCCGGCGCCTCGGGGCTGTTGGTCAGCTCGCTGGGCGCCTTCGAGCGTTATCAGCAGAACGAGGCCTGGACCTGGGAGCATCAGGCGCTGACCCGTGCCCGGGTGTTGGTCGGCAGCCCGCGCGTGGCCAGCGCCTTCGAACACGTGCGCGCCGCCGTGCTGGGGCGCGAGCGCGACCCGGGCAAGCTGCGCGAGGAGGTCAGCGAGATGCGCGCGAAGATGCGCGACAACCTCGGCAGCCCGACGACCCTCGCCGGTACCGGCGCCAACGCCTTCGCCGCCGAGGCGCCGTTCGACCTCAAGCAGGACGCCGGCGGTATCGTCGATATTGAATTTATGGTGCAATACACGGCCCTGGCCTGGTCGCACCAGCACCCGCAATTGCTGCGCTGGACCGACAACATCCGCATCCTGGACGAGTTGGAAGCGGCCGGATTGTTGCCTGGTGACGACGCCCGCCTGCTGCAGGAGATCTACAAGGCCTACCGTGCAGTGGCGCACCGCTTGGCCCTGCAGAAGCAGCCGGCGGTGGTGACGGGCGACCAGTTCCACACCGAGCGCCGCGCCGTGATGCGCATCTGGGGCGAGCTGGAGCTGGAGCTGAACTGACGACAAGATTGAGCAGGGCGCGCATGCGGCGCGACCTGTCGGTGGTAGCGGCGGAATTGACTGCCGACGCCGCCACTCTGATGAACGAATCGAACACTTGAGGAGCTGGCAAAGATGTCGATGGCCGATCGTGATGGCGTGATCTGGTATGACGGCGAAATGGTGCAGTGGCGCGACGCTACCACCCATGTGCTGACCCACACCCTGCACTACGGTATGGGCGTATTCGAAGGTGTCCGCGCCTACAACACGCCGCAAGGCACGGCGATCTTCCGCCTGCAGGCGCACACCGACCGCCTGTTCGATTCGGCGCACATCATGAATATGCAGATGCCGTTCAGCAAAGAACAGGTCAACGAAGCGTGCCGCGCCGCCGTGCGCGAGAACAACCTGAAAAGCGCCTACATCCGTCCGATGGCCTTCTATGGTTCCGAAGGCATGGGCCTGCGCGCCAGCGGCCTGCAAGTGCACCTGATCGTCGCCGCCTGGGACTGGGGCGCGTACATGGGCGAGGAAGCGCTGCAGCAAGGCATCAAAGTGCGCACCAGCTCCTTCACCCGTCACCATGTGAACATCTCGATGACCCGCGCCAAATCCAACGGTGCCTACATCAACTCGATGCTGGCCCTGCAGGAAGCCATCTCCGGCGGTGCCGACGAGGCGATGATGCTCGACCCGGAAGGTTACGTGGCCGAAGGTTCCGGTGAGAACATCTTCATCATCAAAGACGGCGTGCTGTACACCCCGGAAGTCACCGCCTGCCTCAACGGCATCACCCGCAACACCGTGCTGCGTCTGGCGGAAGAGCAAGGTCTGAAACTGGTGGAAAAACGCATCACCCGCGACGAGGTGTACATCGCCGATGAGGCCTTCTTCACCGGCACCGCTGCTGAAGTCACGCCGATCCGCGAAGTCGACGGTCGGGCGATTGGCATTGGCCGTCGCGGTCCGATCACCGAGAAGCTGCAAACCGCATACTTCGATCTGGTGACCGGCAAGACCAGCGCGCACGCCGAGTGGCGCACGCTGGTATAAGACGTACGGCGCTGGCAGCGTCTGGCGCGGGGCCATTCGACGGTGGCCCGCTTGCCAAGATTGAAAAGCCTGCGACGAAGACCCATTTCAATGGGCAAGTAGGCGGGACTGAAGCAGAGCAATACATCAATAAGGCAGTGACTGGGGAGGCGTAAGCCTCCCTGCTCATTTCCGGAGCCGTGATGAGAATACTGATCGTTGGGCCGAGCTGGGTCGGTGACATGGTGATGGCGCAGACGCTGTTTCACTGTTTGAAACAGCGCCACCCCGATTGCGTGATCGACGTGCTGGCGCCCGAGTGGAGCCGGCCGATACTCGAGCGCATGCCCGAAGTGCGCCAGGCGCTGAGCTTCCCGCTGGGTCATGGCGTGCTGGATCTCGCCGCGCGGCGCAAGATCGGCCGCAGTCTCAGGGGCCAGTACGATCAGGCGATTCTGCTACCCAATTCGCTGAAGTCGGCGTTGGTGCCGCTCTTCGCCGGCATCCCCAAGCGCACCGGCTGGAAGGGCGAAATGCGCTACGGTCTGCTCAATGACCTGCGCAAACTCGACAGGCAACGCTATCCGCTGATGATCGAGCGCTTCATGGCACTGGCGTTCGAGCCGGCTGCCGAGCTGCCGCAACCCTATCCGCAGCCGCGTTTGCAGATCGACCCGGCCAGCCGTGCGACGGCGCTGGAGCGATTCGGCCTGAGTCTCGATCGTCCCGTGCTGGTGCTGTGTCCCGGCGCCGAATTCGGCGAGGCCAAGCGCTGGCCGGCCGAGTACTACGCCAAGGTCGCCGAGCTGAAAATCCGCGCTGGCTGGCAGGTGTGGATCTTCGGCTCGAAGAACGACCACCCCGGCGGTGAAGATATCCGCATGCGCCTGATTCCTGGCCTGCGCGAAGAACTGCGCAATCTCGCCGGTGAGACCAGCCTGGCCGAAGCCATCGACTTGATGTCCTGCGCCGGAGCGGTGGTGAGCAACGATTCCGGACTGATGCATGTCGCCGCCGCGCTGAACCTGCCGCTGGTGGCGGTGTACGGCTCGACCTCGCCGCAGTTCACCCCGCCGCTGGCCGATCAGGTGGAAATCGTCCGGCTGGGCATCGAATGCAGTCCGTGCTTCGACCGTACCTGCCGCTTCGGGCATTACAACTGTCTGCGCGAGCTGAAGCCGCGGCCGGTGATCGAGGCCCTCGACCGGCTGGTCGCTGACCCGATTGAGGTCGGCGAATGAGAGTGCTGCTGATCAAGACGTCCTCGCTGGGCGACGTGATCCACACCTTGCCGGCGCTCACCGATGCAGCGCGGGCGATTCCCAGCATCCGCTTCGACTGGGTGGTGGAAGAGGGCTTCGCCGAGATTCCCGCCTGGCACCCGGCGGTCGCCGAGGTGATTCCGGTGGCGATCCGCCGTTGGCGCAAGAACCTCTGGCAAACCCTCAGGAGTGGTGAGTGGGCGCGCTTCAAGCAACGTCTGCGCAGCCGCCGCTACGACCTGGTGATCGACGCCCAATGCTTGCTGAAAAGCGCCTGGTTGACCCGCTATGCCCAGGCCCCGGTGGCCGGGTTGGACGGCAATTCCGCCCGCGAGCCGCTGGCCAGTCGCTTCTATGACCGGCGCTACGCGGTGGCCAAGGGTCAGCATGCCTTGGAGCGGGTGCGTCAGTTATTCGCCCAGGCGCTCGACTATCCACTGCCGCAAGGCGTCGTCGATTACGGTCTGGACCGCAATCGCCTGGCCGATCCGGTGGTGCCGGCTTACCTGTTGTTTCTGCATGGCACCACCTGGGCCAGCAAACACTGGCCGGAAGCTTATTGGCGTGCGCTGCTCGAGCGGATGAACGAACTGGCCTGGGACGTGCGCCTGCCGTGGGGCAATGCCGACGAACAGGCCCGCGCCGAGCGGCTGGCCGAGGGCCTGGCGCATGTCAGCGTGCTGCCGCGTTTGAATCTGGCCGGGATCGCCAAAGTCATCGCCGGGGCGCGCGCCTGTGTCGCGGTGGACACCGGCCTCGGCCATCTGGCCGCGGCGTTGGATGTGCCGACCATCTCCCTGTACGGGCCGACCCGCCCGGACCTGGTCGGCGCCTATGGCGGCTCGCAGGTGCATTTGTGCGCGGAAGGCCCGGACGCCGGCTCGGGTGACCGCGACAAGCTCTGTTTCGACAGCCTGCGCCCGGAACGGGTGGCGCTGGAGTTGGAAGCGCTGCTATTGAGCGAGCCGGTATGTTGATGTGCGGCGCTCTGGCACCTTTTGCGGTCACCGGCCGCTCCCGCTGTTCGACAAGGATTTAACGATCACATGACCCTCGCGTTCGTCCTCTACAAGTACTTTCCGTTCGGCGGCCTGCAGCGCGACTTCCTGCGCATCGCCCTGGAATGCCAGCAGCGTGGCCACGCCATTCGCGTCTACACGATGATCTGGGAAGGCGAGGTGCCAGACGGTTTCGAGGTGCTGGTGGTGCCCGTCAAGGCGCTGTTCAACCACAAGCGCAACGAGAAATTCACCGCCTGGGTACAAGCCGACCTGGCGCGGCGGCCGGTTGATCGGGTGGTTGGTTTCAACAAGATGCCCGGTCTGGATGTCTACTACGCCGCCGATCCGTGCTTCGAAGATAAGGCGCAGACCCTGCGCAGCCCGCTGTACCGCAAATGGGGTCGCTACAAGCACTTCGCCGACTACGAGCGGGCGGTCTTCGCCCCTGAAGCGAAGACTGAGATCCTGATGATCTCTGAGGTGCAGCAGCCCTTGTTCGTCCAGCACTACGCCACCCCGGCGTCGCGCTTTCACCTGCTGCCGCCGGGCATTGCCGCCGACCGCCGCGCGCCGGCCAATGCCGCCGACGTGCGCGCCGAGTTCCGTGGTGAGTTCGGCCTCCAGGACGACGACCTGCTGCTGGTGCAGATCGGCTCCGGCTTCAAGACCAAAGGCCTGGATCGCAGCCTCAAGGCGCTCGCCGCGCTGCCGCGCAAGCTGCGCAAACGCACTCGGCTGATCGTCATCGGTCAGGACGATCCCAAGCCGTTCCTGTTGCAGATCAAGACCCTTGGTCTGTCGGACCAGGTGCAGATCCTCAAGGGCCGCAGCGACATCCCGCGTTTTTTGCTCGGCGCCGACCTGCTGATCCATCCGGCTTACAACGAGAACACCGGTACTGTACTGCTCGAGGCGCTGGTCGCCGGTTTGCCGGTGCTGGTCAGCGATGTCTGCGGCTATGCCCATTACATCGCCGAGGCCGATTGCGGGCGTGTGGTGCCCAGCCCGTTCGAGCAGGACAACTTGAATCGCCAGCTCGCCGAGATGCTTGGCGATGACGCCCAGCGCATGGCCTGGGCGCACAACGGCCTGGCCTTCGCGGACAGCGCCGACCTGTACTCCATGCCGCAACACGCGGCAGACGTGATCCTGGCTGGGCGGTGAACGCATGACTGTGATCCTCAGCGAGCCGTTCAAGAGCCTGTGGGCCGGTCGCGATCCGTTCGCCGCGGTCGAGCAGCTACAGGGCCAGGTGTACCGCGAGTTGGAGGGCCGGCGCACGCTGCGCACCGAGGTCGCCGGGCGCGGCTATTTCGTCAAGATCCACCGCGGCATCGGCTGGGGCGAAATTGCCAAGAATCTGCTCAGTGCCAAATTGCCGGTACTCGGCGCAGGCCAGGAATGGCGGGCTCTCCACCGCCTGCATGAGGCCGGCGTACCGACCATGACCGCCGTCGCCTATGGCGAGCGCGGCACCAATCCGGCGAGCCGTCACTCGTTCATCATCACCGAAGAACTGGCGCCGACCGTCGACCTCGAAGTGTTCACCCAGACGTGGCGCGAGCAGCCGCCTGAGCCGCGCCTCAAGCGTGCGCTGATCGCCGAAGTGGCGCGGATGACCGGCACCATGCACCGCGCCGGGGTCAATCATCGCGATTGCTATATCTGTCATTTCCTCCTGCATACCGACCAAGTGCCGACGGCCGACAATCTCAAGCTGTCGCTGATCGACCTGCACCGTGCACAAACGCGTGAGAGCACACCGCGCCGCTGGCGCGACAAGGACCTGGCCGGGCTGTATTTCTCGGCGCTGAACATTGGTCTGAGCCGGCGCGACAAGCTGCGTTTCCTCAAGGGCTATTTCTTAGCGACACAGGGCGAGCAGTCGCTGCGTGGGATTTTGCGTGACGAAGCGCGCCTGCTGGCTTGGCTGGAGCGCAAGGCCGAGCGCCTGCTGCTCCGCTATCAGCGTAAATACGCTCCGGGGGCACAAGGATGAGCGGCTGGACAGTGGCGGAGCAATTGGAGCCATCGGCGGCTGCGCTGTTTGCCGATCTCGACGCGGTGTTCGCCCTGCAAGGCGAAGAAATTACGCGCGATACGCTGTCCGAAGTCTTGCGCGTCGAGCATCTGGGGCGGCGTTATTACGTCAAACGCTACTGGGGTGGCGGTAAAGGTTTGCGCCGTTACCTCGGCCGGCCACGGGTCAAGGCCGAGTGGCAGAACCTCAAGCACTTCGCCAAATGGGGCATCGCCACCGCGCCGCTGGTGGCTTACGGCCTGGAACGTCAGCACGGCAAGTTCGCCCGCGGAGCGGTGATCACCGCGGAACTGCTCGGCACCGATGACCTGGGCGTGCTGGCCCGGAATAATGACCCGCGCTTGCGGGATGCGCGCTGGGTCGACACGATCAGCCGCCAATTGGCCAAGGCTACGCGAGTCCTGCATGACCATCACTTTGCCCACAATGATTTGAAGTGGCGTAATTTGCTGGTCAACCAGCAGGCCGAGCTGTTCTTCATCGATTGCCCGGCGGGTGACTTCTGGAGCGGCGCCATGCTGCGCCGGCGCATCGTCAAAGACCTCGCCTGTCTGGACAAAGTCGCCAAGCAGCAGCTGTCGGCCAGCCAGCGCTTGCGTTTCTACCTGCAATACCGCGATCGCCAGCGTCTGAACGCCAGCGATAAGAAACGCATCCGCCAGATCGTCGAGTTTTTCGAGGGGCGCGAATGAACGACTTTATCGCCGCAGAGGATCGCGCCTTGCTGGAGCGCCATGGCTTGGCCGACTTCGAGGCCTTGTGGGCGCTCCAACTGGAAGCGGTAGACGAGCCGAATACCGGGCGCGGCGGCTGGAGCAGCGTCTATCGCCTGGATCTGGGCGAGGCGGCCTATTACCTGAAGCGGCAAAGCAACTACCTGACCCGCAGCCCACTGCACCCGTTCGGTGAGCCGACTTTCGCCCGTGAATTCCGCAATATCCAGCGTTATCACGAGCGCGGCATTCCGGTCTTGCGGGCGGCGTTCTTTGCCGAACGACGCCTGCCTGGCGAGCAACGCGCGATTCTCCTGACTCGCGCGCTGGATGGCTGGCAGGACCTCGAGCATTGGCTGCAGCGCTGGGATGAAATAGCCGCCGAGCGGCGTGCGGCCATCCTGCGCACGTGTGGCCAACTGGCCCGGCGGTTACACGCAGCGGGGCAGATGCATGGCTGCCTCTATCCCAAGCATATTTTCCTGCGTGAAACCGACGATAACTTCCAGGCCTGCCTGATCGATCTGGAAAAAGCCCGGCCACTGCTGTTCGGTCGCTACGACCGGGTCAAGGATCTCGAGCCGCTGCTGCGCCGCGCCAGGGGTTGGGATGAGACGGATGTGGAGCGCTTGCTGGACGCTTATCTGGGCGATCGTGACGATCTGCATAATTGGTCGCGGCGCTTGCTGGCGCGCCGCCGCTACAAAGAGGCGTACCGATGACCCTAAGCGAATTGAGCGCAGCTGGCCGCTCGCCACGGTTGCCGCTGGAGCTGGAGCTGGCAGACGCTGCCGGCTCCTCGACCTTGCGCGTGGACAGCCTGCTGCGCGTCTTGCCTGGCCGCCGTTATGTCGGTGTCGGCGACTGGCGCGGGCGCAAGGTGCTGGCCAAGTTATTGGTCGGTCGCCGTGCGTCACGCTATTTTCTGCGTGAGCTGCAAGGCGCGCGTTCGCTCGCTGAGCAGAACCTGCCAACGCCGGCACTGCTCGCCAGCGGCTTGATCGAAGGCGAGGGCGGTTGGCTGCTGTTCGATTACCTCGACGGCGCCGAAAGCCTTGGCGATGTCTGGGCGGCAGTGCAGGACCAGGCGCCGGTCTCCGAGCCGCAGCGCGCGGTACTCGGCGCGGCCCTCGAAGCGATTGCCGCGCTGCATGGCAAAGGCCTGTGGCAGGCCGATCTGCACCTGGACAATCTGCTCCGCCATAACGGCCAGCTGTATCTGATCGACGGCGGCAGCGTGCAGGGGCAAACGCCCGGGCAGCCACTCGGTCGCGAGCAGGTGCTGGCCAATCTCGGGGTGTTCTTCGCTCAGCTGCCACCGGCACTCGAGCCGCATATCGAGGAATTACTGGTGCACTACCTGCTGGCCAACAGCGAACATGCCCTGCCGCTCGAAGCTTTGCTCAAGGAAGTCGCCAAGGTGCGGCGCTGGCGCCTGCGCAGCTACCTGAAGAAGGTCGGCCGCGATTGCACTCTGTTCAGTGTGCAGCGCGGCGCCTTTGGCTTGCAGGCGCTGTGGCGGGAGCGCGAGGTGCCATTGCAGCTGCTGTTGCAAGCGCCCGATAGCTGGGCGGAGCAAGGCCAGATCTACAAAGACGGTGGCTCGGCGACTGTGGCCAAGGTCATACTCGATGGCCAGCCGCTGGTGATCAAGCGCTACAACATCAAAAATTTGCTGCATTGGTTCAGGCGTTTCTGGCGCCCCAGCCGCGCCTGGCACAGCTGGCGCGAAGGCCATCGCCTGCAGCTGCTGGGCATCGCCACGCCGCGCCCGCTGGCACTGATCGAGCGGCGTTGGTGCTGGTTGCGCGGGCGCGCCTACCTGATTACCGAATGCTGCGATGGTCAGGATATACTCGCGAATTTCCAGCATTACTTGGACGATTCACCCCCGGAACACCAGCTGCTCGCACTGGATAGGCTGTTCGCCAGCCTGATTCGCGAGCGCATCAGTCATGGTGATTTAAAGGGTACCAACCTGTTCTGGCAGGAGCAGCCAGGTGGCGGCAATTGGGCGCTGATCGATCTTGATGCTATGCATCAACATCACAGTCGCCGAGCTTTCGCCCGCGGCTACGCGCGGGACAGAGCGCGTTTTTTGCGCAATTGGCCTGCCGATTCGGCGCTGCACCGTTTGCTTGACCGACGTTTACCGCAGGTGTCCGACATCTGCTCAGAAGATTAGAAAGAGGCTAGACCTGTGGCATTGACGATTCTCGGCCTTTCCGGCGCCCTCAGTCATGATCCCTCCGCCGCGCTGTATATCGACGGCAAACTAATCGCTGCCGTCGAAGAAGAGCGCTTCGTGCGCGATAAGCACGCGAAGAATCGTATGCCCTACGAGTCGGCCAAGTTCTGCCTGGAGCAGGCCGGGATCAAGCCCGAAGATGTCGATGTGGTGGCGATTCCGTTCGCGCCGATCAGTCTGTTTGGCAAGGCCCGCTGGCATTACGCCAAGCGTTACGCCTACGCGCCGGATCGCGCCCTCGACGCCATCCTGATGGGCAATCGCCGCTACAAGCGCTATCACAAGCGCATTCAGTGGTGCCTGCAGCAACTCGGTTTCGATCTGAAGAGGATCAAGATCCAGCCGGTCGAGCACCACCTGGCGCATGCCTCCAGTGCCTACCACTGCTCGGGCTTCACCGAGAAAACCGCGATCCTCGGCATCGACGGCAAGGGTGAGTACGCCACCACCTTCTTCGGCTACGGCGAGAACGGCAAGATTCACAAGCTCAAAGAGTTCTACGATCCGGATTCGCTTGGCGGCCTGTACGGTGCGATCACCGAATTCCTCGGTTTCGAGATGCTCGACGGCGAATTCAAAGTCATGGGCATGGCGCCCTACGGCGATGCCAGCAAGTACGATTTTTCGCGCCTGGCCAAATTCGAGAATGGCGAACTGGTGATCAACACCGAGTACGCCAACGTCATCGGCCTGCGTCGTTATAAAGAAAAGGGCAAAGGCTTCTACTTCTCGCCCAAGCTGATCGAGTGGCTCGGCCCCAAGCGCGAAGGCGACATCGCCGATGACCCGTACATCCATTACGCGGCCAGCATGCAAGCGCTGTTCGAGAAGCTCGCGCTGCAGATGATCGACCACTACCTCGGCGACATCCTCAAGGAGACTGGCAAGATTGCCTTTGCCGGCGGCTGCGCGCTGAACGTCAAGCTCAACCAGAAAATCATCGCCCGTCCGGAAGTGAAGGAGCTGTTCGTTCAGCCGGCTTCCGGCGACGCCGGTACCGCAGTCGGCGCGGCGGCCTATGTGTCGCATCAGCGCGGCGTGCCGGTGGAGAAGATGGAGCACGTCTATCTCGGCCCGGCGTACTCGAACGAAGACGTGATCGCCGCCTGTGCCAAGCACCCGAGCCAGCCCAAGTGGCAGCAGATTGACGACATGCCGCGGCGCATCGCCGAGATCATGGTCGCCGGCAATCCGGTGGCCTGGTTCCAGGGGCGCATGGAGTTCGGTCCGCGCGCCCTCGGCGGCCGTTCGATCATCGGCTGCCCGAGCATTGCCGGGGTCGCCGATCGCATCAACGCGCAGATCAAGTTTCGCGAGCGTTGGAGACCGTTCTGTCCGTCGATGCTCGACACCGTCGCGCCGCAAATGATCAAGATCGACCATCCGGCACCGTTCATGACCTTCACTTTTGAAGTCGCCGAAGAGTGGAAGACCCGCGTGCCGGAAGTCGTGCACGAGGACGGCACCTCGCGCGCCCAGGTGCTCAAGCGCGAATACAACCCGCGCTACTACGACATGATGAAAGAACTGGAAAACCTCACCGGCAACGGCGTGTCGCTGAACACCTCGCTGAACCGCCGTGGCGAACCGATGATCTGCTCACCGACCGATGCGCTGAACATGTTCTTCGGCTCGGATCTGCAGTACCTGATCATGGAGGACATTCTGGTGGTCAAGGAGGGTGCGGACGGGTATGACGCAGGCGCGTGAGTTAATGCTGAGCGTCGTTATCCCGGCGTACAACTACGCCGCGACGCTGCCGCGCGCAGTGCGCTCGGTGCTGGCCCAGCTCGACGAGGCACCCGCCGAGCTGATCGTCATCGACGACGGCTCCACCGACGACACGCCGCAGGTGCTCGACCAATTGCTGGCCGAGCACCCGGGACGCTTCCGGGCGATCCGCAAGGCGAATAGCGGGTTGGCGTCGGTGCGCAATCTGGGTATCGATGAGGCCACCGGCGATTTTTTGGTGTTTCTCGATGCCGACGACGAGCTCGCCCAGGGTGCATTGGCCGCGCTGGCCGAGCACATCGTGGCCAACCCGGACTCGCGGATGGTGATCGGCGCGCACAGGTCGGTGTTTGCCGACGGCAAGCGCAAGCTGCACGAGGTGAAGGCCTTGCCGGCGACGCCGCGGCAGCGTGTGAGGGGCTACCTGATCGACAAGACGGTGGCCCTGTCCAATGGCGCCTGTGCCATGCACCGCGAGGTGTTCGGCCCGGGCCGCTATCCCGAACGCTTTCGCAGTACCGAGGACATCCCGGTGTTCGCCCAGGTGTTGGCCGGGTTCCCCTGCAGCGTGCTGAATCAGCCAGTGGCGTTAATCCACCGCCACGCCACCAGCCTGCGCCATAACCTGACGCATGCGCGGGCCACCGGTCTGGAGCTGGTGGATGAAGTGTTTGCGCCGGCGCGCATGCCGGCCGAACTGCAGGATCTGAAGTCCGCGTTTTTGGCCCAACGCTGCCTGTCGCTGTTCCGCACGTTCGCCAGCGCCGGTGAGTTCGACACGGCCATGCAGTTCTATCGCCAGGCGGTACGCGCCGACTTCGCAGTTCTGCTGCGCTGGTCTTATACGCGCAAGGCGCTGCGCGTATTGTTCAAATCCAAAGGGCGGAATCGGTGAGCCAGCGTCGCTTCAAAGTGCTGCAATTGCAGAACCGCTACAACGTCAACGCGTCGGATTTGGCCGAGCAGGTCATTCAAGGGCTGCCGGCGGAGCGCTTCGAGGTCGCCACCGCGTTCCTGCGCGGTCGTCCGGGCCCCGGCGAGCCGGAAAGCCGGGCCCCGCGTTCCATTTATTTCGGCTTCAGCCAAGGCGCAACCAAGGGCCTGCGTCTGCGTGCGTTGTGGGCCCTGTTTCGCCATTGCCGGGCGGAGCGCTACGACGCGGTGATCGCGCATCGCTTCAAACCGATCAACATGCTGATGCTGCTCAATCGCTGGTTGAAGGTGCCTGCGTGCATCGGCGTCCTGCACGGTCTGGGCGAGTACGACCGGGCCTATCGCCGCTGGGAGATGCGCCGTCTGCTCACGTCGGCCTGGCGGCTGGTTGGGGTGTCGCGGGCGGTGCGCGATGACCTGGTCAACTGTGGCGCCGGCTTCACTGCAAGCAACACCCGGCAGATCAACAACGCCATCGATATCGTGCGCGCCGAGAAGCTTCAGCATCCGCGCCAGCAGGCCCGTGAGCTGCTCGGTCTGCCGGCCGCTGCCTTTGTGTTCGGCACCATCGGCCGGCTGGTTCCGGTCAAGGGCCATATCCACCTGCTGGAGGCGTTCGCTGCGGTCAAAGACGAGCAGCCGGCGGCGATGTTGGCGATCATCGGCGAAGGCCGCTCGCGGGTCGAGTTGGAGGCCGCGATCGCGTGGCACGGCCTGCAGGGCCGGGTCCTGCTGCTCGGGGCCAAGGACGATGCCCTGCAGTACGTGCGGGCCTTCGATGTGTTCGTCATGCCGTCGCTTAGCGAAGGCTTGCCGCTGGCGCTGCTGGAGGGCATGAGTGGCCACCTGCCGGTGATCGGCTCGGACATCGACAGCCTGCGACCGATCCTCGAAGACTGTGGCGGGCGCATCTTCCCGGTCGGCCAGCCGCAGGGCTTGGCTGAGCAGCTGCGCGCGGTGCTGACGCTGAGTCCGGAAGCACGCACGGCGGAGGGCGAACGCGCGTATGCCTATCTGTGTCGCGCCCATGCCGTCGAGGATTTCCGCCAACAGTACCGTGAGCTACTGGAAGAGCTGCTCGCCGGCGGCCCGCGGGGGACGCCATGAGCGCGCCGCCGCTGGTCAGCGTGATCATCGCCTCCTACAACCATGCGCCGTACATCGAGGCGAGCATTCTGAGTGTGCTGGCGCAGACCTATGCGCAGATCGAACTGCTGGTGGTCGACGATGGCTCGCAGGACGACAGCGTCGAGCGCATCCGTCGATTGCAGGCGCAGCATGGTTTCGACTTTCGCGTCCAGACCAACCAGGGCCTGGCGCGCACGCTCAACGACGCGATCGCTCGTTCTCGCGGCAGCCTGATCGCGCCTTTCGGCTCCGACGACATCATGCTGCCGGGCCGTATCGCCACTCAGGTGGCTTACATGGCGGGCAAGCCGGAAGCCGGCATCTGTGCCGGCAATATTCAAACCATTGATGCCGATGGGCGGCCGGTGGCTGGACGTGAGCGCGAGCGACCCTTCCGGCGTCTGGATTTTGAGGATGTGTTTCAGGGCGACAAGCCGGGTGCGCCGGCGCCCACCCTGTTGTTCCGTCGCGAGGCGCTGGAGCGGGTCGGTGGTTTCGATCCCTCGGTGCGCCTCGAGGACCTGCTGGTCGAGCTGAAGATCACCCGCGCCGGGTACTTCATCGATGTGTTGGCCGAGGTGCTGGCCCAATACCGCGTTCACGGCAGCAATGCCTACAAGAACCGCCGCTTCATGATCGACAATGTGCTGAGCACCTACGCCCAGTTCAGCGCACATCCGGCCTATGCCAAGGTCTGCGCGCGCTTTATCAACTCGATGTTGCTCAAGTGCGCGCGGGAGGATAAGCCGCTGGCGCGCGAGTTGCTCGGGCGATTGCCGCTGCGCTATTGGGATAGCAAGACGCTGCGGGCCTTGGGGCGCCTCCTACTAGGCTGACCGCGTGCGCGCATGGCCGAGGAAGGCCGTGATGTCCGGCGAGCAGGCTTGAGGGGCTTTTCCTAGGCCCGCCGCGCGCCTAGGTATTGGGGTGGTTTTGCCAAGCGGTTGTCGTAGGCGTTGTAGTGGCGCACTCATTGAGCATCTTCAGCTGGGGTAAAGGCGCTCTAGATCCTTGGCCAGTTGCCGGGCGGCCTGGCTACCGCAGCTTAGGTAGTAACCACTCAGCAAGGCGCTGCGGTGCAGGCGGGCCAGCCAGGTAATGTCTTCTGCATAGCGCAACATATGTTGCAGGTTGCGCCTGCGCTTCCAGCGCGCCAAGGGTCGGCCGGCGATCTTCATGTCTGAGAGGTCGATCAGGCCAAAACTATCGTCCGGCAGGTACAGCACATTGCCCAGATGCAGGGAGCGGAAGTACACGCCGAGCTGATGGAGTTGCCCCAGGAAAGCGCCGAAACGCTTGATTTCGCTGCTGCGGCTGTTTTCATCCAGAGCCCGCCAGCGGCCACGCAGGGTTTCCCCAGGCAGCGGCTGATAACGCACGCCGTTCAGGCTGCGGTCGGGGATCAGCACGGTCTCGACGATGGTCGGGGCCGGGATACCCAGCTGGTTCAGGCGCCGAGCATTGTCGGCAAAACGTTGTGCCGGCGCCGACCATAGGGCGGAGGAGAGCAAGCGTTTGCGCCGGTAGAGCTTGAGGAAGTCGCCGCCCACCAGGTGTGCGACCTTGAGGCCATAGCCATCCTCTTCGATGACCTGGGCGTCCTGCAACAGAGTTTCCAGCTCGCCGAGGCTCAAGGTTCTCATGGTTTGGCCGCCTGCAGGCGCTGGCTGATAGAGAGAGCGGCCACCATGGACAGCGGTATCCAGATGAGGAACCAGCTTTCGTTGGGGCGGGAGAGGAAACTGCTGCCTTCGGTCATGCCCGCCGCCAAGCCGTAGATCACCAAAGTCGAGGCGAGTTGGAAGCGCTGATCTGCCCGATGGTGGACGCAGGTACCCAGCACCATTCCGTACAGCACCAGCCAGAGCAGCAAGCCTACCAGGCCCAGCTCTAATGCTACGGCCAGCCCAACGTTATGGGGGTCGACATAAGGAAAGGTGAATCCCTCGATCCAGAGCTGCAAAGGGGCATCGTAGCCAAGCCCCAGCCATGGCTGCGTTTGATGCTGTTCAAAGGCTGCGGTCCAGAGTTGAGGGCGATAAGACAGTCCCCGGGCTAGGAGCAGATCGGGAAAGCACAGCGCCAATAGGAGGCCCGCAATGCTCAGGCCGCCGATCAAGTAAAGCGTGCGCCGCTGCGGTGCCATCAGGGCTAACCAGAGGCTGGCCAGACCAATGGCCATCAAGGGGGTGCGTGAGCCGGTGGCGAGGACGGCGCCTAGCAGCACGGCTGCGCCGAGGAGGCCATAGACGCGCAGGGATTTCCCTTCCGTGGCCCAGGCGGCGAGCCAATAGATGCAGAAGAAGCCGAGAACGTGGGAGGTCAGCAGCGGATTGATCAGTCCGCCGGTGCCGATCAAGCGGCCATCCGGCGGCTGGGTGAGGAAATGCAGTGACTGGATCACGAGGGCGGCTACCAGGGCCAGTCCTGCGCCTAGCCGAAGCAGGCGCGGCAACATGCGCTCGTCGTGCAGCACCATCAGGGTGCAACTGGCGAACAACATGAACACATAGAGCGGACGTTTGGCTAGCGAGGCGAGATTTTCTGTGCTGCTGGTCCAGCTCAGACTGAGCAGTAGCCAGGCGGCGAAGGCGAGGAAGGCCAATACGATGGGGGTGCGCAGCAGCTGCAGCAGTGCGCGGGGCTGGGCGATCAGGCCGAGCAAGGCGGGGAAGGCCATCAGGAGATAGTAGAGCTTGGAGTAGTGGTTGCGCTCGCCTACCCAGAACAATCCGCTGAGCAGGACGAGGTAGCCTAGAGGCAGCCAGCGCCGTGCGATGAATTGGTTCAGTTGGAGACGGGAAAACGGTGGCGAGGCGGAGAGAGGCACGCGAGAGTTCTGCATATGTGGCCAGGGACGCCGGCATCTTAAAGCATCCGCCGGGAAGTGGCAGCCGTCGCTGTGCTAAGCTGGTCGCCCTTTCCTACGTCAAAGCATGGGCGCATGAGCGATCAGCATCCGAGTGCCTCGCGGCCTTCCAGTCTGAAAATCTATTTCCGCTTGCTGGGTTATGTGAAGCCTTACGCCGGCCTGTTCCTGGTCAGTATTCTCGGCTTCATCATCTTCGCCTCCACCCAGCCGATGCTGGGCGGCATGCTCAAATACTTCGTCGATGGCCTGACCAATCCCGACGCCGTGCTCTTCCCGCAGATTCCCTATCTGCGCGACCTGAAATTGTTGCAGGCGGTACCCTTGCTGATTGTGCTGATTGCCCTGTGGCAAGGATTGGGCTCCTTCCTCGGCAACTACTTCCTGGCCAAGGTTTCCCTGGGGCTGGTGCATGACCTGCGGGTGGCCTTGTTCAACAACCTGCTGGTGCTGCCCAACCGCTATTTCGACAGCCACAACTCCGGCCACCTGATCTCGCGCATCACCTTCAACGTCACCATGGTCACCGGGGCTGCCACCGATGCGATCAAAGTGGTGATCCGCGAAGGCATGACGGTGATTTTCTTGTTTGCCACCCTGTTATGGATGAACTGGAAGCTGACCCTGGTGATGCTCGCCATCCTGCCGCTGATCGCTCTGATGGTCAGCAGCGCTAGTGGCAAGTTTCGCAAGCAGAGCAAGAAGATCCAGGTGGCTATGGGCGACGTCACCCATGTGGCCTCGGAAACCATCCAGGGCTACCGGGTGGTGCGCAGCTTCGGCGGTGAACCCTACGAGCAGAAGCGCTTCCTCGCCGCCAGCCAGAGCAACACCGACAAGCAGTTGCGCATGACCAAGACCAGTGCGGTCTACACCCCGATGCTGCAGCTGGTGATCTTCAGCGCCATGGCGGTGTTGATGTTCCTCGTGCTCTGGTTGCGTGGCGACGCCTCGGCGGGCGATCTGGTCGCCTACATCACTATCGCCGGCCTATTGCCCAAGCCGATCCGCCAGCTGTCGGAAGTCAGTTCGACGGTGCAGCGCGGTGTGGCCGGTGCCGAGAGCATTTTCGAGCAGCTGGATGAAGTGGCGGAGCGCGACGATGGCACTGTGGAGCGCGAGCGCGTCAGCGGCCGCCTGGAAGTGCGCAACCTGAGCTTCCAGTATCCCGGCGCGGACAAGCGCGTGCTGGACGACATCAGTTTCACCGCCGAACCCGGGCAGATGATCGCCCTGGTCGGCCGTTCCGGCAGCGGCAAGTCGACCCTGGCCAACCTGATCCCGCGCTTCTATCACCACGAGCAAGGGCAGATCCTGCTCGATGGCGTCGATGTCGAGCAGTACCGCCTACGCAACCTGCGCCGGCACATCGCCCTGGTCACCCAGCAGGTGACCCTGTTCAGCGACAGCGTCGCCAACAACATCGCCTACGGCGACTTGGCTGACGCGCCGCGGGCGGATATCGAGCAGGCGGCCGAGGCGGCCTATGCCAAGGAATTCATCGACAAGCTGGCGCGCGGCTTCGACACCGAGGTGGGCGAGAACGGCGTGCTGCTGTCCGGCGGCCAGCGCCAGCGCCTGGCGATCGCCCGGGCCCTGCTCAAGAATTCCCCGCTGCTGGTGCTGGATGAGGCGACTTCGGCCTTGGATACCGAGTCCGAACGGCATATCCAGGCCGCACTGGATCGCGTCATGCAAGGGCGCACGACGCTGGTGATCGCACATCGCCTGTCGACCATCGAGAAGGCTGACCTGATCCTGGTGATGGATCAGGGGCGTATCGTCGAGCGCGGTACCCACGCCGAGTTGCTGGCGCTCAAGGGCTACTATGCCCGCTTGCACGCCATGGGCCTGGAAGAAGGCGCGCCCGCGGATATCGCCTGATAAAATTACCCCCTTATCCAAGGCCCGGAGTTGCCATGAAGTTAGCCATGCCCCGTTTCGATCAGGCCCCCGTGCTGGTGGTCGGTGATGTCATGCTCGATCGTTACTGGCACGGCAGTACCTCGCGGATTTCCCCCGAAGCGCCGGTGCCGGTGGTGCGTGTCGATCAAATCGAGGACCGTCCGGGCGGTGCCGCCAACGTCGCCCTGAACATCGCCGCGCTCGGTGCACCGGCGTCGCTGATCGGTGTCACCGGCGAGGACGAGGCCGCCGCCAGCCTGGCCGCCAGCCTGGCCGGCGCCGGGGTGAAAACCCGTTTCCAGCGCCTGCCGCTGCAACCGACCATCGTCAAGCTGCGGGTCATGAGCCGCCACCAGCAGCTGCTGCGGATGGACTTCGAAGAGCCGTTCGCCACCGATGCCGCGGCGCTGGCGCGGGATGTCGATGCGCTGCTCGACGGCGTCAAGGTGCTGGTCCTCTCCGACTACGGCAAGGGCGCGCTGAAGAACCATCAGGCGCTGATCCAGATCGCCCGCGCGCGTGGTGTGCGGGTGCTGGCTGACCCTAAGGGCAAGGATTTCAGCATCTACCGTGGCGCCAGCCTGATCACTCCCAATCTGCATGAGTTCGAAACTATCGTCGGCGGTTGCGCCGACGAGAACGAGCTGGTCAGCAAGGGCGCGCAATTGATGCACGAGCTGGAGCTCGGTGCCCTGCTGGTGACGCGCGGCGAGCACGGCATGACCCTGCTGCGCCCCGACCAGCCGGCCTTGCACCTGCCGGCCCGGGCCCGCGAAGTGTTCGATGTCACCGGTGCCGGTGACACGGTGATTTCCACCCTGGCCGCATCGCTGGCTGCTGGCGAAGAACTGCCGCAAGCCGTGGCACTGGCCAACCTGGCCGCCGGTATCGTGGTCGGCAAGCTCGGTACTGCGGCGATCAGTGCTCCGGAACTGCGCCGCGCCGTGCAGCGCGAGGAGGGTTCTGAGCGTGGCGTGCTGAGCCTCGAGCAACTGCTCACTAGCATCGAGGACGCCCGCGCCCATGGCGAGAAGATCGTCTTCACCAATGGCTGCTTCGACATCCTGCACGCCGGCCATGTGACCTATCTGGAGCAGGCGCGCGCCCAGGGCGATCGACTGATTCTGGCGGTCAACGACGACGCCTCGGTCAGCCGCCTGAAGGGCCCGGGTCGACCGATTAACGCGGTCGACCGGCGGATGGCGGTGCTCGCCGGCCTGGAAGCGGTCGACTGGGTGGTGAGCTTCAGCGAAGACACCCCGGAACAGTTGCTCGCCCAGGTCAGGCCGGACGTGCTGGTCAAGGGCGGCGACTACGGCATCGACCAGGTGGTCGGTGCCGAGCTGGTCAAATCCTATGGCGGCACGGTGAAAGTGCTCGGTCTGGTGGAAAACAGCTCGACCACCGCCATCGTCGAGAAAATCCGCAGCCGCTGATTGGGGTAACTGACTGACCTGCCAGCCCGGCGCGGCAGGCCGGTCATTGGCGCGAGTGGCGGCGGCGCGCATGCTTCGGGCATCTTCCTGCCGTATGGAGCGAGCCGCCCATGAGTTCCGATGCCCGAGGACGCGCCCTGGCCATGCTCAATCGCATGGCCCAGGCCGACTGGCCTGATCGCCTGAAACTCCGCAAATCCATCGAAAAACTCGTCTACACCGGTAGCCGTGCGGGCTTTCGCTTGGCCGCCGAACGGGCTGCCAAGCCGCGCAGTGTGGCGCGCGCGCCGGGCGTCGACGAATTGTTCGATCTGTCCCTGAGCGACGATCAGCAGATGCTGGTGGAGATGTTGGGTGCCTTTGCCGCCGAGGTGTTGCGCCCGGCGGCGCACGATGCCGATGCCCAGGCGACGATCCCCGCGGCACTGCTCAATCAGGCTCACGAGCTGGGGCTGGCGCATTACGGCGTCGGTGAAGCGCACGGCGGTCTGGCCGGCTCGCGCACTACGCTCAGCAATGCACTGATCGCCGAGGCACTTGGGCAGGGCGACCTGGCCTTGGCGGCGGCGCTGCTGGTGCCGCTGTCGGCGGCCAACTGTATCCGCCGCTGGGCCGCGCCCGAGCAGCAGGCGCGCTGGCTGCCGGCGTTCGTCACCGACGCACCAGCGCCGCTTATCGCCATCGCCGTGAACGAAGCGCAGGTGCTGTTCGATCCGCTCAAGCTGCGCACCCAGGCCAAGCGCAAGGGCCAGCACTACGTGCTATCCGGCGAGAAATGCCTGGTGCTGCGCGGCCTGGAGGCCAGTCAGCTGATTATTGCGGCGCACAGCGAGCAGGGCCCGGCGCTATTTCTGCTGCCCGCCGACGCCAAGGGCGTAACCCGTACAGCCGAGCCGGCGATGGGTCTCAAGGCCGGCGGCACGGCACGCATCACCCTGAAGAACGTCAAAGTCGCCGCCGCACAGCGCTTGGCCGCCAGCGACTTCGATTACCAGAGTTTCCTCGACCACGCCGCGTTGGCCTGGTGCGCGC
The DNA here is from genome assembly GCF_024730785.1 of Pseudomonas sp. LS44. Taxonomy (NCBI): domain Bacteria; kingdom Pseudomonadati; phylum Pseudomonadota; class Gammaproteobacteria; order Pseudomonadales; family Pseudomonadaceae; genus Pseudomonas; species Pseudomonas sp. LS44. Next base: position 588,967 of record NZ_CP102830.1, read on the forward strand.
TGGCAGTGGGCACCGCGCAGGCGGCCCTGGATTACGTGGTCGGCTACTGCAACGAGCGCGTCGCGTTTGGCGAGCCGATCAGTCATCGGCAAGGCGTGGCGTTCATGGTTGCTGACCTCGCCATCGAAGTGGATGCCATGCGCTTGATGGTCTGGCGCGCCTGTGCGCGTGCCGAGGCCGGCCTGCCGTTTCATCGCGAGGCCTACCTGGCGCGACTGCTGTGCGCCGAGAAGGCGATGAAGATCGGCACCGACGCGCTGCAATTGCTCGGCGGTCACGGCTTTACCCAGGAGCATCCGGCCGAGCGCTGGTATCGCGATCTACGTGCCGTGGCTTTGATGGCCGGCGGCTTGCAGTTATAAAGGGACGACACTCATGAACCTGGAAATCCCGAAAAAATTCAGTGGCCTGAGCAAGCAGGCGCAGCAGGTGGCGGCTAATTATTTCCGCCCGCTGTCGCGCAAGTACGACAAGGCTGAGCACACCTACCCGAAGGAGCTCGATCTACTCGCCGCCTTGCTCGACGGCATGAACGCCGGCTCGCCGGACGCCGTGGGCGCCACCTCGGCGAGCAAGCGTGGCGCCGAGCAGGAGCCGCACGCGGGGATCAAGAACGGCGGCAACCTGGCCGCGCTGCTCGGCGTGATCGAGCTGTGTTGGGGCGATGTCGGCCTGCTCCTGGCCATGCCGCGCCAGGGCCTGGGCAATGCGGCCATCGCCGCGGTGGCCAACGAGGAGCAGTTGCAGCGCTTTCGCGGCACCTGGGCGGCGATGGCGATCACCGAGCCGGGCTGCGGTTCCGACTCGGCGGCGATCCGCACCACGGCGATCAAGGATGGCGATGACTACATCCTCAACGGCGAGAAGATCTTCGTCACCTCCGGCCAGCGCGCGGCCGCGGTAGTGGTCTGGGCGACGCTGGACAAAAGCCTCGGCCGGGCGGCGATCAAATCCTTCGTGGTCGAGCACGGCACGCCGGGCATGAGCGTCACCCGGCTGGAGAAGAAGCTCGGCATCAAGGCCTCGGACACCGCCTCGATCAGCTTCAACGACTGCCGGGTGCCGGCCGCCAATTTGCTCGGCAATGCCGAAATCGATGTGCAGAAGGGCTTTGCCGGGGTGATGGAAACCTTCGATAACACCCGTCCGCTGGTCGCCGGGATGGCCATTGGGGTGGCCAAAGCGGCTTTGGATCGCACTCGTGAGTTGCTCCAGCAATCGGGCTGTTCGTTCGCCTATGACAAGCCGCTACTGGTCGCCAGTCATGCCGAAGCGACGCTCTATCGCCTGGAAGCCGAATGGGAAGCGGCGCGCCTGCTGACCATGAAGGCGGCGTGGATGGCCGATAACAAGCTGCCCAATTCCAAAGAGGCCTCGATCGCCAAGGCCAAGGCCGGGCGGGTCGCCAATGAAGTGACGCTGAAATGCGTCGAGCTGGCTGGGACGCTGGGTTATGGCGAGGATGAACTGCTGGAGAAGTGGGCGCGCGACTCGAAGATCCTCGACATCTTCGAAGGCACCCAACAGATCCAGTTGCTGATCATTGCCCGGCGTCTGCTGGGCAAGAGTTCCAGCGAGCTGAAGTAGCGCCGGCGGTACGGTTGGCCTATTCGGAGTGGACGCATGGGCCAGCCCCGGATTGCATCCGGGCTACGGTGCTGCGCTCGCCCCATCCTGCGGGCTATTCGATCAGCGACCTGTAGGGCGGGTGCAACCCGCCGCTTTGAAAAGCGCCGTGGGCTACAGCTGCGCCAGGCGGGCCCGTACGCTGCGCTCGATACCGGCGGCATCCAGGCCGCATTCGGCGAGCATCTGTGCCGGTTTGGCGTGCTCGACGTAATAGTCCGGCAGGCCCAGCTGCAGCAGTGGCTTGAGCAGTTGCTCGGTGGCGAGGAACTCGCCGACCGCGCTACCGGCGCCGCCCATGACCGAGTTTTCCTCGATGCTCACCAGCAAGTCGTGGCTGGCAGCCAGCTCGCGGACCAGTGCTTCATCGAGCGGTTTGACGAAGCGCATGTCGACCACCGTCGCATTCAGCGTTTCGCCGACGACCAGCGCATCGGCTAGCTGCACGCCGAACACCAGTAACGCGATTTTCTCGCCTTGGCGACGGATCACGCCCTTGCCGATTTCCAGCGGCTCAAGCGCCTGCTCAATCGGTGTATTCGGGCCGCTGCCGCGTGGGTAGCGCACCGCCGCCGGGCCATCGAACAGATAGCCGGTGGTGAGCATGCGGCGCAGCTCGTTCTCGTCGCTGGGGGTCATCACCAGCATGCCGGGGATGCAGCGCAGATAGGTCAGATCGAAGCTGCCGGCGTGGGTCGGGCCGTCTTCGCCAACTAGCCCGGCGCGGTCGATGGCGAACAGCACGTCGAGGTCCTGCACCGCGACGTCGTGGATCAGCTGATCGTAGGCGCGCTGCAGGAAGGTCGAGTAAATCGCCACCACCGGTTTGGCACCTTCGCAGGCCATGCCGGCGGCCAATGTCACGGCGTGCTGCTCGGCGATGGCGACGTCGAAATAGCGTGCCGGGAAGCGTTCGCTGAAGGCCACCAGATCCGAGCCTTCTTTCATCGCCGGGGTGATGCCGAGCAGGCGCTCATCGCTGGCAGCCATGTCGCACAACCACTCGCCGAACACGCTGGAATATTTCGGTCCGGAGGCTTGCTTGGGTGCAACGGGAGCGTTGATCGGTTCGAGCTTGGTGATCGCGTGATAACCGATCGGGTCGGCCTCAGCCGGGGCAAAGCCCTTGCCCTTGGTGGTGATCACATGCAGGAACTGCGGGCCTTCGAGGTCGCGCATGTTGCGCAGGGTGGCCAGCAGTGTCGGCAGGTCGTGGCCGTCGATGGGGCCGACGTAGTTCCAGCCGAGCTCCTCGAACAGGGTGCCAGGGACCAGCATGCCCTTGGCGTGCTCTTCGGCCTTGCGGGCGATCTCCCAGGCGCCGGGCAGGCGCGACAGGACCTTCTTGCTGCCCTCGCGCATGCTCGCGTAGGTGCGGCTGGAGAGAATCTTCGCCAGGTAATTGGACAACCCGCCGACGTTGCGCGAGATCGACATGTCGTTGTCGTTGAGCACCACGAGCATGTTGGCCTTGACGTCGGAGGCATGGTTAAGCGCCTCGAAGGCCATGCCGGCGGTCAGTGCGCCGTCGCCGATCACCGCCACGCTCTTGCGCTTGCTGCCCTGCAGCTTGGCGGCGATGGCCATGCCCAAGGCAGCGCTGATGCTGGTGCTGGAATGGCCGACGCCGAAGGTGTCGTACTCGCTTTCCGAGCGGCGCGGGAAGGCGGCGACGCCGTCCTTCTGGCGCAGGCTGAGCATGCGCTCGCGGCGCCCAGTGAGGATTTTGTGCGGGTAGGCCTGATGACCGACGTCCCACACCAGGCGGTCGTCGGGGGTGTCGAACACATAGTGCAGGGCGATGGTCAGCTCGACTACGCCGAGGCCCGCGCCGAAGTGCCCGCCGGTTTGTCCGACGGTGTACAGCAGGTCTTGGCGCAACTCATCGGCCAGGGTTTCCAGCTCGGCTTCGGCCAGCCGGCGCAACTGATCCGGCGTCGCCGCGCGGTCGAGCAGCGGGGTGGCAGGGCGGTCACGGGGAATCTCGTGGAAAGTCGTCGGCATCAGGGTTCGTTATAGGCGTACAAAAGATGCGGCAGTTTACCCGAAGCGCCGAAAGCTGCCCAATCGGCGAGGCGAGGGTGTAGATGAAGCGGCCGGTTGGCGATTGCGAGCCGGTTGGCGGGTGCACACCCTCTCCCCCGGCCCCTCTCCCACCAGTGGGAGAGGGGAGGAAAGGCGAGCTATGAGGCAGTTCGGAGAGGGGGAACCAACCAGCGTACGCGGACTGCTCCCTCTCCCGCGCGCGGGAGAGGGAAGAACGAGCATGCGATCGGGTCCGTAGCCCGGATGCAATCCGGGGGCGATTGCCGGTTTTCCCGGATTTCATCCGGGCTACAGTGCCGCTGGATAGTGGCGAGCGAGGAAATCCAGCAACAGACTGTTCATCTGCTCGGCGCACTGGTTCTGAATCCAGTGACCGCAATCGGCCAGCACATGCTGTTCGAGATTGGGCACCAGTTCGGCCATGCGCTTGACGGTGTAGGCCTCGAGTTTGCCCACCGGGTCCTGATCGCCGAGCAGGAACAGACTGGGTTGCTCGATCTTGCGCTCGGCGAGCGATTCGGTGCGCTGCCAATTGCGGGTGAAGTTGCGATACCAGTTCAGTGGGCCGCGAAAGCCGCGCTCGAAGGTGCGTAGGTACACGGCGAAATCCTCGGCGCTGCACCACTCCGGATAGCCGTGCGGTTCGGGCATGCCATCGAGCAGGCGGGCATCGGCCGGTTTGGCCTGCAGGAACACGTCGCCGCTGCCGCCGAGCAGCAGCAGGCGCAGGCTGCGCGGGATGTCGGCGTCCAGCTCGCGCTCCGCCACGCCGGGCTCTTGGAAGTACAGGATGTAGTTGAAACGGTCGCGGTTGGCCTCGCGCATGATGTCGATGGCCGGCCGCTTGGGCCGTCCGCCAAATGGCACCGACAGGGCGCCGAGCACCTTGACCCGCTCCGGCTCGAGCAGGCCCAGATGCCAGGCCACCGGCGCACCCCAATCGTGGCCGATGACGCAGACTTCATCCTGGCCGAGGGCGTCCATCGCCTCTTGAATGTCGGCGCACAGGGTCAGCAGCTCGTAAGCCTCTGGCTCGGGCGGCGCGCTGCTCTGGCCGTAGCCGCGCATTTCCGGAATCAGCACGCGATAGCCGGCCTCGGCCAGCGCACCGATCTGCTGGCGCCAGGAATGCCAGCACTCGGGGAAACCGTGCAGCAGCCACACCGGGCGACCCAGCGGCGGGCCGGCGCTGTACAGGCTGAGGGTGATGTCGTTGACGGCGAGCAGTTCGTGTTCGATGGGCATTAGCGGAGCTCCTAAATCTGAAAGTGACGCTGCCTAGCTCGCCGCCGCGCCCGCTCTCCGCGAGCGCTAGCGGCTGCTCTCAATCCCATGCCGTTGAGACCGCGGCCAGCGGCAGGACGTGCAGCTTGGATTGGTGCCAGCTGCGCCCTTCTGTCGCCTGGCGGCTCCAAGTGCTGGTCGAGCAACTCACGCGTCGACCAGCGGATGCTGGGGCCGCGAGGCCTTGGTCGGCTACCAGGTGTCCACGAACGGGCGTTTCTTGCCCTCGCGCTTGGGCGGCTGAGGCGCTGCGTTGAGGCCCCGGAGCAGCCAGGCGCGGGTGTCCTGCGGATCGATCACCGCATCGATCTCGAGGAAGCTGGCCATGTTGATCGCCTTGCCGCTGTCGTAGGCCTTGGCCACCAGTTTGTCGAACAGCGCCTGACGCGCCGCGGGGTCGGCCTGGGCCGCCAGTTCCTTGGAGAAACCGAGGCGCACCGCGCCCTCCAGGCCCATGGCGCCGAACTCGGCGCTCGGCCAGGCGATGGTGAACAGTGGCGAGTGGAAACTGCCGGCGGCCATCGCCTGGGCGCCGAGGCCGTAGCCCTTGCGCAGCACCACAGTGAAGAACGGCACGCTGAGGCTGGCCGCGGCGACGAAGATGCGCGACACGTGGCGCACCGTGGCCTGCTTCTCCGCCTCCGGGCCGACCATGAAGCCGGGGGTGTCGCACAGCGAGATGATCGGCAGGTCGAAGGCGTCGCACAGCTGCATAAAGCGCGCGGCTTTGTCGCCGGCCAGCGCGTCGATGGCGCCGCCCAGATGCGCAGGGTTGTTGGCGATCAGGCCGAACGCCTGGCCTTCGATGCGCACCAGCGCGGTGATCAGCCCGGGCGCGAACTGGCGGCGCAGTTCCAGCACGCTGCCAGTATCTGCAAGCAACTCGATGACCCGACGGATGTCGTAGATACGCAGACGGTTTTCCGGAATGACCTGGCGCAGCTCGCGTTGGTCGACGCACTGCCAGTCGCTCAGCGGCCCTTGGAAATACCCCAGGTATTGCTTGGCGACGCGCACCGCCTCGGCTTCGTCGGCGACCAGCACATCGATCACCCCGTTGGGCGCCTGCACGCTGACCGGGCCGACCTGTTCCGGCGTGAAACTGCCTAGCCCGCCACCTTCGATCATCGCCGGCCCGGCCATGCCCAGGGTGGTGTCCTGGGCGGCGATGATCACATCGCAGCAGCCGAGCAGCGCCGCGTTACCGGCGAAGCAGCGCCCCGAGACCACGCCGACCAGCGGCACCAGGCCGGACAGCTTGGCCATGCCGACGAAGGTGTGGCAGTCCAGCCCGGCGACGCCGACGAAATCGCTGTCGCCCGGCCGCCCGCCACCGCCCTCGGCGAATAACACCAGCGGCAGCCGCCACTGCTCGGCGAGCTGCAGCATGCGGTCGGTTTTCTTGTGATTCATCATCCCCTGGGTGCCGGCGAACACCGTGTAGTCGTAGGCTATGGCCATGCAGCGCGCCGCCTGGTCACCGAATTGCGTGGCGTTGACCGTGCCGATGCCGGCGATCAGGCCGTCCGCCGGACTCTGTTCGATCAGCTCCTCGAGCGAACTGCGCCGCCGGCGTGCGGCCAGGGCCAGGGCGCCGTATTCGATGAAGCTGTCGGCATCCAGCAGCGCGGCGAGGTTCTCGCGGGTGGTGCGCTGGCCAGTCTTGCGCCGCCGCGCCACGGCCTGTGGGCGGCGTGCGTCGCCGAGCACGGCATGGCGTTCGAGCACTTCAGCCAGGTCGGCGCGGATCTGCGCCAGGTCGCGGCTTTCCTCGGTCTGTGCGGCGGTACCGGCCACCTCCGCCGGCTCGATGAACAGCAACGGCTGGCCTTCGTTGAGCGCCTGGCCCGGTTGCGCGGTGAGCAGGCGGACCATGCCGCTATGGCTGGCCGTGACCACGAACTCCATCTTCATCGCTTCGAGCACGGCGATCTGCTGACCGAGCGCCACGCCGTCGCCCTCGGCCACTTCCAGGCTCACCAGTACGCCGGTGCTCGGCGTAGTCAGCGGCAGGCAGCCGGGCGGTACCTCATTGGCCGCGACTTGGGCGCTGTCGGCGGCCGTGCAGTTGGCGAAGTACAGGTGCGGATGGGCCTGCGCCTGGGCGGCCAGCAAGTCGGCGAGGTGGCGTTCGACGTAACGGGTGTCGACCTGGTTGCTTGCCACCTCGGGCAGGCGCAGCAGGTTTTGCAGCAGGTGCAGGTTGCTCGCCACGCCTTCCAGACGGAATTCGCACAGCGCCCGGTAGGCGCGGCGCAGGGCGCTCGGATAATCCGCCGCCTGGGCGATCACCTTGGCCAGCAGCGAGTCGTAGCTGGGGCTGACCGGGTAGCCGGCATAGCCGTAACCGTCGACACGCAGACCGGGGCCGGACGGCGGTTCGTAGGCGCTGAGCGTGCCGGCGGCCGGGCGGGTGCTGCCGTCGGCGTGCATGCTTTCCAGGTTGACGCGCACTTGCACGGCGTAGCCCTGCGTCGCGGGTGGCGTGCTTAGATCCAGTTCGGCGAGGCTGTGGCCGGCGGCGAGTCTGAGCTGGGTATGCAGCAGATCGACGCCGGTAATTTGTTCGGTGACGGTGTGCTCGACCTGGATGCGCGGATTGGCTTCCATGAAATAGAAGCGTCCCGGCTGCGCCTCATCGAGGAGGAATTCGAAGGTGCCGAGGCCTTGATAGGCCACTTCGCCGGCCAGGCGCAGCGCCGCGTCGATCAGCGCGTTGCGGGTGGCAGCGGGCAAGCCGGGGCTGGGGGCAACTTCCACTAATTTCTGGTGGCGACGCTGCAGGCTGCACTCGCGCTCCCACACATGGCTGACCGCGCCGCTGCTGTCGCCGAGCACCTGGATTTCGATGTGCCGGGCGTGTGCTACCAGTTGTTCGACGTACAGCGCGGGGTTGCCGAACGCCGCTTGCGCCTCCGATTGACAGCGCGCGTAGGCGTCGTCCAACTCGGCCATGTCATGGACCGCGCGCATGCCGCGGCCGCCGCCGCCGGCCAACGCCTTGAGCATCAGCGCGCCGTGCTCGGCGAGAAACTCGCGCGCCTCGTCGAGCGTCACCGCACGGTTGATCCCCGCCACCAGCGGTACCCCGCAGCGCTCGGCCAGGGCGCGCGCCTGGGCCTTGTCGCCGAACAGTTCGAGCACCGCTGCGCTCGGGCCGACGAAGGTCAGGCCGGCAGCCTGGCAGCGGCGTGCGAATCCGGCGTTCTCGGCGAGAAAGCCGTAGCCGGGATGAATCGCCGTGCAGCCGTGTGCGCGGGCGATGCCGATCAGCTGTTCGATGTCCAGATAAGCCGGCACCCCGCGACCCTTGAGCGGCACCGCCTGGTCGGCCTTGCGCACGTGCAGCGACGCGCCGTCGTCTTCGGCGTACACGGCGACGCTGCGGATATCCAGCTCGGCGCAGGCGCGGGCAATGCGAATGGCGATTTCGCCACGGTTGGCGATCAGCAGGGCGGCGAAAGGCATGGCGGGTTCCCGATCAGGTGATAGCTGCAGCATAGGTAGCTGGGCCGGCGGGCTGAAGCTTGGTCTAGTCAGCCGAATGTCGGTACCCCGTGCAGCCTTATCACCAGCGCTACGATTCTTTACGGCGAAACACTGGCGGCACCGGGTGTCTCGCTGGTTCAATCGACTGGCTGGTCATCGACCAGTGCTAACCCATAACAATAAGGAATCGTCATGTTTGAATTGCTGCACAGCCTGGATTGGGTGCTGCCATTGCGCTCGCCAGAGCTGACCCAGGTAGCCAACGGCTTTACCTGGCTAGGGTATGGAACCTTCCTGCTGTTCGCCGTGCCGATCGGCTACTGGGCCTGGAACAAGGGCACGTTCTTTCGCCTGCTACTGCTGCTCGGGGTAACCGCGTGGCTCAACGCGTTGTTCAAGGACCTCTTTCAAGATCCGCGGCCGCCGCTGGAACTGCGCCTGGACGACCGCGTCGGGGAAAGCTTCGGCTTGCCCAGCGGCCATGCGCAGATGGCCGTGGTGCTGTGGCTGGGCCTGGCCTACGAAATGCGCCGCGCCTGGTTCTGGGTGGTCTGCGGGCTGATTTGCCTGGGGGTGATCCTCAGTCGCCTGTATCTCGGTGCTCACGATGTCGAGGACGTGCTGGTCGGCGCGCTGCTCGGCGGGGTGACCTTGCTGGTGTTCGCGAGGGTCAAGGACTGGGCGTGGTGGCGCGAGGCGCATGTGGCCTGGCCGATGCTGGGCGTGGTGCTAATTAGCGCGGTCAGCCTGGCACTGTGGCCGGGTGAGGCGCCGGATTATGTGCCGTTGTTCACCGGTCTGTTGGTGGGCGCCATTGCCGGTTGGCGCATTGAGCAGCGGCTGCTCGATTTCAGTAGCGCGGTAGCGCTGTGGCGCTGCGTGCTGGCCGGCGTGCTGGGTGCGCTGGGCTTTGTCCTGCTGCAAAAGCTGCTCAAGTTTGTCGGCGCCAATGTCGCGCTCGAGCCGCTGTACTGGCAGATGCTGCGCGGCCTGGCGATGGGCCTGTTCGTCACCCTGCTAATGCCGTGGCTGCTGGTCAAGGTACGCCTGCTGCCGGCGCGCCGGATGCCAGCAGCGCCAAGCGCCGAGTTGGTGGACGCGTAGGGTGTACTCGCGCAGCAGCACGCCGGGGGAGCGGGCGATGCCGGCGAATGGTGAACTGTTCGTGACCCTGGCGATGCCTGGCTGCTGGTCCAGGCAAGGCTGCTGGTGGCGTAGCACAGTGCCGAGGTGAAGCCGTCGCCGATATCGGCAGGCTGACGAGGGTTGCCAACAGCAGAGCGCCGGACAATGTCCGGCGCTCTGCTGTTCGGTCCAGCCGGTTACCGGCCGGCGTCGTGGTGCAGTCGTGTTACAGGCTCAGATGCCCGGTCCACAGACCGATCAATGCGGCCAGGGCCATGCCAACCACGACCAGGCACACCAGCCATTCGGCGGCGTTGAGTTTCTGCCGTTGCTCGCGTTTGCCAAGGATGAACAGCGGCAAGCCGATCATCCACACCACGGCGGCAAGCAGTACGTATTTCAGGCCGGCGCCGTAGAGCATGAACACCACGAAGGCGATGGCGATACCGGCCAGCAGGGTTTCCCCTGCGCGGCCGCGGGCGCGATCGCCTTCATAGCCCTTGCCGGCCAGCCCGCACTTGAACGCATACAGCGAGGACAGCAGGTAAGGCAGCAGTGCCAGCGAGGTGGAGAAGGCCAGCAAGGCCAGGTAGCCGGCGTGGCTGAAACCGGCGACCAGCATCATCACCTGGGCAATGCCGGTGGTCAGCCACATGGCGTTGCGCGGCGCGCCATTGGCGTTGAGTCGACCGATCCACTGGGTGGCGCTTTTACCGCGTCCGGCGAGCATCACTTCCTCGGCGCTCAGGGCGACCCAGGCGATCAGCGCACCGAGCACCGAGACGATCAGACAGATATCGATCAGGATGCCGCCCCAGGGGCCGACCATGGCGGCCATCAGACCGGCCATCGAAGGTTGATGCAGAGCGGTGATCTGCGCTGCCGGCAAGATGCCGAGGGCCAGCACCGAGGTACCGACCAGCAGCACGCAGACGATGATTGCGCCGATCGTCGAGGCCTTGGCGACATCCGACTGTTTGCGGGCACGGGTGGCGTAGATGGTGCCGGACTCCAGGCCGATCAGCGTCCACATGGCGGCCAGCAACACGGTCTTGCTCTGGTCGAAGACCGAGGCGTCATGACTGCTACCGTAGAAGTCGGTCATGAAGATCTTGCTGTCGAAGTGGTAGATGGCGAAGGCGATGAACAGCACGATCGGCACCACTTTGGCCACGGTGGCGATGTTGTTCACCGTGGTGCTGGTCTTCACGCCGCGCAGCACCAGGCCGTTGATGATCCACAACAGCGCCGAGGCGGCGATGATGGCTGGCCAGGTGGTGCCCTCGCCGAAGTACGAGAACACCCCGAAAGCGCCGAGGGCGCTGAAGATCACTACCAGGTAGGAGGCGTTGCCGATGGCGTCGCCGGCGCCGTGGCCGTAGGCGCCGAGGAAGCCGCCGATGTGCCCGAAACCAGCTTTCGACCAGCCGTAGATACCGTCGTCGATGTCTTTCTGGCGTAGGGTGAGGTTGCGGTAGACGGACACCAGGGCAAGCATGCCGAGGGCGACGATGGTCCAGCCGAATAGGATGCCGAGGGTGCCGGCACCGCCGGTGAGGGTAGCGGGCAGGGCGAAGATGCCCGAGCCGATGGCGCTGCCGACGATCAGGGCCGTCAGGCCGAATAGCCCGACCTTGCCGCTGTCCACGGCTGTTTGGATTTCACTTTCAACTTTCATGTACCACTCCTTGGGTCAGTTATCCGACCTCGAGCCTAGACATGTGCTGATCGTTATAGAGCCGGGAGCGGAGTAAAAATTTGATCCAGCGCAACGGCGGCACCAGTAGGACTACCGCGCGGATGAGTGGTGTGACTTTGCGAGCCAGGACGCGGTGGATAACTGCGCCGGCTCCGCGACAGGGGGATTGTCTGCTGGCGGCGGCTCAGCTGCGTCGTTCGACGATATAGCGCGCCAGCTCGCGCAGCGGTTCGGCGTTGCCATCGAATGGCTGCAACGCCAGCAGGGCCTGATCGCGCAGCTCCAGGGCATAGGCCTTGGCCGCCTCCAAGCCGAGCAGGGCGGGGTAGGTGGGCTTGTGGTTGGCTTGATCCTTACCCTGGGTTTTCCCCAGGGTGGCGGTGTCGCTTTCCACGTCGAGGATGTCGTCCTGCACCTGAAACGCCAGCCCCACAGCCTGCGCATAGCTGTGCAACGCCTGGAGGCTGGTGGCGTCGGCGCGGCCGCTGGCCAGCGCGCCGAGTTGCACGCTGGCTTCGATCAAGGCGCCGGTCTTGTGCCGGTGCATGATCTCCAGTGCCTGTTGATCCAGCGTTTGGCCGACCGAGCCGAGGTCGATGGCTTGCCCGCCGACCATGCCCGAAGGGCCTGCCGCACGGCTCAGCGCGGTCAGCATAGCCAGGCGAATCTCGGCGGCATGCGGGTTGCGCAGAGGATCGGCGAGAACTTCGAACGCCAGGCTCTGCAGGCCGTCGCCGGCGAGGATTGCGCTGGCTTCGTCGAAGGCTTTGTGAGTAGTGGGCTGGCCGCGCCGCAGATCGTCGTCGTCCATCGCCGGCAGGTCGTCATGTACCAGCGAATAGGCGTGGATCAGCTCCACTGCGCAGGCGGCGCCGTCGGCCTGGGCCTCGGCTCCGCCGAGCGCCTGGCACGCGGCGTAGGCGAGGAGCGGGCGGACTCGCTTGCCACCGTTCATCACGCTGTAGCGCATGGCCTGGTAGAGGCGTTCAAGCTCGCCGCGCGGCGCTTGCATCAGGACATCCAGCGCCGCATCGACGCGCCGCTGGCAATGTTGTTGGTAGCTATCGATCATGCCTGCTCGTCCGCATCGAACGGAGCTTCCTGCAGTTCGCCATCGCGTTCGAGGAGGATCTGCACTTTCTGCTCTGCCTGGGCCAGGGCGCCCTGGCATTCGCGGGTCAGACGGATGCCTTGCTCGAAGGTGGTCAGCGAGTCTTCCAGCGACAGCTCGCCGCTTTCCAGGCGCTCGACCAGGGTTTGCAGTTCGGTGAGCGACTGTTCGAAATCGGGGGAGGTTTTCTTGCGGGCCATGGTGGCATTCTCGGCGGGAAATCAGCGGCGCGACACTAGCAGAGCGTCGCGCGCCAGGGCAAATCGCCCGGACCGTCTGCGCCGGGGCGGCGACCGATATTTCCCTTGAGCGAATGGATTGTCGCCCGTCTCGAAATGCAGGAGGCCACTCGTGACCTCCTGCAGGGTGAGCCATGACCAGCCAGCACGCCAGCCAAGATCCGCGCAATCCCGACCTGATCAATCCACCTCGTGAGGATGAGGACGCCGATCAGCTCGTCGACCCTATTGCCGGACGATCCGGGTATCGACGGCAACGATGGCTCTAATCAGCCAACTTGAGGGAGCGCAACGAGCCGGCATTTGCCGGCTTTCTGGGGGCTGAACCGCCGACGCCAGCGTTCCTCAAGGGTGGCGCGCCGATCATCCTCTTGGCTGAACTTTCCCGTTTGGCGCCGCTTCTACCTGGAGCATCCACAATCGGAGGGCACGCCATGCACGTCAGTCCGTTGTCTTTCGCATTGATTGCCGCGCTGGCATTCGACTGCGGAACACGCTGGTGATGGCTCACAGATCCCTGCCGTTAGTCGTTGCGGTGCTTCGGGTGTTTTTACGGGCAATAAAAAAGCCGGCTTGTGGCCGGCTTAACTAGCGTCCGTTAGAGTTCGACGGATTCCGTTAAGCCCTAGTAGTTACGGGGCTTGCAGCCTATCATGCGTCCGAAGCCTTCCGACTGTTTGCGCAAAAATCCACCGCCAAGGTGTGGGTCAAAGTGTGGGTCGGGAGGTGTGGGTCAGGATTTTGGAGGGCTGTATGGGCAAGCTGACGGGCAAAACAGTCGAGTCCCTTGCGAGGGCTGGCGTACCGGGCAAAACCAACGATGGTGACGGGCTGTATTTCCAGGTCAGCAAAGCCGGCGCATCGAGCTGGATTTTTCGCTACAAGCTGGAAGGGAGGGGTCGGGAGATGGGTTTAGGCCCATATCCCGCCGTTACGCTCGCCGAGGCCCGGCAACTGGCCGCAGACCAGCGCAAGGCTTTGGCTGCTGGTGCTGACCCGCTCGCCGCCCGTGATGCTGCCCGCGAAGCGAAGCGCGAGGCTGAGCGCCAGGCGCAGGCCCGTCGCATTACGTTCGACACGTTGGCGACTGAATATCAGCAAGCCCACGGCGCGAGCTGGTCGGAGAAGTGGCGCAGGGGCTGGCTGCGCAAGCTGGAGCTGTACGCCTTCCCCCATATCGGCAAGATGCCTGCCGCCGAGATTCAGACCGAGCACGTTTTAAAGGTGCTACAACCGATCTGGGCAGCCAAAACCCGTACCGCTGATGAGGTACGCGGCCAGGTTGAGCAAGTGTTGGATGCCGCCAAGGCCCGCCGCTTGCGCGAAGGCGACAACCCGGCCCGCTGGCGCGGACACCTGGACAATCTGCTGTCGAAGGCCGAGAAGAAAAAGGCCCGCCAGCGTCAGCACTTCCCCGCGATGAAGTGGCAAGGTGTGCCGGCCCTGATGCAGACACTGGCTCAGGACGAGAGCCGCGCCGGCGTAGCCGCCCGGCTGATGATTTTGACCGGGGCGCGTGCGCAGATGGTGCGCTTTGCTGCGTGGGACGAGTTCGACCTGGACTCTGGTGTCTGGTCGCTGCCCGCCGAGCGGATGAAAATGCGCAAAGCTTTCGCTGTACCCCTGGCCGCCGAGGTCAGCGCAATGCTGGAGGCCATGCCGCGCATCGAGGGCAGCCCGTACCTGTTCCCCGGCCAAGGTAAGTCCGGTGTCATGCACGCCAACGCGATCCGCAATCTGCTGCACGGCTTGGGGCACGACGACGTGACCCGCCACGGCTTCCGGTCGAGCTTCCGAGATTGGGCGAATGAATCCACGCATTACCCGCGTGAAGTGTGCGAATTGGCGCTAGCCCATGATGAGCGCGACCAGACCGAGGGGGCGTATTCCCGCTCCGATTTTCTGGAGAAGCGCCGAGCGCTGATGGCTGATTGGGCGGCCTACTGCACGACAGCGCCAGCAGGTGGCAATGTCGTGCCGCTGGTGCGGAGGGCGGAGTGATGAGCAGAAGAAAGGCTCGTAACCTCCGCGTCAAATTCGAGTTTAAGGATGGGGATGTCTATACATCACCGGCGAAAAAAGCGGCTTTCAATGAACTTGTCCAGTTGGGATATCTGTACGTCGCCGGCGACGGCGACGCTATCAGTCGGAAACGTTGTAAAGATAGGCTTATGGACGCTGCCGAGGCGTGGATAGCCTGGGGGTTTGAAGAGGCGCAAAACATTCAGAACGGATTCCTCGGTGCCGCACAACTCCGTGATGAGCGCCAGCCGGTGTGGGATCGCTGGCAGGCCCGGGGCGAGGAAATTTACGCGGCCAATCCGCACCTGAGCAAAACTGCCGTTTGCACCAAAGTAGCCGAGGAGTTTGGGGTTAGCAGAGAAGCTGTCGGCAAGCGTGTTTCTGGCATTGGCAAACCAAGGAAAAGCTCCAAGTAACTTTTTCGGTAAACAGCGTCCGCGTTCCCATTCTTTCTGCCATTAAATCCGTAACCGTCCGTTCCGAAACGAGGAGAGAGACGGTTATGACCGACACCCGCAGCAACACCCCCGACGAAATTTGGCGACTGCCGACCGTGATGGCCAAGACTGGCTACAAGCGCAGCTCAATCTATGAATACATGGCACGCGGTGAATTTCCGCTATGCCATCGAATATCCCGACGCTCGGTCGGCTGGAGCAGCCTGGCCGTCCAAGCTTTTATTGATGCCAAGCTAGAGGGCCAGGAATGACTCTCCAAAAACGACAAAGCCCGGCGGCAACCGGGCTTTGTCGAAACAGCAGTGAACGTCAAAACGTTACCACCGACGCCAGCAGCCGGGAAGTCCGGTTGATCGCCGACATTCTGGAGCAGAGCGAATACCAGTCGGGTCGGCAGCAATTCGACGGTGACACCACCCAATACCGGAACGCCCTGGAGACCGCCCGAGTAGTTGCTCGACAGATACGCGCCCACCTCTCGCCGCAGGGTGGACAGCATGAATGATCCCAACGAGGAGGCACGCCAGCACTATCAGCGCGAGATAGCCGAGGCCAAGCAGGTTATCGAAGATGTGCGCGACGAGGTGAACAACGGCGCCCCGCTGAACACGGACCGTATCGACAAGATGGCATGTGCTCAAGCCAGCATCGACCAACAAAGCCAACGTCTGGCCGAACTGCCGGAACAGGATTATCGGGAACCCATCCCACTACTGCCCGACGTGGAAGCCGCCGCCCCCTATCCGCTGGATGCCTTGGGCGACTGCCTGGGCGGCGCTGCCAGGGCTATTGTCGAAGCTGTGCAGGTGCCGGAGGTTATGGCTGCCCAGACGGTTCTTGCCGCTGCCGCTATGGCTGCCCAGGCCCATGCCAATGTCAAGCGCGACGGCCAGTTGATCCCGCTGTCACTGTACTTCTTGACCGTGGCCGAATCGGGCGACCGCAAGTCATCGGCTGATCGCTGGGCACTGCGAGCCCACCATCAATACCAGAAAGACTTGATTCATCAATTCAAGGCTAAAACTAAGGAACACCGCAATTACTGCGCTGCCCATCAAAAGGCTCGCTCAGCCCTGCTGGATAAAGTCAAAGACAACCCTGAGACAGTTGCCGCCGAACTCGGCAAACTAGTAGAGCCGGAGGCACCGGTCTCACCCTTCATTCTCTCCGAAGAGCCCACTATCGAAGGTCTGGAAAAGTCCCTGCTGCACGGCCAGCCCTCGCAAGGATTGTTCAGCGATGAAGGCGGCCAGTTCTTCGGCGGCTATGCCAGCAAACCGGAAAACATCCTCAGAAGCGCGGCCTGGCTGTCCAAGCGCTGGGACGGGGCACCCCTCAACCGCACCCGCGGAGCAGATGGAGAAACCGCATCGCGCAGCGGCTGCAAGCTGAGCGTGCACCTGATGACTCAGCCCATCGTTGCAACGACCGTACTGAACGACCCCATCCTGAAAGGGCAGGGCGTCCTGGGGCGCCTCCTGATCGCGTGGCCGGAATCGTTGGCCGGGACCCGCTTCTATCGGGAAATTGATCCCACGCAGGACAGAAGGCTAGGTCGCTGCTGGCAGCGCATGGCGGCCCTGCTGGAGCGCGAGCCGACAAGGGATGAACACGGCGAACTTGATCCGTCATCGCTGATACTGACACCTGAGGCGATGACTGCATGGATAGCCGAGCATGACGCCGTCGAGGGGCAGTTAGGGCCATTGGGCGACCTGCAAGAAATTAAGGCGACCGCTGCGAAGAGCGCGGAGAACCTTCTGCGCATCGCCGGCGTGATGGCCATAGTAGAGGACAGAACGAACATTGGCGCCGATCTGATCGAGCGCGCCGCGAGGCTTATGCACTGGTATCTGGGCGAAGCCCTGCGCATAACCAACCCGGCCATGAATCCGCAAATACTGAAGGCTCAACAACTTCTGGAATGGTTATTGAAGAACAATTGGCACGCGTTCGAAGCCCGGGCACTGCAACAGAGGGGCCCCCGCTGTGTCCGCAAGAACGCCGCCGAGCGTAACGCCCTCCTGGGCATCCTGGTTGCTCATCACTGGCTGTTCACCCACGACGGCAAGCAATTCAGCATCAATCCATTGGCCACAACGGCTACAACGGCTACAACGGCTACAGGACCTATGCTAGAGCGGTTTGCCAGTGGCAACGCACTGGCTACAAATGGCTACTCCGAGCCTCAGCCCTCCCCGTTGTCGCCACCTGTAGCCAATCTGTCGCCAGCCTCAGCAAGCTCTAGCTCGGAGCTTGTAGCCGTTGTAGCCAATGTAGCCGCCCCACCAAAGTACGAAGGGGAGATATGACCACCACCGAACTGATCCGGATGGCCGAGGCTGAAGGATTGGTTCTGGCTCTGGATGGCAAGCGTCTGATCTGGAGCGCCGACGTGCAGCCACCTGATGAACTGCTGGCCGATCTGAAGGCGCAAAAGTCGGCCATAGTTCAAGCGCTCCATTGCCGATGGCTCGCCCGTGTCGCTGCCCTGCTGGAATGCTCGCCGACCTATCTGATGGAGCACGGCTTTATCGACTCGCACGACCTTGCCGAGCAATGTGGAATGCACCCACGCTTCGCCGCCCAACTGGTCCGCAGTCACCCAGAATGGAAAGCTGCGAAATTGCAGCGCACTTGACCGCCCAGTTGCATTGCCGCTGACCACAACTTGCATCCGACTTGACCAAAACACGCCGAAGAGGTGACCGGCAGAGAACGGCCAAAAGCGGTCAGTTACCAGCAGGTGGACCAGTAAACGTTGTCCACCCTATAAACGGCCAGGCCTTGCCGCCCTCCGCCAGAAAATCGTTGTATGGGTCGACCAAAAGTAGTGCTGTGTTGTTCTGCGCGTAGGTGTTGTGAATCATGAGTTGCTTCCTCTCTTGTCGAGCGGCTCTGCCTTCTCCAATCCGCTTCTGATTGACGGGCCGTACACTGTGTCCATTCTGCGAATCCGATGGCCGAGGACATTGCTGTCACCGACCCCTGAAAATCACTTGGAGGGATGTTCGTGATCGCAGGCTGTGAGTTCAGCAACAAGACCCTTCAGCTCGCTGAGGTGGTTCTCGTAGAGACTGCGAGGTGTTGAGCTGTACTTGTTGCATAGGAATGCGGCAGCTGCGACGGCGAAGGGCGACTGCAAATGCCGGCGATCGAGCAGCAAGGCTTTGCCAACCGCGTCGGCGATCCCGGGCGACAGACGTCGGCGTAGCAGGTGCAGCATGAGATCGGTTTGGGCGAAGGCGGCACCCTACCCAGTGTGTTGGGGATGGATAAGCGGGCGAAGGATGGATTTGCGCAGAGCGGCGCAATGGGTCGGGGGGGGAGGCGCAACGGCCCCCTGCGCCTCAGTCCAGCAACCCCAGTGCCTTGGCCTGCACCAGCGCCTGGGTGCGCCGCTCGACCTTGAGCTTGCCATTGATGCGGCGGGCGTGGGTCTTCACCGTATGCAGGGAAATGAACATCAGCTCGGCGATCTCCTGGTTGGAGCGGCCCTGGGCGATCAGCTGCAGCACCTCCAGCTCGCGCGCGGTCAACGGCGAGGCCTTGTCCTTGCCTTGCTCCGCGTCAGGCACCGGCCTCTGCTGCAGATATTGACGCTGCCCCTCGCCGACATGCTGCTGCAAAAGCTCGGGCTGGCGTGCATGAAACTCCAGCAGCGGGCGCACCAGCTGCATGCTCTGCGCTTCGGCCAAGGCGCCGCGCAGCTCGTGCTCGGCCGCCGCCTGGTTGCCTTCGGCCAGCAGCGCCTCGACCAGGCTGAAACGACACTCGCAGGCGAGAGCCAGCAGACCCTGCTCCCGGCATTCGGCGTGCAGCACATGCAAGGCCGCGAGGGCCGGAGCCAGCAGGCCCGCGCGCAGATCGGCCAGGACCAGGTAATGGCGCAGCCGCGGCAGCAGGTCATAGAAGCCGGAGGGTGGCAGCAGTTCCTGGCGCTGATAATGCTCGAACAAGGGCTGCAGGATTTCCCGCGCCGCCTGCCAGTCGCCCCGACGCAGGCACAGCGCCCCATCGGCCAACTGCAGCACGCCGCGGTAGCGCTCCTCCGAGACCTGCAGCAACTGCATCTGCCGCTCGGCCTCGCGCAGTAGCTGGAGCGCCTGGGCATGATCACCGGCATCGGCGGCCAGCTCGGCCAGGCCCAGGTAGCCGAACAGCAGGTAGGCATCCTCACAGACTTCCGCCTCCTGCAGGCCGACCCGGTAGGCGGCATACGCCTCCTCCGTGCGGCCCTGGCTGGCCAACAGGCTGCCATGCAACAGGCGCAGACGCGCCAGCACCGGGCCGTGGCGCTGGGCCGTGGATACCTGTTGCAAGGCCTTATCGGCCAGCTCCACGCCGCGCTCGAACTCGCCGCACATGGCCAGCAGATGAAGCTGATCGACGTTGAGCAAGCCCTCGAAGACCAGGCTGCCCTTGAGTCGGGCCAGCTTCAGGCCCGCGTCGCCGCAGCGCCGCGCCTCGTCCAGCTCGCCCAGCGCCAGCGCCTGCTGGGCCAGGGCCTGATAACACAGCACGCGCTGCGACCAAGCTGTCTCGGACAGCACCTCGAGCGCCTCCAGGCAGTGCTGGCGGGCACTGCGGCGGCCGAGCTGGCGCTGCTGCACGCCGATCACCGCCTGCCACTGGGCCAGCAGCTGGCGCTGACGGTGGACATCGGCCTGGGGCAGGAAGCGCGCCAGGTCGGCCATGCAGGCCTCCACCTGGTCGAGCCGTGCACAGAGCAGCAGCGCCCAGCCGAGCAGGGTGATCACCCGCGGCGTGCTGGTGAACAGTGTGCTCGGCAGCTCGCTGCGCCATTGCAGAAACTGGGTGCCGCTCTGCTCGACCAGCAGCTGCTCCTGACCGAAGCGCTGCAGGTAGCTGGCCGCCAGCTCCGGCTGCTCCGCCCACAGGGCGTGCTCCACCGCCTCGCGCATCAGCCCGTGCTGGAAGAACCACTGACTGGCGCGCTGGTGCAGCTGCGGCAGCGGTAGCCCGCCGGGCAGACGCTTGAGACTCTGCGCCAGTGGCCGCGAGAGGCGGAACCACTCGCTCGAACGCTCCAGGCCATGGCTGACCACCAACTGCCGATTGCGCAGCTCGTCGAGCAACTCGCTGCTGTCCACCTCCAGCAGCTGCTCGCACAGCGCGGCCGAGAAGCGCAGCAGGTGCGCCAGCACCAACAGCGCCCGGCTGAGTGGCGGCGGCAGGCCGCCGAGCACCTCGCGGGCGATGTACTCGCGCAGCAGCGGCGTGCCGGCGACCAGCCGCTCGCGCAGCAGCGCCGGATCGGCTTTGAGCAGCAGCAGGCCGATGCCCGCCGGCCAGCCCTCGTAGTCGTGCAGCAGGCGCTCGCCCAGCTCTGTCGGCAACTCCAAGCCCTGCGCCGCCAGCAGTTGCTGCAGCTCCGCGGCGTTCAGCGCCAGGGCCTGCGCGTCCAGTTCCTGCAATTCGCCCTGTAGCAGCAGGCGCGGCAGACTCCAGGCCGGACGCCGCCGCCCACCGATCCACCAGCGCAGGGTCGGCGGGGTTTGCTCGAGCAGACGGCCGAGGCAGTCGTCCAGCGCCACGCTGGGCTGCCGCGGGTAGTCGTCCAGCATGATCCACAGGGGTTGCGCGAAGCGATCGAGCAGGCGCCAGAGCTCGTCCTCGGGCTCGCCGGGCCCGGGCGTCAAGTCCAAGGCCGCGGCCAAACGGCCGAGTAGATCGGCAGGGCTCAGCGTACGGCCGCCCAGATCTAGCCAAAGCATCCGGGTGTCGGCCGGCGCCTGGCGAGCACACTCGTTGAGCAACACGCTCTTGCCGAATCCGGCGGGCGCACAGAGTAGCGTCAGCCGGCAATCGTTCGTCAGCAGCGCGCGGCTCAGTCGCGGGCGCGGCACATGGGCGGGCGGCAGGCGCGGAAGGCGATTGTGCGGGCGGGCATGTCTGCTCATTGCATCGACTCTCTGGGGCCCGGCAGCGGTGCCGGCAGCCCTTGATTAGGGCCTGTTGGAAAATAAAAAAGGCGACCCCTCAAGGTCGCCTTTTCCTAACTGCCTAAGCGATCAACGCACGCCGGCGTTGCGCAGCGCGGCAGGCGTGTACTCGATGGCCGAAGCCTTGGTGCCGTACTGGATGGCGCTCTTCTCTTCGTTGGTCATGGCGCTGGCCACGTAGCGACCGGCGATCAGGTCGTACAGGGCTTCCATGGCATACACCGGAGTCTGCACCGCGTATTGCTGCACCAGCATGGACTGGCCGACGCGCCACAGTTGGCCGCGACCGTCATACAGCTCGGAGACGGCGATCTGCCAGGAGTCCTCGTCGAGGAAGAAGCGGCGCTTGCCATAGATGTTGCGCTCGCCGCTTTTCAGCGTGGCTTCCACTTCCCAGACCCGGTGCAGCTCGTAGCGCGCCAGTTCCTGGTTGGTGTGACCGGCCTTGAGGATATCGCTGTACTTAACCTGCGGCGAGGCCAGACGGTAGTTGTTGTACGGGATGTACAGCTCGCGCTTGCCGATCAGCTTCCAGTCGTAACGATTCGGCGCGCCATTATACATATCGAGGTTGTCGGAGGTGCGCAGGCCGTCAGCGGCTGTGCCCGGGCCGTCGTAGGACACCTGCGGGGCGCGGCGCACGCGGCGCTGGCCGGCGTTGTAGATCCACGCCATGCGCGGCTCGGCAACCTGGTCCAGCGAGTCGTGCACCAGCAGCACGTTACCGGCCAGGCGTGCCGGCGCGGTGACCCGCTGCTTGAAGAACAGCAGCGCGTTGGCCGCCTTCTCCGGCGTCAGGTCGGGCATCTCGCCGGGAACCCCGACGGTTTCGTCGAAGCTCACCAGGGTGTAGCTGCCGTTGGTCTGCGGGGTAGCCTGCGCGGTCTGGCGGTGCAGGTTGCCGCCGCGGTAACGGGTGATGTGGTTCCACACCACTTCCAGGCCGTCTTTCGGAATTGGGAAGGCGTAGTAGCGGCTATCAGTGAAGTCCTTCAGGCCGTTGCCGCCTTCCATCAGGGTGGTCTTCACCGCGCTGATCTTGGCCGCCTGGTAGACCTGCTCCGGCACCGCGGCGGTGCGGTGACTGGCATAGACCGGCATGCTGTAGCTGTCCGGGTAGCGCTCGAACATCGCCAGCTGGCCTTCGGACAGCTTGGCTTTGTACTGCTCGAGGTTCTTCGCGGTGATAGTGAACAGCGGCTTCTCGCCGGCGAACGGATCGGCGAGGAAGCCCTTGGCATCCACCGCCGCCGCGTTTTTCGCCAGACCGCCGGTCCAGGCCGGAATCGAGCCGTCGGCGTTGCCGACCTTCTCCCCACCCAGCGGGGTCAGGCTGGTGCCGAGTTTGGCGGCCTGCTCGGCGCTCACCGCGGCCATTACGTTGGCGGCCAGCAGGCTCAGGGCCAAGGCGCCGCATTGAAGCATGATCTTACGAGTAGTCATGGTTTTTACCTCTTAGAAGTTCACGCCAGCGCTGAGCGCGAGGAAGTCGCGGTCGATCAGGGTGTTGTACGCACCGCCGAAGAAATCGGTGTAACTGAGGCTGGCGGTGTAGGTGTTCCGGTATTCGGCATCGACCCCCAGGCTGACGGCCTTGGCGCCTTCGTTGAACAGGCCGTTGGGGCCGTAGCCGTCGACGTCATGCGACCAGGCCAGGTTCGGTTTGAAGTTGATGCCGGCGATCACGTTTGAGTAATCGAGGATCGCGCGGGCACGGTAGCCCCAGGAGTTGGCGGTGACGAAACCGTGGGTATCGCCCTCGAAGCCGAAGTTGCCGTACAGCGGGTCGCGGCCGTAACGCAGCTCGCGAGTGGACTCCAGGCCGCCGACGTGTGTCAGGCCGACTTCACCGACCAGGGTCAGGCGCTCGGCGCCCAGCACCTGATCGAAGAAGTGCGTCAGGCTGGTCTGCGCCTGGGTGATCTCCTTGCGCCGGTAGCCGTGGTTGTCCTGGCCCGCCGCGGTGGCGATCGGCGAAGTCCCCGGGGCGATCGGATTGAGCAGGGTGCGGGTCATGTCGGTGGTGTTCAGCTGTACCGGCGCATTCGGCCGGTAGCTGATTTCACCGCCCCAGGCGGTGCCGGTGGACAGCGTGGTGGAGAAGCTCAGACCATAGAGCTGGATGTCTTCCGGGTACTCCATGAAGTAGCTGGAGTTGCCGAGCACGGTGCTCTGCGCCAGGCCGGAGCCTGCTGCTTGGGCCGCGGCGAGTGCCTGGGCCGCCGTTGCACCCTGCGCCAAAGCGGCCGCGCGGCCTGCGGCAGCGCCTGCAGCGGAGATGCCACCGATTTGCCCCAGAGTCGCTCTGCTCGCAGTGGTATTGCTGAGGAACGGGGTGCGGCTGTGGTAGTTCATGAAGTACGCGGCGTACTCGGTTTCCTCGCCGAGCCAGCGCAGGGCGGTGCCGAACTGGCCGGAATCGCGTGCATCACGGTCACCGGAGCGCGGGATAATCACCCCCTCGCCGGTGACATCGAAGCCTTGGCCACGGGCGGCGGCGATCGGCTGCAGCGGCTTGATGGTCGGCGAGGCAGCGGTGAGGTTGGTGGCGCAGCCGTCGGCGACGATATCGGCAGTGGAGAAGAAGGTACCGCAGTTGTCGATGACGGTCTGGTCCCACTCCAGCTGGTAGAAGGCCTCGGCTGACAGGCTGTCGGTCAGGCTCTGCGAGACATAGAGCATGTTGACCGGAATCAAGCCTTCCTTGAGCTCGGCGCCCGGACGGCGGAACGCCGCGGCGTCGACCGGGTTGATGCTGTTGATCGAGTTACCGATGAAGGTGCTCTCGCCCCAGCTCACCACTTGCTTGCCGACCCGCGCGCTGCCCGGCAGCTCGCCGATGGTGTAGTTGTGGTAGACGAAGGCATCCAGCAGCTGATATCCAGCGGACTTGGCGCCTTCCTTGCGGCCTTGGTCGTCGATGTCTTTGAACAGACGGCTTTCGTCCTTCAGCTCGAAGTCATACCAGTACTTACCGCGTACGAACACGCCACTGTCGCCGTACTTCAGCTCGAGGTCGTGGATGCCCTTGAAGATCTTCGAGAAGGTTTCGCCCTTCTTGAAGTTCAGGCGGCCGTCGTCGGTGGTGGAGGACTGACCCTTACCACCGCTAAACGTGCTGTACAGATCAGGGTCGGGCGAACGCATCGACCAACTGGCGCCTACCGACAGCGACGAATCGAATTGCCCTTCGATTTCCCCGATATTGAAGTTCACGGCCTGCGCCTGGGCACTCAAGCCCAGGGAGACAGCCAGTGCTAGCGCTTGGGGACGGAGGATTAGAGGCCTTTTTATTGTTGACATGCGGCATTCCTGTCTGGATGAAAGCAGGTGCGCACCCTACCCAGAGCGCCTTGGCTGGATAAGCGCACTAAGTGCGGATTTTCTCGTATCACCACAAAGGAGTACTCGAGCGCACCCACAACCCGACAACAGCTCTACGGCGCAGCTTTGCGCGGACCGCAGAA
This sequence comes from Pseudomonas sp. LS44, assembly GCF_024730785.1. NCBI lineage: Bacteria > Pseudomonadati > Pseudomonadota > Gammaproteobacteria > Pseudomonadales > Pseudomonadaceae > Pseudomonas > Pseudomonas sp. LS44. Next base: position 613,499 of record NZ_CP102830.1, read on the forward strand.
GCGCCAAAGCCAGCCTGGCGAGGCTGCCCCTGGCGGGTGACTCGCCTGGCGGAAGGCTAGGGAGCGATTTGCCGAGCCTGGCTCAGTCCAGTAGCCCGAGCCCCTTGGCTTGCGTCACCGCCTGGGTACGCCGCTCGACCTTGAACTTGCTGTTGATGCGCCGGGCGTGGGTCTTCACCGTGTACAGAGAGATAAACAGGCGCTCGGCGATCTCCAGGTTGGAGCGGCCCTGGGCGATCAGCGTCAGCACCTCCAGTTCGCGTGCACTCAAGATTGGCACGCCGTCCTGGACTACCCCCGCTCCGGTAGACATCCCCGGCCTATGCTTGGACTATCCCCGGGACAGGCCATCGATGGCTATGCAGCACCTCTTGTGCAATCAACGAGACGGGCAGCTGCTAGGGGGCGACCGTGACGATTCGCGGTTCTTCTTCAGGGGGAGATCGACCATATGTGCGCGTTTCAGGTTGAATAAGAATGCCATCGATACTAGGAATTCCAACATTGCCTAACCTTTCCAGCAGATCAATCGCGGCCCTGATGATGCCTGTCCCGGCGCTGAACCAAGGGCGACTCAGACCGCCTTCGCTTCCGACCGGCGAGGTAGTGCGCCTGCCGTTACTGAAGCGGTTGGAGGAAGCGGGACAAGGCGCTTGCAGGTTGAGTCTGCTAAGTGCTCCGCTGGGTTATGGCAAGAGCATCCTCATGGCGCAGTATGCCGCCAGCCTGAAGGGCGCCTGGGCCTGGATGCGTTGCGCAACGGCCGACAATAGGCCGCGGGTGTTCCTGACTCACCTGGCTGCGGCACTGGGACTGCCGTCTGAACTACCGGGTGCTTCGGAGGAGGCACTTTGGGGTGTGATTGTCGACTACCTGGAGCGACGCAGCGAGCGCTTCACACTATTCCTCGACGATCTCCATCACCTGCGGGCCCGTGGCGCCTGCGCGTATCTGAACGAATTGCTGGAATTCGGCCCTTCGACTCTGCATCTGGTGGGCGCGAGCCAGGGTCTGCCGGCGCTGGCTATCAGCCAATTGCGTCGCGATCAGCGCTTGCAGTTGCTGGAGGCGACTGATCTGTCTCTCGATAGCGCTCAGATTGAGGCGCTGGCCCAAGCGCGTGGGCTAAGCCTGAGTGCCGACGCCATATACCGGCTTCGTGCTAGCAGCGAGGGTTGGATCAGTGCCGTACTTCTGGGACTGGCGGCTCATGCAGAGGAGCCCGGATTCAGTCCGGAGGGCATAAAGGCGCGGATGACGACTCACGTCGCCAGCTTCCTGGAGGAGTCGTTGTTGGCTGATCTCCCGGTGGATCTGGTGCGATTCATTGAGTGCACATCGGTAGTGGGCTCGTTCGATGAGCGGCTGGCCGCTCAGCTCAGCGGCAATGCCCGGGCCGACGAGGCCATCCGCCGACTGCTGCGTCGGGACCTGTTGACCCCGCAGCGTCCGGACGAACGCCCGACCTACCGTTACCACCCGGCAGTGCGCGGCACCGGTTACCTGCGATTGCAGGGCCGCCCCCCGGAAGTGCTGCAGACGCTGCACCGGAAGGCGGCCGACTGGCTGCTGGACAATAGACGCTATGCGGAGGCTGTTCAGCAACTGGGGCGGGCACGTGAGTACAACCGCCTCCTGGCGGTAGTCGAGCAGCACAGCTTTGACTTGCTGCGCCAGGGCCGGATCGGCTCCATCGTTGATTTCCTGGCTGTCCTGCCCGAGCAGGACAGCGATCACTTGACCCTGGCGATTACCGAAGCCAGCACGGTTATCGCCACGAACGACATCGCCCGCGCACGCAACTGCCTGCTGCGTCTGCAACGTCTGCTGCGCAGCGAGTCGGCGCCCCTTCATCGCCCCGAACGCTCTCACCAGACGGTGGCTTTTCTGCGCAGTCGGCTCGCGGTGCTTGGCGGGAACTTCAACCACGGCCTGCGACTGGTGACCGAGGCACTGCAGCAGTATCCGCAGCGGAATGCGGCAGGCGCGGTACTGCAGTTCAATCAGGCCAGCTGCCTGTTCGCCCTGGGCCGATCGGAAGAGGCGCATCGCTGCGCCACTGTGGCCCTGGAGGAGCTGACCACGCTGGGCTTCCGTGGCTACACCAACAGCCTGCACCTGCTGCTTGCGCAGATTGAGCTGAGCCGTGGCCAACTTGCTGAGGCGGAGCAGCGTTTCCTGGGGCTGGCCCAGGAGCTTCCAGTCAGCGTCTCGCAGAGTTTCTACGACCTCTACCTGCATCTGGGTCAGGGACTGGTGCTGCTGCAACGCAACCAGTTCGAGGCGGCGGCACAGCGCCTGGCGCAGGCAGAAGCCCTTGCACTCGATGTGGTGCACTGCGCGGCGCTTCCCTGGGTCCTGCATCACCAGGCCTGTCTGGCGGAAGCCCGGGGAGATGTAGAACAGGCGCGCCGCCGCTGGGATGAGGCGCGGCGCCTGGCTCGCCACTACCAACTGTTCGGCCTGTATCGGCTGGCTGGCGCTGGACGTGTGCATCTGGCGGTGCGCGAGCACGACGAAGAGTTCATTCTCGTCTGGCTGGAAGAGTGGCACTGGTGCCGTCGGTACTATGGCGAGGTGATGCCGGAAGAGCATCTGGCGTACGCCTGGGTCCAGCGGCACCTGGGGCAGCATGGGGCGGCGGCGCGTATTGCCGACGAATCGCTGCACAAGGCCCTGGCGGAGGGCAACCTGCTGCTGCAGCTTCAATGGCATCTGCTTGAGGCCACTCTGAACCTGGACCTGAATCGTCGGACCGAGATGGAGGCGAGCCTCGAGCAGGCACTGCAACTGGCGGTGCTGTACGGCTTTGGCCAATTGCTCCACCGGGAAGGTCGCGGTCTGCGGGAGGAGCTGCGCCAGCTGTTCAATCCGCAGTACCGTCGACAGGCTGGGCTCGAACCGCTGCCGCCTCGCGAGCAATTGACGACTTGGCTGCCAGGGTTGCTGGCGGGGGAGGGTGTGCATGAGACGCTGGTCGAGCCCCTGACCCGTCGTGAGCAGGACGTGCTGCGGCGCATGGCCAGTGGACAGGGCAACCAGCAGATCGCGGAGGGGTTGTTCATTGGCCTGAGTACGGTGAAGACCCACATCAACAAACTCTTTCGCAAGCTGGATGCCACAGACCGCGAGACGGCACTGCAGGCCGCGCGGCGCCTGAAGTTGCTGGATCACTGATTGGGCCTGTACTCCACCTGATTTCCACCGCCTCCACCCGTAAATCCACCCTCGGTTGGACGCGCGCGCCATCGCGCGGCTGCTACAACGCTTGTCAGTTCGGCCCGGCATCGCTGGGCCTATCTCCGCCTGACGAGAACACCATGACTGACAAGCTGCTCAACGAGCGCGAACTGAGCTTCCAGCTCTACGAGATGCTCGACACCGAAGCGCTGCTGCAACGCCCGCGCTATGCCGAGCACGACCGCGCCGTGTTCGACGCCACCTTGGAGACCGCACGCGCCATCGCCGCCGAGTACCTGGCGCCGCACAACCAGAAGGCCGACGCTAACGAGCCGACCTTCGACGGCGAGAAGGTCAGCCTGATCCCGGAAACCAAGGCCGCCTGGGACGCCCTCGCCGCCGCCGGCTTTCATGCCGCGCACCACGACGCCGAGGACGGCGGCCTGCAGCTGCCGGAAGTGCTGCTGCGCGCCTGCATGGCCTACTTCAACGCCGCCAACATCGCCACCGCCGGCTACTCCTTCCTGACCATCGGCGCCGCCAACCTGGTCAAGGGTTTCGCCGGCGATACCCTGCGCCAGCGCTTCCTGCCGCCGATGCTCGACGGCCGCTACAGCGGCACCATGGCGCTGACCGAACCGGGCCAGGGCTCGGCGCTCGGCGACATCCGCACCACCGCGCGGCCGGCCGAGGACGGCAGTTACCGGGTGTTCGGCCAGAAGATGTTCATCTCCGGCGGCGACCACGAGCTGACCGACAACATCGTGCACATGGTCCTGGCGCGCATCGACGGCGCACCGGCCGGGGTCAAGGGCATCTCGCTGTTCCTGGTGCCGAAATTCCTGGTCAACGCTGACGGCAGCCGCGGCGCACGCAACGACGTGGCGCTGGCCGGCCTGCTGCACAAGCTGGGTTACCGCAACACCACCTCCACCGTGCTCAGCTTCGGCGAGAAGGACGGCGCGGTCGGCTACCTGGTAGGCGAGGCCAACAAGGGCCTCGCCTACATGTTCCAGCTGATGAACGAGGCGCGCATCGGGGTGGCCCTGGGCGCTTCGGCGCTGGCTTACCAGAGCTACATCCATGCCCTCGACTACGCCCGCGAGCGTCCGCAGGGCCGCCTGCCGGGCAGCAAGGACCCGCTGGCGCCGCAGGTTCGCATCGTCGAGCACGCTGACGTGCGGCGCATGCTGCTGCAGCAGAAGGTTTACGCCGAGGGCAGCCTGTCGCTGTGCCTGTACGCCAGCAGCTTGTTCGAGGACGCCCACACCGCGCCCGAGCAGGCCGCCCGCGAGGACGCCGCCGAACTGCTCGACCTGCTGATCCCGATGGTCAAGTCCTATCCGTCGAAGTACGGCGTGATTGCCTCCGATCTCGGCATCCAGATCCTCGGCGGCTCCGGCTACATCCGCGAGTACCCGCTGGAACAGTACTACCGCGACAACCGCCTGAACCCGATTCATGAAGGCACCGAGGGTATCCACGGCCTCGACCTGCTCGGCCGCAAGGTCGGTCAGCGCGGTGGCAAGGGCTACCGGCTGTTCCTCACCGAAGTCCGCGCCAGCCTGACCCAGGCCGCCGGCGACAGCGTCTGCGCGCCGCTGGCCGCGGCCCTGGCCGATGCGCTGGCCATCCTCGAGCGGGTCACCGTCGATCTGCAGGCGCAGGTCGCCGCCGATGCCAACCTCGGCCTCTCCAACGCCACCGCCTACCTCGACCTGTTCGGCCGGGTGCTGGTCGGCTGGATCTGGCTGCGTCAGGCACTGGTCGCCAGCCGCGCCCTGCACGCCGGCGCCACCGGCAATGAGGCCGACTTCTACCGGGGCAAGCTGCACGCCGCGCGTTATTTCATGGACTGGGAGCTGGCCGGGCTGGAGGCCAAGGCGCGCCTGCTCGGCGCCGGCAATCGCCTGAGCTACGACATGCAGAGCAACTGGTTCTAACGGCAGCTTGCCGGCAGAGCCTGGCTGTAGGAGCGAATTCATTCGCGAAAAGCGGGCGGCACCAAGCGGCCTGCATCGCGAATTAATTCGCTCCTACGGGACTTGAGCCGCTGCTGAACGCGCGCCGTTTCCATTCATCAACCGTATTCAAACGTTACAGGGAATCATCATGAGCGACCTGATCAATTACCGCCTCGAAGACGGCCTGGCACTGATCGGCCTGGCCCGCCCGCCGGTCAACTCCCTCGGCCAGTCGCTGCGCGCCGCGATTCTCGACGCCTGCGAACGCGCTGCCGCCGACGCCAGCGTGAAAGCCATCATCCTGCACGGCGACACGGGTGTGTTTTCGGCCGGTGCCGACATCACCGAATTCGGCAGCAGCGCTTCGCACGCCGCGCCCTCGCTGCCCGACGTGCTGGTGCGTCTGACCAGCATCGACAAGCTGCTGATCGCCGCGATCGGCACCTTCGCCCTCGGCGGCGGCCTGGAGCTGGCGCTGGCCTGCGGTTACCGCGTTGGCGAGCCCAAGGCACGCCTCGGCCTGCCGGAAATCAACCTCGGCCTGCTGCCCGGCGCCGGCGGCACCCAGCGCCTGCCGCGCCTGATCGGCGTCGAGCCGGCGCTGGACCTGATGCTCTCCGGTCAGCCGATGAACGCCGCACGCGCCCTCGAACTGGGCCTGCTCGACCGCCTGGCCGGCAGCCCCGAGGCGCTGCTCGACAGCGCCCGCGAACTGGCCCGCGAGCTGATCGCGCAGAACGCTCCGGCACGCCGCACCACGCCGTTCGCCAACCCGGGCGAGAGCATCGCCGCGGACTTCTTCAGCCAGTTCCTCGCCGCCAACGCGCCGCGCTGGAAGAGCCGCCAGGCGCCGCGTCGCGTGGTCGCCGCGGTCGAGGCCAGCTGCCGCCTGCCGCTCAGCGAAGGGCTCGCCGAGGAGCGCGCGCTGTTCAAACAGGCCGAAGCCTCCGCCGAATCGCGCGCGCTGCGCCACGTGTTCTTCGCCGAGCGCGAAGCCGGGCGGATCCCCGGCATCGGCAGCGACACCCCGCTGCGCAAGATCGACAAGGTCGCGGTGATCGGCGCCGGCACCATGGGCGGCGGCATCGCCATGAACTTCGCCAACGCCGGTATCGCGGTGAAGCTGCTGGAGCTCAAGGGCGAGGCGCTGGACCGCGGCCTGGTGCAGATCCGCAAGAACTACGAGATCAGCGTCAAGCGCGGCAAGCTCAGCGACGCCCAGCTGGAACAGCGCATGACCCTGCTGCAAGGCACCCTCGACTACGCCGACCTGGCCGACGCCGACCTGGTGATCGAGGCGGTGTTCGAGAAGATGGAGATCAAGGAGCAGGTGTTCCGCCGTCTCGATCAGGTGTGCAAGCCGGGCGCGATCCTCGCCAGCAACACCTCGTCGCTGGACGTCGACCAGATCGCCGCCTTCACCCGGCGCCCGCAGGACGTGATCGGCCTGCACTTCTTCAGCCCGGCCAACGTCATGCGCCTGCTGGAGGTGGTGCGTGGCCGCGAGACTGCCCCGGACGTGCTGGCCACCACCATGAAAGTCGCCAAGCAGATCGGCAAGCTGGCGGTGGTCTCCGGGGTGTGCTTCGGTTTCATCGGCAACCGCATGCTCGAACCCTACTCGCGCGAGGCACACCGCCTGGTCCTCGAAGGCGCCACCCCGGGGCAGGTGGACAACGTGCTCACCGGCCTCGACCTGAACATGGGCGTGCTGACCATGCTCGACCTGGCCGGCGTCGACGTGAACTTCCTGGTGCGCCAATCCAACCTGGCCGCCACCAGCCACGATGCGGGCTACCACATCGTCGGCAACGAGCTGTACAAGCTCGGCCGCTACGGCCAGAAGACCGGCCGCGGCTTCTACCTGTACGAAGGCCGTGACCGCAAGGAAGACCCGGAAGTCGCGGAAATCGCCGCGCGCGCCGCCGCCGAGCTGGGCGTCGCCCGGCGCAGCGAGATTACCGACGTGGAAATCCACGACCGCTGCCTGTTCATGCTGATCAACGAAGGCATCCAGCTGCTCGACGAGGGCATCGCCCTGCGAGCCAGCGACATCGACCTGGTATGGATCAACGGCTACGGCTTCCCGGCGCACGTCGGCGGCCCGATGCACTACGCGGAAACCCTCGGCCTGGACAAGGTGCTGGCCGGCATCCAGCGCTACCGCAAGGAACTCGGCGTCTACGGCGAAATGTGGTTCCAGCCGGCCTCGCTGCTGGAGCGCCTGGTCGCCGCCGGCAAGACCCGTATCGAGAAGATCTGAACGCAGCAACCACATACAAGCCATAGGCAAACGCCGCACAAGCTCCCCTCTCCCGTTTACGGGAGAGGGGCTGGGAGTGAGGGGAACGGGCGCGCACAGTTGCTGACCTGAACGCCCATCCCTCTCCCTAACCCTCACCCCAGAGAGGCGAGGGAACAGAAGCAAACACCCACATCCAGGACCACTCCAAATGAAAGAAGCAGTCATCCTCTCCACCGTCCGTACCCCGATCGCCAAGGCCTTCCGTGGCGCGTTCAACAACCTCAAGTCGCCGAGCATGGCCAGCTATGCGATCCGCGCCGCGGTCGAGCGCGCCGGGATCGACGCCGCCGAGATCGAAGACCTGGTGATGGGCACCGCGATGCCCGGCGGTACCGCCGGCTGGAACCTCGGGCGCATGGCCGCGCTGGCCTCCGGACTGCCGCTGTCGGTGAGCGGCCAGACCCTCGACCGCCAGTGCGCGTCCGGGCTGATGGCGATTGCCACCGCCGCCAAGCAGATCATGGTCGACGGCATGGCGGTGACCATCGGTGCCGGCCAGGAACACATCAGCCTGGTGCAGAACAAGAACATGGAGTGGGCGATGGCCGAGCGCGACGAGCTGGTCACCCGCCACGCCGCGCACGCCTATATGCCGATGCTGCAGACCGCCGAGCTGGTCGCCGCGCGCTACGGCATCAGCCGTGAAGCGCAGGATGCCTACTCGCTGCAGTCGCAGCTGCGCACCGCCGCCGCCCAGCGCGACGGGCTGTTCGAGGGCGAAATCGTGCCGGTTACCGCCACCAAGCAGGTGGTCGACAAGGCCAGTGGCGCGGTCAGCTTCGAAGAAGTCACCCTCAGCCTCGACGAAGGCAACCGTCCGCAGACCGTGCTCGGCGACCTCAGCAAGCTCAAGCCGGTGATCGACGGTGGCTGCATCACCGCCGGCAACGCCAGCCAGCTGTCCGACGGCGCCAGCGCCTGCGTGCTGATGGATGGCCGCCTGGCCTCGCAGCGCAACCTGCAACCACTGGGCCTGTATCGCGGCATCGCCATGGCCGGTCTGGCCCCGGAAGAGATGGGCATCGGCCCGGTACTGGCGGTGCCCAAGCTGCTCAAGCAGCACGGCCTGAGCGTCGACGACATCGGCCTGTGGGAACTCAACGAAGCCTTCGCCTGCCAGGTGCTGTACTGCGCCGAGAAACTCGGTATCGACCCGGCCAAGCTCAACGTCAACGGCGGCGCCATCGCCATCGGCCACCCCTACGGCATGAGCGGCGCGCGGATGGTCGGCCACGCCCTGCTGGAAGGTAAGCGCCGCGGCGTGAAGTACGTGGTGATCACCATGTGCGTCGGCGGCGGCATGGGTGCTGCCGGCCTGTTCGAGGTGTTGTGATGAGTGCTTTCCGTAGCTTCTCCCTGAACGGCAAGGTGGTGCTGGTCACCGGCGCCTCCAGCGGTATCGGTGCGCACCTGGCGCGGGTCGCCGCGCGTGCCGGCGCCCACGTGGTGCTCGCCGCGCGGCGCGGCGAACGCCTCGCCGAAGTGCAGCGCGACATCGAGTTCGAGAACGGCGAAGCGCTCAGCGTGGCCCTCGACGTCACCGACCGCGCCAGCGTCGAGGCGGCGTTCGACGCCGCCGAGGCGCGCTTCGGCGTGGTCGACGTGGTGCTCAACAACGCCGGCATCGGCAACGGTCAGCGCGTGCTGGAAATCAGCGAGGAAGACTGGCGCGCTATGCTGTCGACCAACCTGGATGGCGTCTGGCGCGTCGCCCAGGTTGCCGCCCAGCGCCTGAGCAAAGCCGACCGGCCGGGCAGCATCGTCAACATCGCCTCGATCCTCGGCCTGCGCGTCGGCACCGGTTACAGCCACTACTGCGCGGCCAAGGCCGGCGTGGTGCAGCTGACCAAGTCGCTGGCGCTTGAACTGGCGCGCCACGATATCCGCGTCAACGCCATCGCTCCCGGCTACTTCCAGACCGAGATGAACGACGCGTTCTTCAGCAGCGAAAAGGGCCAGGCCTACATCCGCGACAGCGTGCCGATGGGCCGGCTGGGCAACCTGCACGAGCTGGAAGGCCCGTTCCTGCTGCTCGCCAGCGACGCCGGCGCGTTCATGACCGGCAGTGTGTTGGCCGTTGATGGTGGGCACCTGGTGAGCTCGTTGTAGGGCTTCCCGGCTCAGGGAGGGGCGCAGACGGCTCTCCCCTACGTTTTATGTAACTGCGGTTGGGGTTAATAAATCGCCCCGGCTTGCCTAGGCATGCCCAAGTGTGCCGCGAGTATTTCACCATGAAGGTGAGGACTTACCTGAAGGCGTAATGTGGCTTCTGCGATATTGACCTGGCGTCATGCCGGTCCAGCGTTTGAAGGCGCGCTGAAAGGCGCTTTGTTCGGAGAAGCCAAGTAGACATCCGCTACTACTGGCCCAAGCCGGAACTGCTGGAAACCGCTGGCAGTCACCGGCCGTCATGCCGGCTGAATAATTGAAGCGGATAAAACTCTCAAATGGATCGGAGCACAAATCAATGACCGCACTTGCACGCAACAGCCTGGCAGCAGCCGGCATCTCCTTGCTGCTCAGCGCAGCGGCGCACGCCGACTTCAGCGCCACCCCGGCCGAAGCCCGGGCCATCGCCAAGGAAGCCTACCTGTACGGCTTCCCGGTGGTGGAGATGTACAAGACCCTCTACACCCAGGCAGTGGATAAAGATGGGCCGAACTTCAAGGCCGCGTTCAACCAGATCGGCAACACGGCGAATATCTTCACGCCCAAGGACAGCGCCTTCGTCACCCCCAACTCGGACACGCCCTACTCCTTTATCTGGATGGACCTGCGTGCCGAGCCATTGGTACTGACCCTGCCAGCCATCGAAGAGGGCCGCTACTACTCCACCCAGCTGATCGACCTCTATACGCAGAACTTTGCCTACCTGGGCTCCCGCGCAACAGGCAATAAAGGTGGCAACTTTCTGATCGCCGGACCAGCCTGGCAGGGCGAGAAACCCGCCGGGATCGACGCCGTGCTCCGTAGCGAAAGCGCCATCGCCTACGGCCTGTACCGCACCCAGCTGTTCGATGACCAGGACCTGGCCAAGGTCAAGCAGATCCAGCAGGGCTATGGCGTGAAGACCCTCAGCGCCTTTCTCGGTAAGCCGGCCATCGCCGCAGCTCCAGCGGTGGACTGGCCCAAGCCGCAAGCCGACATGTCCGCCACGCCGGCGCTGTTCCGCTACCTCGACTTCATGCTCGCGTTTGCCCCCAGCCACCCCAGCGAGAAGGCGCTGATGGCGCGTTTCGCCAAGATCGACGTGGGCCCGGGTCTGTCTTTCGATGAAAGCACCCTCAGTGCCGAGCAGCTCAAGGCCTTGCAGGCCGGTATCGACGACGGCAAGAGCGAATTCGCCGCCTTCAAGAAGGCCAAGGTGGACACCCACCAGGTCACCAGCGGCGACCTCTTCGGTAGCCGCCAGCACCTCAACAACAATTACCTGTACCGCTATGCCGGTGCCAACATGGGCATCTTTGGCAACTCTTCCGAAGAGGCCAGCTACATCGGCTACTTCGTCGACAGCACTGGCAAACCAGTCAACGCCGCCAGCCACAGCTACACGCTGCGCTTCAAGAAAGGCCAACTACCGCCAGCCAAGGCCTTCTGGTCGCTGACCATGTACGACGGCAAAAGCAAACTGCTGGTCGACAACCCCCTCAATCGTTACCTGATCAACTCGCGCATGCTCGACAGCCTGAAGAAGGATGCCGATGGTGGGTTGACCCTGTATGTGCAACGGCAATCGCCCGGCAAGACCAAGGAAAGCAACTGGCTGCCCGCCCCCAACGGCCCCTTCTATGGCGTGCTACGCATCTACATGCCCAAGCCGGAAGTGAGCAATGGGCAGTGGCAATTACCCGCCATGACGCCAACCGAATAAAACCAAGGAAAACCAGTTGTGCGCCATCTATCAACCTTGCGCGGTCTTTCCCTCATCGCCTTTGGCCGCGCTACTTGGGCAAGTACAGCTTCATGCCGACCTTTTCGGTCTCGATTGGAGAGGAATGGAGCCGTCGATGGGTGGCAACTGGATCGAGTCGCACTATGCCGAAGCCATCACTATCGAGAGCATGGGCCGCGAAATCGGTCTGGCCGAGCGCACACTGAAGCGACGTTTCCAACAGGCGACCCGGCTGCCACCCAGCCTCTATGTGCAGAAGGTGTGGATCGACAAGGCCAAGAACTGCTGCTGGCTACCGGCCTGTCGTTCAAGGCGATTGCCTACGAGGTGGGCTACGAGAACGTGAGTTTCTTCGTGCGGCTGTTCAGAACCCACGCAGGACAGACGCCGGCACAGTGGCGCAAGTGCGGGGTTGTGATCACGCCTTAGCGGTTGCTGTTGCGCGGAAGGAGGCGAGTGCTCTCTAAGCCTGAAGGGCTGCCTTTGGCCGTTCTCTGCCGTTCGCCTCTTCGGCGTGTACTGGTCAAGTCAGATGCAAACGGTGGTCAGCACGAATGCAATTGACTGGTCAGCGGCAATGCAATTGGGCGGTCAAGTGCGATGCAATTGCGCAGTCGCGAATCGAAACCGTCAGTGGTCGTGAACCGGAACTGAGACCGAGACCGAGACCGTTTATAGCTGTGGACCGAGACTGGGCTTCCGTTTAATCAACATGGTTCTGCGCCGTTGACCAAGGCGCCGTGCGCGCATCCACATGATCTTGTGGTTAAGGAGGACGTTATGGGTGAGAAATACTACGAGGTTGAAGGTGCGGTGTTCCGGGAAGGCGCCCGTGGGCTGGAAGTTTATTCGGCGAAGGATGATGACTTCGAGCCCTATCAGGGCGACCCGTGGCGGGTCTACCGACTGAGCAACCCGATGAGTCTTGAGGAAGTCCAGCCGTTCATTGACTGCGCTGGTAGTCATAAACACAGTCGTTTGCCTATCCCATAAGATAAGGGGGAAACGGTGCCCTGTGTTTCAAGGGGCTCGTTCAAGAGCTCTCCGCGACACCGCCGCGTGAGGGCTGCCTAAGTCATCCTTTTGAGGCTCTTCCCAATGCTATCGATGGCATTCAATACCACCCGCTCGATGGTCATCGAGCGCGGTGCCGCCACCCGCCTCGCCACCCAGGTGCGTGGCCTGGGCGGCAGCTCGGTGCTACTGGTGACCGATGCGGGCGTCGTGGCTGCCGGTCTGCTCGAGCCCGTGCTGGCCGGTTTTGCCGAAGCGGGCGTCCCGGTCGAGGTGTTCGCCGACGTGCAGGCTGACCCACCGGAGTCGGTGATCCTCGCCGCGGTGGAAGCCGGCAAGGCCTGCGACGCGGATTGCGTGGTCGGTTTTGGCGGCGGCAGCTCGCTGGATGCAGCCAAGCTGGCGGCCTTGCTGGTGCGCGGCGGCGAAGAGTTGTCGCAGATCTACGGGATCAACCAGAGCAAGGGCGCCCGTCTGCCGCTGATCCTGGTGCCGACCACTGCCGGCACCGGCTCCGAGGTGACCTCGGTGTCGGTGGTCACCACCGGTGCCGGCGAGAAGAACGTGGTCTATTCGCCGACCCTGTTGCCCGACCTGGCGGTGCTGGATGCCGATCTGACCCTCGGCCTGCCGGCGCATATCACCGCGGCGACCGGCATCGACGCCATGGTCCATGCGGTCGAGGCCTACACCAGCCGAAACCTGAAAAACCCGATTTCCGACTGCCTGGCGCGTGAGGCGCTGCGCCTGCTCTCCGGCAGCATCCACCAAGCCTGCCGCGACGGCACCGATATGGTGGCGCGGGAAAGCATGCTACTTGGCGCTTGCCTGGCCGGCATGGCGTTCGCCAACTCGCCGGTGGCCGCCGTGCATGCCCTGGCCTATCCGCTCGGCGCGCGTTTCCACGTGCCGCACGGGGTGTCCAACGCCCTGGTGCTAGGCCCGGTGATGCGCTTCAATCTGGATGCGGTGGCACCGCTGTATGCGCAACTGGCCGAGATTGTCCTGCCCAATGTGTCTGGCAGCGACCACGACAAAGCCCGCGCCCTGGCCGATCACCTGGGCGGCCTGGCCGGCGAGCTGAAGCTGCCGACCCGCCTGCGCGACGTGGGCATCGGCGAGGTCGATATCGAAGCCCTGGCGCTGGATGCGATGAAGCAGCAGCGTCTGCTCGGCAACAACCCGCGCGAGGTCCAGCTGGACGACGTACGCGCCATCTACCGAGAAGTACTATGAGCACCAAAGCCCACCGTCCACGCCGGGAGAATTTCCGACGCTCCTACACCCTCGGCACGCGCTGGGGCGACCACGACTCCTATGGCCACGTGCAGAACGTCGTCTACTACTCGTTCTTCGATTCGGCGATCACCCAGTTCCTGGTCGAGCAGGGCACCCTGGACATCGACAACAGCCCGGTCATCGGCCTGATCGTCGAGTCGAGCTGCACGTTCTTTTCGCCGATCACCTTCCCCGATCAGGTGACCGTGGGCCTGCGTATCGCCCACCTGGGCACCAGTAGCGCCCGTTACGAGCTCGGCATCTTTCGCAATGACGAGACCGAGGTGTCCGCGCTCGGCTACGTGGTCTACGTCTATGTGGATCGGGCCAGCAACAAGCCGGTCGCCATCCCCCAACTGGTGCGCGCCGAGCTGAGCACCCTGACCGACTAGTCCTCGCTTCCCAGGCGTTCCCCGTCAACGCTGGCGGGGCGCGCCGATTCCTTCGTATCCCTATCAGCGAGGGGTAATGGGGTAGAACCCCCTGCCAGGTCAAGGCCGAGAAGGACTACGGTACCCGCGGGCGGTGGTAGCGGCAGTATCGACTGCAATCGCCCAGACCTCTCCGAAGCCGAACGTTACAAGTGCCCGTAACCATGCGGGGTTGCGCCCTAACTGCGTGACAGCCCTGCCGTGTATCGGACTGATGCACGTCGGGGTGAGTGGCCCAACCTGTGACGGGGCGCGAGTGCGTTCGAGCAGTATTCAGTTTTCGCAGATGAATAGCAGGTTGGTCGTGAACGTTAGCCACAGTCCACTCCTGGCCGTTCTTTGCCGGTCAGCAACGGCAGAATTCAGCCAGAAGCTGCCGCTGGTGATGATGTGCAAATAACCAACAGTCGACGCTCAGAAGTGTCTACCGGAGCGGGGATAGTCCACGCAATGGGGTCGATAGCGACGGTTGCAGGTCCAGCCGTCGCTGTGGTTACCCATCCGTTTGCTCTGCCCCATCGGCTCAGTCAGGTTTGGCACCCAGGTCTAAGCCACTGCTAAATTCTTGGGCGGGTGGCGACAACTGCGCTTCAGTGAAGCGTCGGCATAAGGTTTCCAATCGCCGGCGTAAAGCTTTCGTAGAGTGCGAAGACATTTCCCGGAATTGGCGGTTTATTGAGGACGTCAATTTCTGAACAGGTCAGACAGATGTCTTCGGTACAAGCCAATCTTTGCCATCCTCTCCTCACCAGTGAGCTGCAGGCGCTTCCGCCAATCGCACAGAACGCCGAGGTGTTGAAAGGCTCCAGCGAGGTGCTGATCATCGTCGAGCGCAGGGAGGACTGGTCCTCCTACCTGCCCAGCGAAAACATGCTCACCGCGCAGGAGTACCTGGAGCAATCGCGCAGTGGCGAGAGCGGCAAGCGGACTCAAGTGATCAACCTGTGTCGCAACTACAAGTACCTGGGGCACGGCTATTACTGCTCGCTGCTGGCGGAAGCACGCGGACACCGGGTCATTCCCTCGATACGCACCGTCAGCGAGCTGGCGCGCAAGTCGCTCTACGGCCTCGCGCTGGACGACCTGGAGAAATCGCTAGAGAAGGCGCTGGCGCAGCATCCGTGTGCCGACACCGAAGGTTTCACCCTCAGCCTGTACTTCGGCAAGACCGACCTGGCCCCCTTGCAGGACATCGCTCGCCAGCTGTTCGAGGCGTTTCCCTGCCCGGTCCTGCTGGTCGACTTCCGCAAAGGCGACGGCTGGCAGATCGCTGGTCTGCGCCCTGGTTCACTGCACAAGTTGCGCGAGAATCAGGAGGATCAATTTGCCCAAGCCCTCGATGGCTTCAGCCGCAAAGTCTGGCGTACACCGCAATCACGCCAAGTGACGCGCTACGACCTGGCCATCCTGCACAACCCGGAGGAAGAGCTGCCGCCCTCCAACGCTCAGGCTCTGGAGAACTTCGTACGGGTCGGCAAGATGCTGGGCGTCGACGTCGACCTGATCGAGAAGAAGGACTACTCACGCCTGGCCGAATACGACGCGCTGCTGATTCGCGAAACCACCAGCGTCGACGACCATACCTACCGCTTTGCCAAGAAGGCCGAGAGCGAGGGGTTGATCGTGATGGACGACCCGACTTCGATCCTGCGCTGCACCAACAAGGTCTACCTCACCGACCTGCTGCGCAGCCACGACTTGAGCATGCCCGCCACGGAGATCCTCTACCGTGACAATCCCCAGGAACTGGACAAAGTCGGCGAACGTCTGGGCTTTCCGCTGGTCCTGAAGATTCCCGACGGCTGCTTCTCACGCGGCGTGATCAAGGTGGAAAACCCGCAGCAGCTGCGCGCAGCCAGTAGCGAGTTGTTCGAGCACTCGGTGCTGCTGCTGGCGCAGGAGTTCCTGTTCACCGAGTACGACTGGCGCATCGGCGTGCTCAATCGCCAGCCGATCTTTGCCTGCCAGTACTTCATGTCCAAGGGGCACTGGCAGATCGTTAACCACAAGGCCCAGGGTACTGAAGTGATCGGCGAATGCCGCACGCTAGCGGTGGAGGATGCGCCCAAGGAGGTGGTGGATCTGGCGGTGAAGACCGCGAACCTGATCGGCGATGGGCTCTACGGTGTTGACCTCAAAGAGGTCGGCGGCAGCGTCAAGGTGATCGAGGTGAACGACAACCCCAACCTCGACGCCGGCATCGAGGACGCCCACCTGGGCGACCAGCTTTACCGGCAGGTGCTGGAGGACTTCGTCCGCCGGCTCGAACTCAAACGACGTGGCGCCGCGCGCTGAGGTGGCAAGATGCGTCAGAGCTACCTGCTGAACGACGGGGCCTTGCTGCCCTGCGAGGACGATGCGGCCCCGTTGCAACTGTGCATTGCACCGAGTGCCGAGGAACGAGACTGGCTGCGCCGCAGCTTCGGCCTGGATGCGCATACCCTGGATTCGGCGCTGGATCCGGACGAGGTGTCGCGCGTCGAGTTTCTTCCCGAGGCACTGTTCCTCATCTGGAAACGCCCGGAAAGCTACTCCGGCAACGAGCGCTGCGCCTTCGAAGTCTCGTCCTTCGGCATGATGCTCAACGCGAACCAGCTAGTTCTGATCTCCAACGCCGACTCCCTGCTCGGCGACCTGCACGTGCGCCGCGACTTGCATCGCCCGCTGGATATTCTGCTGGCAGTGCTTCTGAGCAACATTCATCACTATCAGGGCCACCTCAAGGTCATCAAACTGGTCGCTCGCGAGTTGCAGCAGCGCTTCAACCAAACCCTGCACAACCGGCATCTGCTGCAGATGTTCGGCCTCAGCGAGAGCCTGATCTACTACCTGAACGCCATCCAGAGCAATGGTGCGGTACTGGGCCGGCTGCGTGATCAAGGCGAGCGGCTGAAATTCCCGCCGGAGGCGCTGGCGCTGCTCGACGACCTGATCATCGAGAACGAGCAGTGCATCCGCCAGGCCGAAATCTATGCCTCGGTGCTGTCGGGGCTGATGGATGCGCGCGGCAATCTGCTGAACGCCAACATGAATGAAATGCTGCGCAAGCTCACCCTGATCAACGTGGTGTTCCTGCCGCTGAACCTGATCGCCGGTATTGGCGGCATGTCCGAGTTCAGCGCGGTGACCCAGGCCATCCCCTGGTGGGTGTCCTATCCGCTGTTCGTCGCCTCCCTGGCGGCGCTGTCCGGGCTGATGCTGGTGGTCCTGCGTCGCTTGCTCGGTGCTTCCGCGCCGGGGTCCAGGGCCTGACTCTGCCGTCTGAGCTGCAAACCATGCTGGATAGCCCCAGCGCCATTTAATCGCTCCCGAGGATCAACCATGGAACCCGTGCACATTGGCCTTTGCGTGCTGATTGCCATCCTGCTGTTTGCCTTCGCCATCAACTACTTCGATCGCCGCCTCAAGTCGGAGCCCCTCGGTCAGCCGGCCGAGGGCACGAGGACCTTGAAGCGGGCGAGCGACAAGCCAGCGAAACGCTGATCACTCCTCGGAACGCCCATCACAACGGTCGAAATTTGTTCATGGAATTCTTGTTTCGCAATGCCGTCGCCGAAGATCTCGCGTCGCTGCTCGCCCTGGAAAACCAGTGTTTCGAGCACGACCGACTGTCGCCCCGCAGCTTCCAGTGGATGATCAAGCGCGCCCACGCAAGCCTGATCGTGGCGCAGTACCAGGGCCGGGTAATGGGTTACGCGCTGTTGCTGTTCCACCGTGGCACATCACTGGCGCGGCTCTATTCCATCGCCATCGCCCCTGATGCCCGCGGCCATGGCCTGGGCAAACGCCTGTTAGCCGAGGCCGAGCAGAAGGCGCGCGACCACGACTGTGCCTACCTCCGCCTGGAGGTGCGCACGGACAACGCGGCGGCGATCCATCTCTATGAAGGCGCGGGCTATCGGCGCTTCGCCCAGGTCGACGACTACTACGAAGACCACGCGCAGGCGCTGCGCTACGAGAAGCGAATCATCGAGCGGCAGCTCGATGATTCGCGCCTCGTGCCGTACTACCAGCAAACCACTGAATTCACCTGCGGTCCCGCCTGCCTGATGATGGCCATGGCAGCCCTCCAGCCGGGGCGCTTCCTGGGTCGTCTCGAAGAAGTGCAGCTCTGGCGGGAGGCGACAACCATCTTCATGACCTCCGGACACGGCGGCTGCAGCCCTCAGGGCTTGGCCCTGGCCGCGTTTCGCCGGGGATTCCGGGTGCGTCTGCAGGTCAGCATCCAAGGGCCACTGTTTCTCAATGGCGTGCGCCGCGAAAGCAAGCGAGACGTTATGCGTCTGGTGCACGAGGCGTTCTGCGCGGAACTGCAGCGCAGTGATGTGGAACAGCTGTCCAGCAGCCCCTTCGACATGCCCCAGCTCCTCGCCGCAGGCGGCCAGCCGCTGGTGCTGATCAGCAACTACCGGCTCACTCGCACCAAGGCTCCCCATTGGGTCCTAGTCACCGGCTGCGATGAGGACTTCGTCTACCTGCACGATCCGGACATCGACCATAGCCGCCACAGACAGGCACTGGACTGCCAGAACGTGCCCGTGAGCCATGGGCAGTTTCAGCGCATGCGCGTGTTCGGTGGCAGCAAGCTACGCGCAGCGGTCGTGCTCTTCCACCGCGAGGCGAGCACTCGCCAACGAGGTGAGTGAACGACAGATCGGTGCAGAACGGCTGGGGCCGGAGGGCGGAATGCCTATCGCTCGAGGGTGAGAACTAGCCGCCCTGGCTCGGCGTCAGCGACCGTTTCCCGCTCACTGGCGCTATGAAAACCACACCGCTGAGTGTTCTGGGTTCTCATCTACTCACTCGAATAAAGATCAAAGGAGTAATAACTACCATGGGCGCCGTCTGCTCTGACCTGCTGGCTGAAGTCCGCGCCTTCCGCGCGCAACACCCGCAGGTGCGTTACGTCGACCTGATTTCCCTGGACATTCCTGGGCATTTTTATGGCAAGCGCTATCCAGTCGAGATGCTCGAGAAGGTAGCCGCGGGCAGCGTCCTCAAACTGCCGCAGAACTGCGTGTTGCTGGGCGTGCAGGGTGGAATGTTCAAAATTGGCAACTATTGCTTCAACGACGGCGACCCGGATGCCCGGCGCCGCTTAGTGCCCAGCACGCTGAAGCCGGTGAGCTGGGAAGCGCAGCCGCTGGGGCAGATGCTGATCACTTCGGATGGTACCGAGGCACCGATCACCTTCGAGCCCCGCGAAGTCTTGGCGCAGGTACTGGCACGTCTACGGGACAAAGACATCCACCCGGTGGTGGCCTTCGAGCTGGAGTTCTACCTCTTCGATAAGCAGCTGCTCAATGGCCGGCCGCAGTTCCCCCGCGATCCGCTGACGGGCGATGCGGACGATCAGCCGAATATGCACATCGAACGGCTGTCGCGCTTCTCCCCGGTGCTCGATGAAATGGTCGAGGCAGCACGGGCGCAAGGCATCGACGCCACGGTGATCACCGCCGAACGCGGCCCTGGTCAGTTCGAGATCAATTTCGGTCACCTCGCTGACGGCTTGCGTGCAGCCGATTGGGCCGCCCTGTTTTGCCGCAGCACCCGAGGAGTGGCCCTCAAGCACGGCTACCGCGCCAGCTTTATGGCGAAGCCTTACTTGCAGCACGCGGGCAGCGGCATGCACGTGCATGTCAGCCTCTACGATGCGGCGGGTAATAACTTGTTGGCGGCTGACCAGCAGCAAGCATTGCGCCATGCGGTGGCCGGTTGCCTGGAGCTGCGGCCCCATTGCATGCCGATCTTCGCGCCGAACCAGAATGCCTTGCGTCGCTATGGCGGTGCGGTGTGGGTCAATTGGGGCTTCGAGGATCGCAATGCCTGCGTGCGGGTTCCCGAGTCGGACCCGCATAACCTGCGCATCGAGCATCGCCTGGCCAGTGCCGATGCCAACCCTTATCTAGTGCTGGCGGCCATCCTCTGTGGGATGGAGCAGGGTCTGGAGCAGCAGCGCGAGCCGATCGCGCCGCTGCATGAAGGCCATGGCAGCGGAATCGACTTCCCCCTGGACATGTTCGACGCGGTGCGTGCCATGCAACGCCAGCCACAACTGCGTGAGGGCTTGGGTGCGGAGTTTGTCGATGTCTACTGCGAGAACAAGCGCCAGGACCACTTGGCTTTTATGCAAGAGATCGGGGGGCGCGAATACCGCTGGTATCTGTAAACGATTAAAGGGGGAGTCTTGGGTATCAAAAAAACTTGTAATAAATCAAACAGATAGAAATTGAACAAGCCTGTTTTGAGCAACAGCTTGGGTTGCACTACTAAAATCCAGGATCATCCCCATGCAGGCCAGACTCCGCCTGGCGACCTCCGCGCCGACTCACATCTCAATGGCATTGCCCATCCGTTTCGTAAAAAATACCGCCACGCAAAACAGCGCTTCTTGGCCGGAACCTGCCGTTTGCAACCGGCTGCTTCTGGCCGGATAGCGACGGTCTGGCTTTAACCGTCGCTATGCATGGTCAGACCTCGGTCTGCTCCGCCATTTCCAAGGCGTCATCGACCTCAATTCCTAGGTATCGGACGGTGCTTTCAAGCTTCGTATGGCCGAGCAGGAGTTGGACTGCCCTCAGGTTCTTCGTTCTGCGATAGATCAGTGATGCCTTCGTACGCCGCAGCGTGTGGGTGCCATACATGGCTGGATCAAGGCCAATGGCTGTCACCCAGGTTTTGACGATTCGAGCGTATTGCCTGGTGGAGAGATGATCTGAGCCGTGCAGCCGGCTCGGAAATAGGCAGTCCTCGCTGCGGAGCTGGGCCTGATGCATCCAGGCATCCAGAGCCGCCCGGGTTTGCTCAGTGATCTCAAATTGCACTGGGCGCTGAGTTTTCTGCTGCATCACGATGGCTCGCGACGACACATGATCTCCATGGGCTATGTCCCGCACACGAAGCTTGGTTAAGTCGCCGGCTCGCAGCTTGCTGTCGATCGCCAGGTCGAATAGAGCAAGATCCCGGGTTCTCTCCGCGATCTGGAGCCTTACCCGGATGGCCCAAATATCTCTGAGCCGCAGTGGGGCTTTCTGCCCGACTAGCTTTCCCTTGTTCCAAGGGCAATGGTTGTAGATGGCGCTGGATTTCATGGCTTGTCCTCCGTGTTGAGGGAGAGCAAGGGTGGATCAGTCACGGCACATGGTCGCTAACCGGCCATCTGTGGCCCATAGCGGCCATTCATCAATCCCTGAGGGCGGAGCTCGATCAGCTCGTCATGAGCACGAGGCGTAACGGGCCACCTATGGGGTTTAGCAGCTCATCGTAGAAGGCTGCTGCGGCACCCCGAATCGTTGTTGTCGAACGTCTGATGAGCTGTCATCTGATTGGTATTGGAACCTAGCCAGGATCCGATAAATGGGCCCTTGCTGACAGTGCTTCACAATCGTTCCGTACAGGTATAGCGTAGCGATTACTACTTTATATGTATTTATTTCTACATGGATAACTGGCTCTCTCTGATCATCGCTCTGCCGACCGCCAACGCTACGGAACGCATGCGCGCCTGGCGCGCTCTCAAGGCCCGTGGTGCTGCGGTACTGCGCGACGGCGTCTATTTGCTACCCGACAACCCCACCTGCCGGGAGGCGCTGGAAAGCGTCGAGCGCGACATCTTGGGCAGCAACGGCACAGCCTTTTTGCTCCCAATCAATGATCCGCAAGGATCTCGCTTCATTGAGCTGTTCGACCGTGGCGAGGACTATGCCAAGCTGCGCGTCGAGATCGAGGCGTGCCAGGCTCAACTGAATTCGGATAACGCCCTCGCCAGCACCAGGCAGGTACGCAAGCTGCGTAAGGCGCATGCTCAGGTGGAGGCCATCGATTTCTTCCCTGCTGCTGCTCGGCAAAAGACCGACATGGCCCTTAAAGCACTGGAAACAGCCATCAGCCGGGCGCTGTCGCAGGATGAACCGAGCAGCCATGATCATCCGATTGCACGTCTCGACCGCAGTGACTACCAAGGTCGCTTCTGGGCTACACGTAAGCGGCCATGGGTCGACCGGCTGGCCAGTGCCTGGTTGATCCGCCGCTTTATCGATCCGGATGCCACGTTCCTCTGGCTGGACACGCCAAGTGATTGCCCCGCTGACGCGCTGGGCTTCGATTTCGACGGCGCGACCTTCAGCCACGTAGGGAACCGCGTCACCTTCGAAACGCTGCAAGCCAGCTTTGGGCTGGCCGAGTCAGGCCTCAGCCGTATCGCTGCCCTGGTGCATTACCTGGATGTCGGTGGTGTTCAACCCTCCGAGGCTTCCGGCATAGAGCGGGTACTGGCCGGGCTGCGCGAAACCATCCCTAACGACGATCACCTGCTGACGGCTGCTTGCGCCATCTTCGATGGGCTGCTGGCGGCATTTGTGACAGAAGAGTTCCCAAATGAATGAGACCACTCTGCCACCTGTAGAGCAGGATCTGCCGCGTGCCGAGCCAGTCAGTTTGCTCCAGGCTTTTCTGTTCTGGCTCAAACTCGGCTTTATCAGCTTCGGTGGCCCAGCCGGGCAAATCTCGATCATGCACCAGGAGCTGGTAGAGCGCCGGCGCTGGATCTCCGAGCGCCGATTTCTGCATGCCCTGAACTACTGCATGTTGCTGCCCGGCCCGGAGGCCCAACAACTGGCCACCTATATCGGCTGGTTGATGCACCGTACTTGGGGGGGGGTGATTGCTGGGGTGCTGTTCGTACTGCCCTCGCTGTTTATCCTGATCGCGCTGTCATGGGTCTACATCGCTTTTGGGGATGTGCCGGTGGTGGCTGGGTTGTTCTATGGGATCAAACCCGCCGTGACCGCCATCGTGGTGCAGGCTGCCCACCGCATCGGCTCGCGGGCGCTGAAGAACAACTGGCTATGGGCGATAGCCGCCGCCTCCTTCGTCGCCATTTTCGCTTTGAACCTGCCGTTCCCACTGATAGTGCTGGGGGCCGCCGTGATCGGTTATTTCGGTGGGCGACTCGCCCCGCAGAAGTTCACCGTCGGTGGTGGCCACGGCGCGGCCAAGCAGTCCTTCGGCCCGGCGCTGATCGATGACGACACCCCGACACCGGAGCATGCACGCTTTCGCTGGCCACGCCTCCTGTTGCTGGCAGTGATAGGGGCGGCGCTGTGGGCATTGCCCATGGGTCTATTGACCGCCCTGTTCGGCTGGGAAGGTACTCTGACCCAGATGAGCTGGTTCTTTACCAAGGCCGCGCTGCTGACCTTCGGCGGTGCCTATGCGGTGCTGCCCTATGTCTACCAAGGCGCAGTAGGCCACTACGGCTGGCTGACCCCGACACAGATGATCGACGGCCTGGCCCTGGGCGAGACCACACCAGGGCCGCTGATCATGGTGGTGGCTTTTGTCGGTTTCGTCGGTGGCTATGTGCAGCAGGTGTTCGGTGCCGATCAAGCCTTCCTGGCCGGGGCCGTAGCCGCCAGCCTGGTCACCTGGTTCACCTTCCTGCCGTCCTTCCTGTTCATTCTCGCGGGCGGCCCGTTGGTGGAGTCGACCCACAACGAACTGAAGTTCACTGCGCCGCTGACGGCTATCACTGCCGCCGTGGTCGGAGTGATCCTCAATCTGGCGTTGTTCTTCGGCTACCACGTACTCTGGCCGCAAGGCTTCGAGGGGACTTTCGACTGGCCGTCGGCGCTGATTGCACTGGCAGCGGCCGTTGCTTTGTTTCGCTTCAAACGCGGCGTCATCCAGGTGCTGGCGGCCTGTGCGTTGGC